>NZ_CP199753.1:2382500-2717500 GCF_052655985.1 Alishewanella sp. HL-SH05
AGTAATACAGAGGACACCGCTGAAAGCGGCGTAAACGAAGCGCTAGTTGACGCTGATAATGCACTCTCCACAGAGATATTCAACAACCGCTCTGGCTCGGCTAATAACGCCCTAAGCGATAAACAGACATGGCCACGCCCCACTTGATGCGAAAGTAAAGCGGCAAGTAGCATACTGATATTGTTAGACAGGTTAGTGACAGTGCGGTTAGCTGTGTCACACTCGGCTTGGCTTGCAACCGCCGTATGCTGCTGAATAAAACGAGCAAAGGCTAAATCGAGCGCAGTTAACCAACCCACTCGCTGCCAATCCACCAATAACTGCAATAACTGCGGGCTGTTGATCTGTTTAAGTAAGGCGCTCTCGGCGGCATTGCTCACCAGGTTATTCGACATCTTGGCTCTCCTTACTAACGGTTTTAGCCGAGTCACCCTGCGGTGAACCTTGCTGTAAATAGTGCTCCAGCGCCGTAATTAGCGAGGCCGGTGGCAGATCGGTAAAGGCGGCACAGCCGTTAGATGTTTGGCCGCGCAAAAATAAATAGGCCACGCCGCCCATATGCTGCTCATAACAATACTGCTCTTTTAACCGCACCTTTAGCAGCTTATGTAATGCCAGCGTGTACAACACATATTGTAAGTCGTAACGACTACTTAATATTTTATCGCGCATCGCACTTGGCGTGTAAGCACTGTTATTGGGCCCTAAATAATTCGACTTGTAATCTATAACGTAATAACGTCCATTATGCTCAAACACTAAATCGATGAAGCCTTTGAGCATGCCATTCAAATAGTTCGCTTGTAACCCCGGCCGGGCATAACCTGGCAGCACATGCTGACAGATCAACTGATCGAGCTGCAGCGTACTGATACCATTAACCGCAAACCAGAACTCGGGTTCAGCCTTGTAGTGCTTAAGATCGGCTAAACACAGCTGAGTGCCATCGGCGAGCGTAAAACGAGATTGCAAATAGGCCATCAGCCAGCTATCAAGCTGCTCCCGCCGTGCCAGCCAACTGCCATGCCGACAGCGCCGAGCCAAAATAGCGGCGCGAACAGCAGCTTCATACGCTACATTAGCAAAACCTTCATCGGCGGCATCTTGCAATAGGTTATGTAAAAAGGTGCCAGGCCCCGCGCCGCGGGGTAAATCGTGTAGGCTCAGCGCCAAAGCTTGCTTACTTACGGCAGTATCATGGTTCGGTGCACGACTTGCCGTATCTTGCGCTAAGGCATAAGCCAATTCATCCCGTGCATCGTCTTGCTCATCCAACAGATTATGCTCACTCGGACTGTCCGGCTGGCGCAGTGCACCGTATTTTAACGCGGAATAACTGGCCACCCACCATAAATCAAACCGATGATCGGCTGGCATGTGCCGGGCTTGCGCAGCTGCGGCGGGCTCGGAGCTTGGCGCTACCTGATAGAACACGTTGCTGCTAGCTTGCGGCAAAGGCTTAATAGCAATCGCCGGGTGTTGCCACACCTGCTGTGCTTGCTTAAGCAACTCATCAGGTAAGGCGTTGTTAGCCAACCCGGCTAAATGTGCCCAGGCGGTTTTTTGCCAAACCCGATTGTTACTGCTTCCCACTGGCGCTAAACTCACCCAGCAGGCATGCTTGGCGCGGGTCAGTGCCACATAAAGCTTACGGATATCTTCACCTAAACGCTCTTTATCAGCGCGAGCCAGCATCAACTCGTCTGCTTGCAATACTTGCTGTAACTGACCGTGCTCATCATGAAAATTAAACACCTTGTCATCGGCTTTAATGGGTCTACAACTGCTAATAAAAGGTAAAAACACCAGCGGATATTCTAAGCCTTTTGATTTATGGATCGTGACAATTTGAATCAGCTCAGCATCGCTCTCTAGCCTAACAATTTGCTCATCGGCCGCTTGCTGCAAACTGTCACGTTGATAAATGTGCTCGTGTAAAAAGCGGATCAATGCCAAGGGCCCATCCAATTTCGCCGCAGCTTGTTGTAACACTTCAGCCAAGTGCAGCAGATCGGTTAGATAACGCTCGCCAGCAATACCACTGTTGCGGGCACTGTCGGCTAATAAGCGCTCGGCAATAGCAAATTGCTGCAATAACTGACGGATCATCGCCAGCACACCTTGCTGCTGCCAGGTGGCGGCAAATTGATAGAATTGCCCGACCCGCTGATCCCAATATTGGTCATCATGCTGTAAGCGGTCGAGTTCAGTTAACGGCAATTGCAACAACGCGGTATAAAGTGCCGCTAACAGCGCACGGCGATCGCCAGGCTCAGCACAGGCGTGCAGTACCGTTAGCAGATCGCGCGCCACTTCGGTATCAAACACCGATTGCCGATCAGACAAATAGACACTGGCCAGCCCACGTTGGCGCAGTGCTTGTTGCATTAAATGCCCTTCTTTGTGGGTACTAACTAAAATGGCAATATCATTACTTTGCAACGGCACTAACGGCTCGTCGCCCAGCTGAAATCCGGTTTTGCCCAGCGCCGCTTGCAATAACAGTTGCACGATATAATCACTAAAGTGCTCAGCCTGACTTTGCCGATAGCGTTCAATGCTCAGTGGTTTACTGTCATCCATACTGCTATCTAGCATCGAGGCACTGCACTGCCACAGCGTTAACGCCTGGCTTGGTACCTTACCATCAATCAGTAATTGCGCTTTAACGCCTTTGGCCGCAACCTCAACAAAGGGCACTTGATTACCTTGCTCGCTATTAAACAAAAAAGCTTTTTCGCCAGCGGCCTGCTCTGCTGGCATAAAGATAGCGTTGGTGGCACTGACTAAGGCTTGGCTAGAGCGGAAATTCGTTGCTAAGGTGTAATGACGCCCCGCCGTGTCGCGTCGAGCTTGCAGATAGGTAAAAATATCGGCGCCACGAAAGGCGTATATGGCTTGTTTTGGATCGCCGATTAAAAATACCGCAAGATCTTGCCGATCGTTGGCTAACTGATACACCGCATTAAAAATGCTGTACTGTGCCGGATCGGTATCTTGAAATTCATCTATCAGCGCAACCGGATATTGCTGTCGCAGTACCTCGGTTAATTGTGAACCGCTCGCCGACGTGACCGCGCGCGCCGTTTGTTCAATAATATCGTCAAAACCCATTAACGCATCTCGCGCTAGCTGCTGTTGAAACCGCGCTTTACACCAACTAACGGCATGGCTTAATAAGCTCAAGGTTAAATCCGGGCCTTGGTTAAACAAGCTATTCAGAGCCAATAACTGCGCCGGAAAATCTTCCTCTAAAGCTGGACCAGTGTAATTACTCTGAAAATCGCTACCGTAATTTTTTAGTAGCGCGTCTTTTAAATCAGGAAAATCTTGCAGTACCTGCTCATCGGCAGTGGCTAACCATTGATTTAATGCCGAAAAATCTTTGCGTACTTTATTACTGTTATAAGTGCGTGGTTTATCCAACCATTTGTTGTTGCAAGCCAAATCAACCCAATCGATATAACGTGGTAAGCGCGTTTGCCAATCTTGCTGCGCCGCTAAGATCTGTTGCTGATACTGCTGTTGTTGCGCGTTGATCATCTCGGCCAGATCCCGCGGCATCAGGCTTGGTTTGGCATGCTCCCATAAACCGTTGATCCGCTCTAACAAGTCTTCTGGGCTTTGACACACAGCATGTACCGCCTGCAATTGCTGTGCAGTTAACGGATAACAAAAGTTACGCCAGTAATCACGAACGGCTTCTAGCTTCAATTGACTAAGATCGGTGACTAATTGCTGGCTAAATAAACTGCCACTGCTAAAGGCATGCTCGCGCAGCACATTTTGACACCAGCTGTGGATCGTTTTAACACTGGCTTCATCCATCGCTTCGCTGGCCATTTGCAACGCATAAGCACATTGTGGCCAGTGCTCAACGGCAAACTCGGCTTTTAGCGCCACCAAAAAAGGATCGGCGCCAGCCGGTGTTTCAGTGTCTCGAAACAACACCGCGGCTTCGACTAAACGCTGGCGAATACGATCTTTAAGCTCGGCTGTGGCCGCTTTAGTAAACGTCACCACCAAAATATCTGCGGGCAATAAAGGTAAAGCGCGACGAGCGGGTGCCAAAAGTGTGGGAATATGCGCCAAAATAAAGCGCACATACAAGGCCGCAATGGTAAAGGTTTTGCCCGTACCGGCACTGGCTTCAATTAAAGCACTGCCCGCTAAAGGCAATTGCAAAGGACTGCTTAACGTGACGCTCATGCCTCATCTCCTGCATCCTGAGCCGCATCCAGTTTCGTGGCAGTGCCTTGTTGTAATAAGGCAAACATCGGCTGGTAAAATTGCTGACAATAACTGACGAAGTTCGCGGCAAGCAGGCTCTGGGCATCGGTGTAAAAACGCGCTAAATACCCTAACTTGCTTTGTTCACCGGCAATAAAGTCATCACCTAGATATAATTTGCTTAAGTCTTGTTCAGTCAATTCTTGGTCTTTATCTGATTTTTTCCACCAGGCTTCGGCCAAACTTAACGCAACCGGTAATGGCTGAGACAGCGCCTCGGTTAAGAGTTTAAATAAATTAGCCAGCTGACGTGTCGCCTCATCTGCTGCGATGGGTGACAGGGTTAACATGCTGCCTTCACCAATAATAACCGTACTGAGCAACTGATTTGGTAACGCGGCACTGGCAAAAAGATGCTTTAAATAAGCCACGATAACGTTACGCCAAACCAGTTCGTAACTGCGCGCTTTAAAATTAGCGACTTTGCTCACGTTTAATTCGATTTGCAGCAACTGCCCATCGGCAACGTGATACAGGCTGTTTAGCTCATCTTCTAACTGGTAACCCTCTAAAGATAAGCTGAATCGCTCAGCGCTAAGCGGCCTTTTGGTATCGCGTAACTTGCAAAAGTGTTCATATATCGTCAGTACTGCCGCCTCGCTGTCGGCTAAAACCGGATCAGCCGCATGGCCATAAGGCAAATGACCGCGCTGCCTAAGCCGAGTAATACTTTGTTGTAACAACAGAGTCGGCGCGCTGCTTGTGCAGCTGCTTTCGGCTTGTAATAGGTGTTGTAACAACAGATCACGTTGTTGCCAGGCCACTAAATTATCGGCAGTGAATTGCTCAACATCAGTGGCGGCTTGCTCAACACGCTCAAGATAAACCCCAAGCCGTCTGCGGGCTAACATTTGTGCCGGTTCACGCAGTAAGGTGCGTAAGTCAGCTAAACTAAACGCCGCTTCAGCTTGATACGCCGGTAAAGGTGTCAGCGTAGCAGCCGCGGCGGTATTAGCCTGATGTAACGGTAACCACTCTTTGGCATAACTAAAATAGCGGGCATCCGCCTCAGCTTGAAAATAACTACTGGCAAAAGGTTGTAAGCGATGGTTAAGCGTTAAAGCCGCAGCGCAGTCTGCACCCCATACCGCGTTCAGGTGATCTTGTAATTGTCCCACTAAAACCGAAGGCGGCAAATGGCTATTATCTTGCGCACTTTGCCCAACCCAACTGATATAAAATTGCTCACGCGTCGAGAGCATGGCCTCTAAAAATAAATAGCGGTCATCTTCACGGCGCGAGCGATCACCGGGCCGCGTGTAGTAACTCATTAAATCAAAATCGGTTTTACTGCTGGTTCGTGGGTAATCTTGATCATTCATTCCTAGCAAACAAATACGTTTAAACGGAATAGCCCGCATCGGCATTAAGGTAGCAAAGTTGACACTGCCGGCCATAAAGCGCTGTTGTAAATTAGGCTCATCCACCGCACTTAACCAAACATCCAACACGATGTTATAACGCAGATCGCCGTGAAACTCGGCTTCATCGGTACTGCTTAACCACTCATCAAGGGTATCGCGTAACCGGCCAAGCAGTAAATATTCCTCATCGGCCTTGGCTAAAAACAGTTCATCCAGCAAGTTTTGTAATAATTGATGCCACTGTGCCGGTGTTTGGCTTTGTGCCAAGGCTTGCCAATAATGCTGTAATAGCTGCAGTATATTGGCAAGTGCCCCCACCGCTTGCGCAGCAATACCAGCCACTTCAGCATAGGGTTCAATCTGCTGCCACGGTTGCTCAACTTGGTTGCCAGCGGCATAGCCATACAACATACGATCTAACGCAAATTGCCAACTATTGGCATTAAAGGAATAGTCTAAACCCAAGGCTTGGCGCTGCTTCGCATCTAAGCCCCAGCGAGCACCGGCTGCTTGGCTCCATTGCTGCAGTTGCACTACCTGCGCTTGGTTGATCGCAAAACGCTGTTGAATTGCCGGCACATAAAGTAAGTCGAATACGTCGCTTTGGGTAAAACGCTGTTGTGGCGCACTGAGCACCAATTCAAGGGCTTGCAACATCGGGTTACGCTGCCGTAACCCTTGATCGGCAATGGTATAAGGAATAAAGCGCTTATCCTCGCGCGCCAGTTGACCGAACACGGCATCAATATAGGGCGCATAATGGTTGATATCCGGTACCATCACCATAATATCGCGCGGTTGCAAGCTTGGGTCGACGGCAAAGGCGGCAAGTAATTGATCATGCAGCACTTCCACTTCGCGCTGAGGGCTATGACAAGATTGAAAAAGTAATGACTGATCCGTTGCTTGGCGCTGCCGCCCTTGCTGACTTTCTGCTAAAGGCCGTAAATTCAAAATATCACTTTGTAATTGTGTTAAAAGCGTGTCGTTTTCATCTTCATCAAATAAATCAAAATGCAGATCGGCAAAACGCTCAGCCTTAGCCCGCGTTTCATCAAACTCATCCAGTAAACGAATATAATCACGCCCCTGTTTGCCCCAAGACGCCAGCAAGGGTTGAGCAAATTGATGTAACTCGGCTTGCGCCACAGCTGTTAAGGGCTGTTTTTCTTTAAAGCGAGGCTTCGCTGCCTGATTTAACAGCTCACGACCATCCACAATATCTGCCCAGTGGTATTTACAAGGGTTATGAACGCATAGCACCACCTGACACAGCCCTTTAAGGGCGTGTAGCACTTCTAAGGTTTGCCGCGGCAAGGAAGAAATACCAAACACCACAATGCGCGGCGGTAAGGCGGCCGGTTTGCGACCCGTGGCGCTGAGGATAGCGGCTTCTGTCAAAAAGCGCTGATGCAAGGTGGCGCGGTTACTACAAATTTGCTCGGCGCCGATATCTTGCACCAAGGCTTGCCACAACAGAGCTTGCCATTGCTGATCGGCGGCTAAAGGCTCGGCTTTACCACGATGCCAAATTGTTGCCTGACCGTTGGCCCAAGCGTCCAGCCAATCGGCTCGATACACTTGATACTGATCGAACAAATCAGCAAGCTTGTCACTTAACTGAAATAGCTTACGTTGATCGGCATCTTCTGCTACATAACTTTGCAGCGCTGCAAACTCGGCATGTTGCTGCATCAACGCAGGTAGTAAACGCAATAAGCGCCAGCGTAAACGGCTTTTATCAAACGGTGATTGCCTGGGGATCGCTTGACCAAGCACGGCCCGATAAGCACGCCACACAAGACGCGCAGGCAAAGTCACCTCCAGCATAGTGGCAATACCGGTATGGCTGGCCAGCGCTTGTTTTAACCACTGGGCAATACCATTAGATTGCACCAATACCACTTCTTCTTCTAAAGGGGCAATCGGATATTGCGCCACTAACTGCACCACAAGATCAGTTAAGGCTTCTAAGCGATGGCTATGGGCAGCAATAAAGCCGGGGGTGAGGGTCATTGTTTCGTTCCTGAAAACTTGACTGCACTTGCTAGAACAGTCAGTTAACTGTTTGCAAAGGCAATAACGATGGATGCAATATCATAACGAGCAGGAAGTATAACGCCACACTGTAAATTTGCACAGTGTAGCGTAAAGCGACATAACACAAATTACTTGAAGATAAACGGCTACTTATAATCACAGAAAAAGATAGAGATACCCTGCAAAATGGCACCCTAGCGTAGCAAAAAAGGTGATTTACAGCCCATTTGCACCATGCTTAAATGGTTTTTAAATGCACTTTGGCTAATCACGGACGATGAATGACATCCACTGCCACCTTTACAAAACGCACCTTTAGCGCAATTTTTATAACGGCTTGCTTAAGCGTAAGTTTACTATCCTGCACTAAGTGGCAAAGCCCCACAGCCATAACCGATGACACTAAACCATCGGTCGAATCGAGCTTAGCGCTTATCGACTTTAAGACTCGGTCGTTAAATGAAACCGGTTTAATGCAGGTGCAGTTTCGCTTTAACCAAGCGCTACATATACCCGGGCAATTACCGCCCGCTGAGCTTACCGAGGCCATTGAATTTCAGCCTAAACTTAGCTGTCGCTGGCATTTCCCAGAGCCGAGCGTATTGGCCTGTGATAGCCAAGTGGCCACAGAGCAGCAAGTTACTGTGACGCTAACTGAGAAGCTAACAGCCTTAAATGCCCATTTAGCCAGCTCAGTCACTAAACACTTTAGCGCGGGAGCGTTTTTATTAGAAGTGGAAGGGCTAAGCGCCTTTATCAGGCAAAGTAGTTTTAATCAGGCGCACCTTTTAAAAGTAGATCCACGCTGGTCAGAAGCGCAATTAGCACAACTTCAATTACGTTTGCCCTCGGGTAAGGTAAGGCCAACAGCCTTAACTGGCGGGCACTACTACCCTGAAAATCAATATCGTTATCAAGAAATCAGCTTAGAAACCGATGAAACCGGCGAGCATCAGCTGTTTTTACCCGCTGGGGTGAGCCAGCCGGATGCACCAGAGCGGGTTATTTGGCAAGGCGAGGTGTTTACGCAAAATCGCTTTTTAGGCTGGTATTGCCTTGCTGAGCCTAGCCAAACTGCTATGACTTATACCGCAGATCACAGCGAAGAGCGGCAGTATCGCGCCATTGATCCACGCCACACCGACTGTCCACCACAGCAACTGGCACTGCGCATGTTGTTAGCAGAGCCCGTTGCAAAAGATTTTTTTGCTGATCATAACGAGGGTATCGGGCTTTTAGCTGAACATTGGGTCACAGGGCCTTATGCCGAAGGCAAAATCAGTCGCGAGGCTGATGGCACAACGCTGCTGCACTTATATCTAAGTGCTTTGGCCAGCTATCAGTTTCAGCTCACGGCTATTTTCCCAGAAGCCACTAACCTAACGTTTAACACCAACGCCGCCACGCCGTTTTGGCAAATGAGCAGACAAGACGATCAGGACGCACTCATGCTGCCTTGGCCAGAACAGGCCTGGCAGCAGCACTATGCCAAAAAACGCACCGCCTTTATCACGCAAACCGACGAGGCATTAGCCAGCAGCATTGCCGAAAAGCCTAAAGTGGTACCTGAAGTTCTCAGCCAGCAAAGCCAGAGCTTTGATCTTACGATCTATTATCAACATTTTACCAATTCAACGGCTTTTCAAACTTGGCTTAATAACTTATGGCAAGGCATACCGCCACGTAAAGCTGAGCGCTATGGCAAAGAGCATTCCTTATTTCCGGCTTTCACTGCCGCAGAGCTTGCCACGCATTTTAACACGCAGCAGCCTTGGCAAAGTGCGGTAAACGATGAACACTTTGCCGCTCGTAGCCCGCTTTTTAGCGGCGAAACACTGGCCCAAAGCGGCGTGTATGTTTATCAACTGGCGGATAACACCGGCAAAGCGGTGCAAAACTGGCTGCAACGGGCGGCCTTTAATCTACAGATTTTTCAGGCCGGTGATCTCGTTGTACAAGTGACCAATTGGCAACAACAACCGCAGGCTGAGGTAGCGATCTCACGGCTTTGTTTGGGCCAAGCCACACCGCTATTACTAGGACATACCGATCCAGCCGGGCGTTTAGCGCTGCCTAAACACCAATTAACACAAGGGCTGGCGGCACCTGAGTATGCACGTTGTTGGATCTGGAGCCAACAGCAAAACTTCATTGCCATTAACCCCTTGTATCTTGATGAAGAGGAACCTGCCCCACAAGCTTGGCTAGAAAGTAATCAGCCGGTGTATCAACCAGGCCAAAGTGCAGAGATAATGTTGCTGTTACGCCAGCAAAGTGCAGAGGGCCTGACTGCGCCTGCATCGCAAAGCGAATTTAAACTGACACTGAGCCGCCATGGCCAACAGATCTTAAGCTGGCCACTGACCAGTACACTTAGCGAGAGCGCCACCACGCCTTTTGTTACGATTGCCAAGATAAACGCCAACCCTGAAGCCTTTTATCACTATCACTTACCGGCTGCGCTCATCAAACACGCGGGGAGCTACAACGTGTCACTGCTTAAGCAGGATCGCGTTCTTAAAAGCCACTATTTTGAGGTGAAACCCTTGCGTTTACCGCTGTATCGGCTTGATACCGCCCACCCAGAGTACGTAACCCCGAAACAAAGCGCTGCGCTAACGCTTTCTGTAAGCTCAATGACAGGCGTACCAATACAAACCGAATTACAGCATGAGGCCAGTTGGCGACCGCTGCGCTACCACTATCAAAGAGGCTTTCCAAAAGGGTATCAATTTGATGATGAGGGTGATTACCCCACCCCTGCCAAGGTAATCACGCCTTACACAACCAATGAAAACGGACAGCTGAGTATCCCCTTACAGCTGCCAGCAGGCATAACGGTCAGTCATGGTGCCCCGGCCTATCAACACCATCATATTTTCGATGTCACCGATAGCTTAGGTGAACGCCAGCGCAGTGGTAGTGGCTTGGTTATTTACAATCGTACCCATTTAATTGGCCATCAGCGCATGGCCAACCTGCTGAAGTTAGTAGCGCTTGAGCTGGGCACTTTACACAACACATTGGTTAATACGGTGCCGGTTACGCAAGCGCTCTGGCGTGAAAGTGCCGATCCGACCTCAGCGGTGCTTGCACGCTGTATTACAAAGCCTGCGCGCTTGCCACTTGATTGTGCAGTCCCGACACAACTAAAAACAGCAGAGAGGCAATGGCTGTACTTGCATTTACACTACGGCACACCCAGCCAATTAGCCATAAAACAGGTCAATTTGACGGAGCAAAAACCCAGGTCAAAAGCGCTAAGCAAACCCCTCATTATCGCGCCTGGAACCTTAAATAGCTGGCCAGCAACGCTGGATATCAGTATTCAAAGTGAGATAACGCGTGATGCGTTATTGTTTGTGCTAAGCCAAGGTATTGAACAGGTTATGCCACTGCGACTTACGCCAGGGGATAACCCCGTACAATTGGCGTTAACGCCAGCAATGCAGCCCGAACTGTCGTTAACACTGCAGTATGCCGATGAACAGCAACAGTTAACGCGCATCACGCATGACATCCGTGCCGCTGACAGTATCAGCGCCTTACCTTTTACGCTGTCACTGTTAACGCCGGCTACAGCGTTACAGGCAGATAACAGTGTCGATATTGAGATCACAAGCAAGAGCACCGCTTCGGTTATGCTGTTTTGGTTAGATGAGGCGCTGCTTTATCACACCCGCAGTGGCGCCCTAGGTAACCTAAATCCTAATGCTCTGGTTTCACGTTTTAAAGCGTCTTACTTGTATGCTACTGATTTAGCCAGCGCCTTTGAACCTGAGCTTATAACACCCTTCATTATGGCGCAGTGGCCATTATCTGCCCGTATGCTAAGCGCTGGCCTGCAATTCGCTATGGCAGATAGCGCAGTGAGAAGTTCAGAACCCCCAGCATTACCTCAGGCCGAAATTCCCCTTTGGCTAGGACAACATAGGCTTATGGCAAACAAGCCACTTCGTTTAACCCTGAATACACCGAAAAAACCGGGCAACTGGCATTTGGTAGCTATTGCGGCCAGTACACAACAGCAGCACAGCCAGTCTATTTCGACCTTAGTAAAGGCTAATCTCGAAACCCGCTTAAATGCCCCCGTTGAGGCGTTCGAAGGTGATGACAGCTATGCCAGCGTGATGCTCTTTAACCCAAACAAACAGGCTGAGCAGCAACAGCTAAGACTGCTACTAGATGATGAGCCTATAGCACAGTGGACAGTCACACTTGGCGCAGCAGAGCGGCAACAACATGCTATTGCGCTGCCAAAACGTCACGCCGGCCACTACACCTTGCGCCTGGAGCAGCTAAGCAACAGCTCAGATAACCCTGGCGTACCCAGGCTGCTACAACAACATAAGCTGCAGGTTTTAGCCGCGAAAGCCCAGCAGCAACGGCGCTTACTAACCAGCAATACCTCAAGGGTAAGCCTGCCTGTAGGGGCAACAGTACTAAGCGCCCAAGCCTTTGCTGCCGCTACCCAGCAAGCTGATTGGGCCGCCTTGATGCCACAGCAAACCGAGGCGCCAACAGAATGGTTTGAGCAACTGAGTGATTGGTTAATCGCTTACACTCTGTCTAATAAAGCACCAACTTGGGCCGGGCAAGTGCCGCTGTCAAACTGGGCAATTGCCTATCGTGATGATAGTGGTTATCGTCGTTATCAAACGCAGCAGGCCGATAACAGCAGTCAGCTTTATACGCTCTGGGCGCTACAGCACCTTGCTGCCCTGGGGGTAAACACCGGTGACTTGCTCTCTACCAGTAATATCGCCGAGGCAGAAAAACAATTAACTTCGCGCTATCGGCCATTATCTTTGGACGAGCAGGTATTATTGGCACTGTGGCAAAGCATGCGACAACGTGTGCCGCTTGAAACCTTGCAAGGTTTACGCAGCCAAGTGGGGCAAGCAAGCGATGCGGCCAGTTTAAAATTGCAAGCCCAATTGGTTGTTGCTTTAGGCCATTTACTAAACGAGGATGCAGCCTTACAACCGCAATACCAGCAATGGCAAAAGGCCCTTATCCAAAGTGGCTACCAGGATCAGTCTTTTAGCCAGTTAGATACCGTCACCGCCTGCTGGGTGTTATACGCAAGCCCCGTTAACCTGCCACGCTTACAAGGCTTAAAAAGCCGAATTGTCGAAGCACAACACGCAGCTGGCCATTTTGGCTCTGCCCAAGCGAATTTTATTTGTACACTGGCACTTTATGGTGCGAAGTCGCAAGCCGTCGCTAAGCCGGTTGCGGCTAAACTTCGCGCTGTATCTAACAGTGACGATTGGCAGCATAGCCTACCGGCCAATTATTGGTTAAGCGTGCAATTTGAGCAGCCGCTTAGCCGCATCAAGGCGTTACATCAGGGACTTGGGCTTAAGCGGCAGTTGTTAAAGTTGCAACAGGGACGATGGGTTACGGCAAATGAGGTGCTATCAGGCGATATTTTACGAGTACAATTTATCGTGCAAAGCCCTGTGTCACGGCGCGATCTCACAATTCATGAGCGCCTATTACCGGGGTTATTATTGTTACCGGCCCGTGATGCAGATACCTTACCTGAAGAGCATGCCACTCACACGGATAGCCGCAGCCAAATCATCAATACGCTTTGGCAGCAAGAGCAGCAATTACAGCTACAGGTTAATGCTATCGAGCAAGGAGAAACCATTTTGGAGTATCGTGTACTGGCGACCTTGCCGGGGCGTTATCAATTTGGCAGTAGCACCATTGTGCTAAATAATGATTGGTTAGTGTATGGTCAGAGCGCGGGCAGCGATAGTTTAACTATCCTGCCCCAGCCGTAGGTGGCATAAAAAAACGCGCCAGTATAAAGCCCAGGCCAGTAAGCAGTAAAGCGCCAATTAAGTGCAGCGCCGCTGTTGCGGCGGCATGGCTGTATTTTTGCTCTAGCAGCATTTCAATCACTTCAGCAGAAAAGGTGGAAAACGTCGTTAAGCCACCTAAAAAGCCGGTGATAATCAATAAGCGCCACTCTGGCGCTAAGTGAGAGTGTTGCGCCAACCATGGCACCGCCACCCCGACTAAAAAGCCGCCCAGTAAATTGGCAGTCAAGGTACCCAGTGGTAACACATGCCAATGTTGATTCAGCGCTGAGCCAAGTAACCAGCGCAACACCGCGCCACAGGAAGCGCCAACACTGATGGCAAGAATAGGTAGTAACATTGCGCACTCTTTGCTTGTTATTGGGGTTTGTGAAGCTCACCGCACTCTGCCAGCGCTCTGACAAACTAATCAGCTTTGGTGAAAACTTACTCCGTTAAAAATTGCAGTTGCGCCAATTCTTGATACAGCGCACAACTGTGTAAAAGCTCGTCATGCTTACCGCTGGCAATGACGCGACCTTGATCTAACACTAAAATGCGGTCGGCAGTCAGTACCGTGCTCAGTCGATGAGCAATGATCAAGGTAGTGCGACCTTGCATCGCTTGCTCTAATGCTTGCTTAACAGCGTGTTCGCTGCTGGCATCTAAAGCGCTGGTGGCTTCGTCTAATAGCAAAATCGGCCGATCCGCTAAAATGGCGCGGGCAATGGCAATACGTTGTTTTTGACCACCCGATAAGCGCACACCGCGCTCACCCAGTTGTGTTTCGTAACCGGCACTAAACTGCTGAATAAATTCGTCAGCACGCGCGGCTTGGCAGGCCGCTTTAACATCAGCCAAGCTGGCCTCTGGCCGACCATAGCGCACGTTTTCGACAACAGAATCGGCAAATATTACGGCATCTTGCGGCACCAGTGCAAATTGTGCGCGCAACTGCTGAGGGTCAAGCTGTGTAATGGCTTGGCCATCTAACGCTATGCTGCCTGCGGTAACATCATAAAAGCGTTGTAACAATTGAAATATAGTACTTTTACCGGCGCCACTGGGGCCAACAAGGGCTAAACGCTCACCGGGTTGAATGTGCAGATCCAATTGTGACAACACGGTTTGTTCAGGGACTTGCGGATAAGCAAAAGCAACCTGCTTAAATTGCAGCTCACCGCGCACCGGAGCGGTAAGCGTTAGCGGTTGCACTGGCGCACTAATCGTCACTGGCATTTCCGCTAATTCAATTAAACGCTCAGCCGCACCTGCGGCACGCTGTACCTCACCAATGACTTCGCTAATCGTCGCCATGCCGCCGGCTACCATTACGGCATAAAACAAGAAGGCAGTTAATTGCCCAGGGCTGACCTTCCCGCTCACCACGTCTAAAGCGCCGACATAACCGACAATGGTGATAGCGCCAATACTCAGCAGCATCACCGTACCAATTAACAACGCGCGATAAAAAATACGGCCGCGCGCGGCAGCGAGCACCTGCTCGATTTTTGCTTTAAACACAGTTTCATCGCGTGCTTCGTGACCATAGGCTTGTACGGTATGAATTTCGTGCAGACTTTGATCCACATGAGCACCAATAACGGCTAATTTGTCTTGGCTGTCTCGCGCCAGTTGCCGTACCTTTTTGCCTAACACTAAAATAGGTAACAGCACTAACGGCACCGCGATAAATACCAAGGCGGTTAATTTAAAGCTGGTAAAAGCCATCATAATTAAACCGCCGATAGCCGTCACCGCAGAGCGCAGTGCCATCGAAAGGCTGGATCCCACTACGCTTTGTAACAAAGTGGTATCGGCGGTAAAACGGGAAATGACTTCGCCAGTGCGCGTTTCACTGTAAAACGCCGGTGAGAGCCTCAGCATATTGTGATACACCGCATTGCGAATATCGGCACTGACGCGCTCACCCAGCCAGCTCATAAAATAGAAACGTAAAAATACCGCAACCGAGGCAAGTAAAGTGATGCCAAGCACCAGGGCAGTCAGTTGATTTAAACGCGCTAAATTTCCGGTGACAAAACCTTCGTCGACCATCAGTCGCACGCCCTGCCCTAAACCCAGCCAGGCTAAAGAGCCAATCAACAGAAACACAATCGCTGCGACCACACGGCCGCGATAGGGTAATAAAAAGCGGCCGATCCACGGTAATACTGCACGTGTGGCAACGCCTTTGCTGGCAACAGTCATACATTCCTCGGGTAAGTCAGCAAGTAGGCTAGCTTGTTAATGGTGACAACAGACACTGAATACAAGCGCTGATTAAACTTTAACGCTGCTGACTGGGGTATGGCCTTGTACCCGCTTCAAAATAATAAAATTTAAGTAATTTATTCACTTAGCAAAAAAGGACTGCGCACGTAGCGGTTCGTGCTAAACCTTACCCCTGGTTGGCCGATATAGCTTTATTGAAGGAAAAAGGGATCTGGCATAATGAGCAGCAAACACGATAACAGCAGCATTACTCCCGAGTTTACCGAAGAATTGCGTTATTTACACAAAGTGATGCAAGCCATTGATATTTTGGGCGAGCAACCTGAGCTCGCTGTGGTGGCCTATGGCCGGATCTGGCAATACCCTGATTTATTAAAAACCGCTATACGTTATGCGTGGCTGGCGCAATTACACGGTTTTGATATTGAACCGTTTCGGCGCTGGTATAACCGCGATGCCGAGATTTTTACGCATTATGGTGTTGAGTGGCAACCACATTAAGCTGCCACTTTTAGCCATTTATTTTAACCATCAATTAATTTCCTAATTCAAAAAAGCTATTAGACTGTTCGGAATAAGTTACTTTAAAAAAATTTGTTAGAGGTCTATAGTCAATGCAGTTACAAACGGCTTAGCCGTAAACGTTTTTGCAACGACCTCTACAAGGAGTGATCAATGAGTACGAACAATTCTTCTGGCAAATGTCCTATCGCGCACGGCGCGAATACAGCCAATGCCAACAGCACCATGACCTGGTGGCCAAACTCTCTTAATTTAGACATTTTGCACCAGCATGATCAGAAAACCAATCCACTGGGTGCTGACTTTAATTACGCCGAAGCCTTTAAAAGCTTAGATTTAGACGCCGTTAAAACCGATCTGAAAGCCTTAATGACCGACAGCCAATCTTGGTGGCCGGCTGACTGGGGTCATTATGGTGGTTTATTTATCCGAATGGCTTGGCACAGTGCCGGTAGTTACCGTATTGCCGATGGTCGTGGCGGTGCCGGTACCGGTAACCAACGTTTTGCGCCACTAAACAGCTGGCCTGATAACGGTAACTTAGACAAAGCACGCCGCTTACTATGGCCCATTAAAAAGAAATACGGCAATAAACTCTCTTGGGCCGATTTAATGATCTTAGCCGGCAACATGGCTTATGAATCAATGGGTTTTAAAACGTTTGGTTTTGCTGGTGGCCGCGAAGATATTTGGCATCCTGAAAAAGACACCTACTGGGGCTCAGAAAAACAATGGTTAGCCCCCTCTGGTAGCCCTGGTACTCGTTACTCTGGTGAGCGAGATTTAGAAAACCCACTCGCTGCAGTAATGATGGGTCTCATTTATGTCAATCCTGAAGGGGTTGATGGTAAATCCGACCCGCTTAAAACCGCACACGACATGCGCGTGACTTTTCAACGCATGGCCATGAATGATGAAGAAACCGTTGCTCTAACGGCAGGTGGCCACACCGTCGGTAAAGCGCACGGTAACAACAAAGAAAGTAATTTGGGCCCAGCGCCAGAAGGCGCGCCGATTGAAGAGCAAGGCTTTGGCTGGGTTAACCACAAAACCCGTGGCATAGGTCGCGATACCATGACCAGTGGTATTGAAGGCGCGTGGACTACCAACCCTACCCAATGGGATAACGGTTACTTCTATTTACTGCTAGAGCATGATTGGCAACTGACCAAAAGCCCTGCTGGCGCCAGTCAATGGGAGCCGGTGAGCATTAAAGAAGAAGATAAGCCGGTTGATGTAGAAGATCCGTCAATTCGTTGTAATCCGATGATGACCGATGCCGATATGGCACTGAAAATAGACCCAGAATATCGCAAAATCTCTGAGCGTTTTTATAAAGATCCGGCTTATTTTGATGACGTATTCGCTCGGGCCTGGTTTAAATTAACGCACCGTGATTTAGGCCCTCGTAGCCGTTACCTTGGCCCAGATGTGCCAGCAGAAGAGTTAATCTGGCAAGATCCGATCCCCGCTGCCGATTATCAACTTACCGATGCTGATGTGACAGCATTAAAAGCAAAAATCTTAGCCAGTGGTTTAACTATTGGTGAGTTAGTAGCAACCGCTTGGGATAGCGCCCGTACATTCCGTGGCTCTGATTACCGTGGCGGTGCTAATGGCGCGCGTATTCGTCTGGCGCCTCAAAAAGATTGGGAAGGTAACGAGCCTGCTCGTTTACAAAAAGTTTTGGCGGTGTATGACAAGATTAAAGCGGATTTTGCTAAAAACGTCAGTATCGCTGATCTTGTTGTGTTAGGGGGTAGCGCCGCTATTGAACAAGCCGCCAAAGCGGCAGGCGTGAATGTTAGCGTGCCCTTTGCTGGAGGTCGTGGCGATGCGACACAACAACAAACGGACATCGAAGCGTTTGAGGTGTTAGAACCCTTACATGATGCTTACCGCAACTACCTGAAAAAAGATTATGCGGTACAGCCAGAAGAAATGATGTTGGATAAAACGCAGCTATTAGGCTTAACCGCGCCAGAAATGACCGCGTTAATCGGTGGTATGCGGGTACTTGGCACCAACTATGCTGGCAGCAAACATGGTGTCTTTACTGACCGTGAGGGGGTGTTAAGTAATGATTTCTTTGTTAACTTAACCGATATGCAATACAGCTGGAAACCAACGGGCCGCAATAGTTACAACATTGTTGACCGTGACACCGGCACAGTAAAATGGACAGCGACACGAGTCGATTTAGTCTTCGGTTCAAACTCTATTTTACGTGCTTATGCCGAAGTGTATGCGCAAGACGATAACCAGGAAAAATTTGTGAAAGACTTTATTAACGCCTGGGTAAAAGTGATGAATGCCGATCGGTTTGATCTGAAATAATTCGCTTTTAAAAGAACTAAACAGGCACCCTCGCGGTGCCTGTTCTTTTTGGGTATACCTTAGGTCAGTAAGTCGCTCTATCGATACCGCTTATGGCCACAAGCCAAACACTAAACCGTACAATAGAAACTGACAGATATGATAGCCACCATCAATTAACCACAAGCGATTACTGCGCTGCACAAACTGATAATTAATACCAAAACTAGTGGCGACAAAACACACGCCAACTAATAAACCCATATGCAAGGCTGTGGCCAGCTCTGCAGACGATCCCATTAACACTGCAAAGGCATAAGCTGCCAGCAAACTGCAGATAAAACTGATACCAAATACTTTAGCGGGGTGACCCGGTGTTGTCGGTGCGCCACTTTCTTTCAGCCAAGCCTTACCAAACAGTAAGGGTGAATACCACAAGCCACCCAGCACAAAACTACTGATTGCCGCTACCAACACAGCAAATAGACTTACCTCAACCATGTCAATTCTCCATCACCACGGCAACGATGCCGGGTATGCCATAATCATCAAACCGGTAGGAATAATGAATCGTGATCCCAGCGATACCACTAAAAGGTTGAAAATGCATTTTAGCGGCATCTTCAGCAATGCCGGTAAATACCTCTTGAATAGATGCGATACCTTCATCCGATTTTAAAACTTCCACATTTTCTGCCAATGTCAGCTGATTTTCAGCCATCATTTCTTGTAAAAAGGTCTCAGCTTTAATCACATAGTTATAATTTAACAAACAACGATTATTGCTGCTGCTATACAAGGCAACGGCCCCAGTCAGCGTGGTCATATAATCAACGGCTATTGGCGCTTGTTGCTGAATATCAGCAACCGCACCTTGCAAACTTTTGCACACTGCCTGTGGTGTTGCCGCTAAGCTTTGATAACACACTAACCCTAATGCGAATAAAACAACCGTTTTCTTCATTCCTTTACCTTATTATTGTTGTTAATGGATCTCGTTCGCGCACCTGTCGGTTGTACATAAAACTTTACCCCTTGCCAGGGTTTTCGTCATTTTAACGTATTAAAAAACCCCTATTATGGGTAATGCGTTTTTTAAAACAGCCCAACTGCCAGCTGTGCCCACACCAAACAGAATAACGCGACACAAAGTAGCAGTAAGCTAAGCCGCGTTATTCTGCCAGTTACTTTGCGCCTAATCATCAAAATAGTAAAACCGAACATAAACAATAACCCGGCTGCCACTATAAAGTCAGTGAAGCTCCAATAAACTTCTGCGGTAACTTGCATAGCTAAAAAAGGCAACATTAACAGCGCGAAGATGCCAAATAGCAATGTAAATAAACGGCGTTGGTCAATAAGGTTTTGCATAATCTAAACACCATGGTGAGGTAACAGCGCGCGCAACCTCTTCACCTAGTGATAAACGCCACCGCTGCCAAATAACAATCATCTGATTAAATATAGCTTAATATTGCTAAGGTGAAATAACGCTATTGTTTGGCAAGACCATGCTGCAGCAAACTGCAGCGAAACCGCCGTATAAAAGCATTCACTACAAAATAATTATTTAAAATTAATAGCTTAAATTTAAGCCAGTTTGGGTGTGCCTTCTAATTGTGCTACACTGTATCGCTTGTTTAACAGACCCATCTAAAACAGGCACTTCACATGATCAAAAAATCACTGTTGGCATTCTTTATTACTGCCGCCTTAACACCCGCTACCGTTGCAGCTGATGAGCAACAAGATGTCAAAGCCCAACTCGAATTATTAAAAGCACAAATCGCCCGTCTTGAAGCCCGTTTAGCGCAACAAGAAGCGGCAACAGCTGACGCTAAAACCGTCACCGTTGTTGAAGAAGTTGAAATAGCGGCCACTGAGCCGGCAGAAAATAAAGCAGACGGTATTCGCGTGGGGGGTGCTATCCGTACCAACTTTAGTCATACCTCTTATAGCGATGGTAATAAGAACCGTGGCGGTGATTTTGATTTTGATATTTTTCGCTTAAACCTGCATGGCAGCGTGGGCGATGTCACGTTGGATGCCGAAATTCGTTTCTTTGATTATATGACGGCCATTAAATATGCCTATGTTGGCTATCAATTATCTGAAAATTGGCAAACGCAAGCCGGTATTATTCAAGTGCCGTTCGGCAACTGGCCTTATAACTCGCATAACTACTTCTTTAGCACCAATTACTACCTTGGTTTAGAAGATGATTTTGACTTAGGGATCCTGTTTAAGCGACAAATTGCCGATAACTGGCAGTTAGACGTGGGCTTTTTCAAAAATGATGAGCTCGGCGGCGTAGATGGCTATGTCGAAGACCGTGCAGATAGTTATTCTTATGACATCGTGGGCGGCCGTGTCGGCAACGAAGGGATTTATGCCGATCCCAGTTACGCAATTGGCGAATACAACACCTTAAGTGGTCGCTTTGCTTATCACACCGAATTTGCCGGGGTAAAAACCGAACTGGGGATCTCGGCTTTAGCTGGGGGCTTACATGACGGTCGGCAACGTGCGGGTGACTACAATGCCTTTGGTTTACACCTAAACAGCCACTACGGTCGCTGGAACTTACAGCTACAGCACACTGAGTACAACTACAACTTAGATGACACCACTCGCATCGCCGTTGGCGCTTATGCTTTTTACGACAGTATTGCCGCTGAAGCCAAATCAATAACAGCTAATATTGCTTACAGCCTGCCCGTGCAATGGGGCCCAGTAACGGGTCTGCAATTTTATAACAACTACGGCTTGGTATATGACAAATCAGACGGTACCGCCGATACCATGATGAATGTCGCCGGTTTCTCTGTTGCTGCAGGCGGTCTCTTCACGTATTTCGATTTAGTGCATGCTCGCAACCAACCCTTTGTTGGCGGCAGTGCTGCAGGTAACAGCGATGATACCGAGCGCCGTTTCAACATCAATATTGGTTATTATTTCTAAGCAAAGGATTTAATGTATGACACAACAAAAAGATCCGATGATCCCCGATGGGGCCGTCAATCCGATTGATACGGATTACCAAATTGGTCAAGACAATGTTGTCGTGAAGATTGGTCCTTTTGGTCTGGATATTCACAACCGCGTATTTTTGATTTCCGCTTTAGCGATTATCGCTTTTGTCATTTTAACCCTAGTATTTCGGGAAGAAGCTGGCCCAGCCTTTACCACTTTGCGTAATACCTTAACCTCAAACCTCGACTGGTTTTTCCTATCGGCAGCCAATATTTTTGTGCTGATTTGTTTGGCGCTTATTGTCAGCCCCTTGGGCAAAGTTCGTTTAGGCGGTACTGAAGCCACACCGGATTTTAGCTATATGGGTTGGTTTTCCATGCTGTTTGCCGCCGGTATGGGTATTGGCTTAATGTTTTATGGTGTTTCTGAGCCACTAACACATTTTGGTACAGCAATGCAGGGCACACAATTTACCGACGGTGTACGCACCGACTGGGCGCCGTTAGGCGGTGCCGCGGGTGACAGCGCCGCTGCAGCAGAACTTGCGATGGCAGCAACGATTTTTCACTGGGCGCTGCATCCATGGGCGATTTATGCCATTTTAGCCTTAGGTTTAGCCTTATTTAGCTTTAATAAAGGCTTACCACTGACCATTCGCTCGGTGTTTTACCCTATCTTAGGTGAACGCGTTTGGGGCTGGCCTGGGCATATTATCGATATCCTCGCGGTGTTTGCTACCCTATTTGGTTTAGCCACCTCGTTGGGTTTTGGTGCATCACAAGCCAGTGCCGGTTTAACCTATTTATTTGATATTCCAGGTGGTACTACTACCCAAGTACTGTTGATTATTGGTATTACCGCAATCGCCTTATTCTCTGTGGTTGCTGGCTTAGAGGCCGGTGTTAAACGACTGTCGGAAATTAATATGGTATTAGCCGCGTTACTGCTGCTCTTCGTGATTATCGTTGGCCCGACGTTAGCGATCTTCTCCGGTTTCACCACCAACCTGATTAGCTACCTAGAACATTTACCCGCACTGTCTAATCCGATTGGTCGCGAAGATACCAATTATTCACAAGGCTGGACGACCTTTTACTGGGCATGGTGGATCAGCTGGTCACCGTTTGTTGGTATGTTTATCGCACGGGTTTCTCGTGGTCGTAGCGTACGCGAATTTTTAATTTCAGTACTGTTAATCCCGTCATTAGCCTGTGTATTCTGGATGACCGTATTTGGTAGTACCGCCATTAGCCAAGTGGTGCAAGACGGTTATCAGGCGGCGGTAGAAGCGGCTTTACCTCTGCAATTATTCGCCATGCTTGATGCGTTACCGCTAGCGCAAATCAGTTCGTTTATTGCGATTATTTTGGTTGTGGTGTTTTTTGTGACCTCTTCAGATTCAGGCTCACTGGTTATCGATACCATTGCCGCCGGCGGCAAAGTAAATGCGCCAACGGTACAACGTGTGTTCTGGTGTACTTTTGAAGGCTTAGTTGCGGTAGTGCTATTACTGGGTGGCGGCTTAACGGCCTTGCAGGCCATGGCGGTCTCAACCGGCTTGCCGTTTACCTTGGTGCTTTTGGCAGCGTCTATCGC
This sequence comes from Alishewanella sp. HL-SH05, assembly GCF_052655985.1. The sequence goes on from NZ_CP199753.1 coordinate 2,405,650, forward strand.
TATTATCAAAGGTTTGATGTCTGAACCTAGACCGGATTAAACGACCCAATGAGCAGCGATCAATTAGAAATTGAACAACTCGAGGTATTACGTTTCTTGCAACGACACTCGCCTTTTCAAGAACTGTCGTTGCCGGAGCAAACCACTTTGGCACAACAGATTGATGTGGCCTATTATCGCGCTGGTAGCGAGATCCTCACCTACAATGCTCCGTTAGATGCCTTGTATGTGATCCGCTCAGGTGTGGTTGAAACCTTTCGGCGTAATGGCGATTTATATAATCGCCTAGCTGAAGGCGGTTTGTTTGGTGAACAGGGTTTGTTGCGTGGTAAAAAAGTGCGCTTCCCTGCCCGTGCGCTGGAAGATACATTAATTTATTTAGTGCCTGCAGTAGCCTTTGAGCAATTGTTCGATAATAACGAATTTTTCGCTGATTATGTCGAAGTCGGTGATGCGATGCGTCGCGCAACACCTCGCTTGGCCAAAGCGGCGGATCATCAGCTAATGAGTGCCCAGGTCTGCGAGTTAATTAATCGTGAACCGGTCATGTTGTCAGCGGCTGCCACAGTGTATGAAGCGGCGGCTTTAATGCGCGAGGCGAGCGTGTCGTGTTTATTATTAACCGATCCTGCAAAGCCTGAGCATATTTGCGGTTTAATTACCGATCGCGATATTCGTAATCGCTTAGTTGCCGCGGGTTTGCAAAGTGATATTAACGTTCAGCAAATCATGACGCGAGAACTGGTCACTGTGCAAGCCGAGCAGTTTGTGTTTGAGGCGATGATGATTATGCTGCGGCATAATTTGCATCATTTACCGGTGTTGCAACAACATAAAGCGCTGGGTGTGATCGCCATTGCCGATATTATTCGACACGAATCAAACAACAGCTTGTATATCGTCAGCAGTATTTATCAGCAGCAAACGGTCGCAGAATTAGCGCAATTGCGCCCTGCGGTGCAAGCCTGCTTTGTAAGAATGGTTAACGAAGACGCGAATTCGCAAATGATTGGCAGTGCCATGGCTACCATTGGCCGTAGCTTTAAACAGCGTTTGCTAGAATTAGCCGAACAACAACTTGGCCCACCACCTATACCCTATTGCTTTGTCGCTTTAGGCTCAATGGCGCGAGATGAACAACTGATCGTCACCGATCAAGATAACGCACTTATCTTAGATGACCGCTATGTTGCCGAGCAACATGATGCTTATTTTGCAGCATTGGCCAACTTTGTTTGTCAGGGGTTGGATCAGTGTGGTTATCCATTGTGTACTGGCAATATTATGGCGACAAATCCACGTTGGCGGCAGCCTTTAAAGGTGTGGCACCAGTATTTTAGTGACTGGATCTTAAAACCGGCACCCGAAAAACTGCTACACAGTAATATCTTCTTTGATTTAGACGGTGTCTGGGGGAAAAACCAATGGGCGACGCAACTGAATCAACACATTGCCCAACAAGCACCTTTGCATAAAACCTTTTTGGCCTCGATGGCGCGCAATGCGCTACTGCGCACGCCACCCCTGGGCTTTTTTCAAGATTTTGTAATGGATGAAGATGGTAAGCATAATAAATCGTTGAATATTAAACGCCGCGGTACCGCGCCATTAGCCGATTTATTACGCGTGTATGCCTTATCGCTGGGCTTTGATAACCCGAGTAGTTACCAACGTTTAGCACGATTAAGTAAATTGAATATCTTACCAAAAGGTCGGGCTGACGATTTACGGGATGCCTATGAAGTGATTGCGATGACGCGCATTCGGCATCAGGCAGCCATGTTACAACAACAGCAAAACCCCGATAATAATGTCCTACCGGAACAACTGTCTGAATTTGAACGTAAGCATTTAAAAGCGGCCTTTCAAGTGCTGGCTAATGCGCAGAAGTTTCTTAAATTTCACTTTCAGGCCTAACCATGTTCTATCTTGGATCAACTCAGCCCAGCCCCACTCGCCTGAATTGGCAGCAACGTTTTAGAGAGTTGGCCCAAAGTAGCCGGCATGTATTGCTACGCCAATATTATCAACAAGGTGTAGTCAGCCCCGAGACACCGGTGAGCGAAACACCCATCATGGCATTGGATCTGGAAACCACCGGCTTAGATCCCCGCCAGCATGGTATTGTAAGTATTGGCTTAGTGCCGGTACAGGGGCAGCGTATTTTAAATTCAGCGGCGCAGCAATGGCTGGTTAAACCGCGCTTTGAGTTAACCAACAGCTCGGTGCGCGTTCATCGCATCACCGACAGTGCGCTACAAACTGCGCCCGATCTGATTGAGATATTACCCGAGTTTTTAGCGGCCATTGCCGGTAAAATTTTATTAGTGCATTGTGCCGATATTGAGCGGCGCTTTTTAACCGCCGCTTTGCAGGTTCGCTTAGATGAGCCATTGCAGTTTCCGGTGATTGATACGATGGCCTTAGAAGCCAAAGTGCATCGCGCTAAACCGTTGAGCTTATGGCAGCAATTTCGTAAAACGCCCCGCACTTCAATCCGCTTATCGGCCAGTCGGCAACGCTATGGCTTACCGCCCTATTTACCGCATCATGCGGTCACCGATGCTTTAGCCTGCGCAGAGCTATTTCAAGCACAGCTCGCCACCCGCTACACCCCAAACACACCGATTGCTGACTTGTGGAGCTAACGCCCCCTCTGGTTAAAATGGTTAAAACATCGGCGCTAATTGCATTAAGGTTATCTGCTGCTCCGCCATGTTCTCTGTCAGTGTCAAGGGTAGTTTTACAATATGCGTTTCATCTATAAGATCTTTATGCCAAATGCGCAATTGATACTCAGCTGTAGGAACATCCTTTAAGGTGGCCCGGCCATTCTCATCGGTGATAGCATAATAGGGCGTATCTAACGCCACGATCCACGCAATCATATGATCATGAATATTACATCCCAGCACAGCAACACCGCTCTGATCAAACACCACGGGCTCGGCTGGGGTGCCAACATAAAGTTTGATTTCAAATTGTTTTACTGGCGAAAATGAATAAACATGGTGACGCACAGTATCTTCATTCGGGAAACTCACCGCCGTACCTTTAGTAATCACCGTGAGCTCTGGCGTGAATATTTTATCGCGCTGTTTAATTTGCGCCAGCGGCCCAGGTTTAACCAACGCCGCCGCTGCTGTCGATTCTAAAAATACCACTGCATCGTTTACCACTCGCCCCTGAGCATCTTTTACAGTAACGTTTAAGCTCGCAGCCTGAGCGAATGCACTTTGTAAAAGAAGGAATGCAGTAACAAGATAGAGCTTCGTTTTAGGGTTCAATGGCCATTCCTAGAATGGCACTGCCATCAGTGAGTTGCCCTATCAAGTGCGTTTGACCTGAAGCTAAATCAATTTGATAAAGCATAGTATTCGGTTGACTATCAGTAGTGAGCGCGACTAAGCCAATATTGTTGATATCAGAAATATCAAAAGAAACCTGTTGTAAGTCAGGAATACCTAATTGTCCAACGGTAAATAATTGTCCGGTATTAGGTGAAATGCTGGGCGTAACACCCGCTAAGGTACCCTGGGTAACCAAGTTACCGGCCCCAATATCAATGGCATAGTTGCTGGTAACTTTCGCATCCTGCTGATCGTAAGTATAAGCTGCAGCAACAATATTGGGTTTCTTCCCTGCGTGGCTATCCACTGCAGCGTAAGCAAGATCAGGATCTGTCGCGGCTAAAGCCCCCGTTTCAGGATGGAGACGTAAATTTTGGCCTAACGCATTTACCACTCGGATCCGATCAGCTGCAGGGTTAAAATCAAAACCAAATTGTGCCGATTTTAACGTGCCTGCAGGCAACTTATTACCGACTGCGGTCGCCTGTCCCGATGTGGTATTAACGGTATAAAGTTGCCCTTGATTAGATAGCGCAAACAACACGCCATAAGCGACACGATAATCAATACCGACGATCTGCTCACCAGCATTAATACCTTTAAGCGACTGTTGCTTTAATACCGTTTGCGGCGCTTGAGCATTGACCTGCACTAATTGTTGTTTTGCCGTGAGTAACCATACTGTTTCGTTGCCTTTTAACATGGGCATAGTATGTTGTTGGGCGCATAACGCAGCACTGAAGCTCAATGCTATCGTATAAAAGATTGTTGATAACGATAATTTCATAAACCAATCCTGTTATAGAAAATAAACTCTCTAATGGAAATTAGTGCGACCTAGCCGAGAACTTCAACCTTGGCTTCATTGATAACGCTTCTGGTAAATAAAAGCAAAATATTTACACTAAAATAATGGCCAATAAGCCTAATACACCACCAAAAACACCACCCCATACTACTAACCAACCAAGATGCTCGCGGATCATTTGTTGGATAATGTCTTTTACTAATGCCGGGGTTAACTCATCTAAGCGCTGTTGTACGATGTGCTCAACTTGTTCGGCCAATTGATTCAATTGATCGGCCTGTAATAACTGGGCTTGCACTTGCTGATGAAATTCTGGCGTTTGCGTGATATCAATTAACGATTGCTTCAACTTCGTTAAAAATGGCTCTTGTAATGGTTGCAACACTGCACTGCCACCAAACATTGCCAACATGCCGCCTAATGAAGATTGCTCCACCACCTTTAACAAACCGGTAAAGGTGGCCGATAAATCAGTTTTCTCAATAATGGGGGCAAAATCAAAAGCCTGCTGTTGCTCTTTGGCCGATAAAAAACGCTGCATATGTTCACGGCTAAAAAACTGCGTCATGACTAACTGGCGAATACCCGTTTTAAACTCATTAAAACGCAGTGGGATCACGCCCGATCCATATAAAAACGGTACGCGCTCAAACAGCATATGAATGGCTAAGGTATTGGTAATGGCGCCAGCCAGCGCAAATAACCCCATATTGATTAACAAGGCATGGTCGAGAAACCAACCGATCAACACCAAGACACAGGCTAAAAAATTGGTTAAAAAGTTTTTGTTTAACACGGTGTAACGCTTCCTTTATTAGCAACTTACGCGATCGGCAATTGTAAGCGTAGCGTGGCAAATCAGCAATCCTTTAAATTATTCGACGCTAAGCTAAGCTAGTTTTCAAGCAGCGAGTCAGCTTATACTGCACGCCATATTGATAAATACAGAGACGTTATGGCCGTATTACAACGTATTGCGCTAATACAAGCACGCTTACGCAAAACAGAACAAGCAATTGCCGATTTTGTGATGGCAAATCCGCAACTTATTCGTCAATTATCCTCGCAAGAATTAGCACAACAAGTGGGGGTCAGCCAGGCCACCGTAGTACGTTTTAGCCAAAAACTCGGTTATAAAGGCTATCCCGATTTTAAGTTTGCGGTTAATGATACCGTGCTTAACTTTCCTGAACCGAAAGATGATAAATTACACGGTGATATTGCTTTAGATGACTCCTATTCAGAGATGGCCCGCAAGTTATTAGCCGGTAAAATTGCGGTGTTAACCCACACACTTAGCGCAAATGATCAACCACTGATGGAACAGGTATGCCGTATCTTATTGCAAGCGCGGCGTATCATGCTGACCGGTAAAGGCGCATCCTTTTTAGTGGCACAAGATTTTTGTCTTAAGCTGCGTAAATTAGGCATGAACGCGACGGCAGAGAGTGATAACCATATACAGTTAGCTGAGTTAGCCCATTTTGGCAGTAAGGATGTGCTGTTTATGCTCAGTGAATCAGGCGAAACGCCAGAAATGGTGGCGATTGCCCACTATGCACGCAGTCATAAATTAAAGCTCATCAGCTTAACCGGCTTTGCGCCCAACACCATTGCCAAATTATCAGCCGTTAACCTGAAAACCATGGCCAACGAAAGCGCAGTGCGTCTGTCGTCAATCTTGTCACGTAACGCCCAAGAGTTAGTGATCGACTTGCTGTTTATTTTACTGACGCAATCTTCAGCAAAAGGCCGAAAAATGCTCGCAGCTTCCAATGCAGCAGTCAGTCGCTATCGCGATCCCAATGCCAGTAATCAGGCCTAAGTTCCATCCTAGTCACTACTGACGGTAGCGTCTGCTTCCGGCGAGCGTTGTGTCTAGCGTAATACCCGAGTAAACTACTCAACCATTAGTCGCACACGCTGCTTCGCAGCGTATTGAACAGTGAGCCGTTTATGTCGTCATTTCAGCCTGAACACAGTTATCGCCAGTTACCGCCTATCTGTTATGCAGATTGCCAGCCGACACCGGTTAAAGCGCCACAATTTATCGCCTTTAATCAAGCATTAGCAGCAGAGCTAGCCTTACCTGAAGCGTATTGGCACAGCTCTGCGGGCTTAGATTTGTTCAGTGGTAACCAACTGCCCACATGGACAGCGCCTTTAGCGCAAGCTTATGCTGGCCATCAATTTGCTCATTATGTGCCAAAACTCGGTGATGGTCGTGCCATTTTATTGGCTGAAGTACGAGACAGCCAAGGCAAACGGCTTGATTTACAATTAAAAGGCGCAGGGCAAACCCCCTACTCGCGTCGTGGTGATGGTCGCTCGCCGATTGGCCCCGTGATCCGCGAATACCTGATCAGCGAAGCCATGCATGCATTAGGGGTTCCGACTACACGCGCCCTTGCTGCGGTCAGTACCGGAGAAGTGGTTTTTAGAGATGAAGGTTTAGCGGGCGCTATTTTAACTCGAGTGGCCAGTAGCCATATTCGTATCGGTACCCTACAGTTTGCAGCAAGCCAAAGCGATAACTCGGTGGTAAAAGCCTTAGCCGATTATGTGATTGAACGCCATTACCCAACATTAACTCACGCAGAAAACCCTTATCGTGGTTTGTTACACGCCGTGATTGCTGGCCAAGCCGCCTTGGTGGCGCAGTGGATGAGCTTAGGTTTTATTCATGGGGTGATGAATACTGACAATATGTTGTTGTCGGCGGAAACTATCGATTACGGCCCTTGTGCTTTTATGGAAGCCTACAATGCGCAGCAAGTGTTTAGTTATATTGACCAACAAGGTCGCTATGCTTACAAAAATCAGCCTGCAGTAGCGCAATGGAACCTTGCTCGTCTGGCCGAAGCACTGCTTGGCTTGCTGGCGCCGGATCAAGCCGCAGCCATTGAGTTAGCCATGGCCGAGTTAAATCAATTTCCTGATATTTACCAGCAACAATGGCTCAGTCGTTTTGCTGCCAAACTGGGTATTGCTAACCCGGTTGCGGAGGATCGTTCGTTAATTGAAGATTTTTTAAACTTATTACAAGATGCTGCGGCTGATTTTACCTTGTCATTTCGAGATTTATTAAACGCTGATACACCTTACTTACAGCAAAAGATCGCTGTAGCGCCATTACAACAATGGCTAGCTCGCTGGCAACAGCGTTTAGCAAGTCAGCAGGTTGCTGCTCACGCCATTATGGCCAAAGCAAACCCCGTACTGATCCCACGTAATCATCTTATTCAACAAGTGATTGATGAGATGAGTGATACCGGTGATTTAACCTTGTTTAATACCCTGCATAAGTTGTGGCAAGATCCCTTTAGCGCTACGCCAGAAAATGCACCATATCAACAACCGGCGAGCGCCGCGCAATGTGTTAAACAAACCTTTTGTGGCACCTAACGAGAATAATGCGGGTTGAGCTCAACACTTCGCCCGCACCACGTTAAAGTTTTAAGCTAACCAGCTTTGATAAAGCGGAATACCGACGAGGATATTAAACGGAAAGGTAATGCCCAACGAGGCAAGTAACGCAAGGCCTATATCGGCTTGCGGAATCGCGGCACGAATAGCCGCGGGTGCGGCAATGTAAGACGCACTGGCCATTAAGGTCGCTAACACTAACGCACTGCCTGCGGGTAAACTGAGCAAGGCCGCTAACAGTAAACCAAAGCTGGCTAACACCATGGGCGTCACGATTGCGAAGATCATTAAGCGCCATTGCCGCCATGGCAAAGGTTGAAATACTTTAGCGGTACATAAGCCCATTTCAAGTAAGAATAACGCAAGTAAGGTTTTAAAACCGCCCACCAAGACGACTGAAATATCTGCCAGACCTGACTGGCCATATAAGGCGCCAATCACCAAACCACCGGTGAGCAAGAGTACGCCACGGCTGGTTAACGCTTCATGTAAAATCGCTAAGCCGCTGGCTTTGCTACCATTAAGATAACGGTACAACCACAGCATCATCACAATGGCTGGCAACTCTAATAACACCAAATACAAGGTTGTTTGTGGAGACATCGCTAAACCACTGGCGCTGACCACCGCGAGCACCACCGCAAAAGTACCAGCACTGACTGAACCATAATGCGCCGCAATACTGGCTGCATCCGCGCTTTCTAATTTTACTAACTTACGTAACACCGGATAGAGCACCAAGGGCAACACGGCACCGGCTAAAATAATGCTACCTAACTCAGGCAGTAATGGCAGTAGCGGTACACCATGTAATGCCATCCCACCTTTTAAACCAATGGTCAGCATTAATAAAATCGATAAAGTTTCATAAATCGGCACGGGTACTTTTAAATCAGACTTAACCAAGCCTGCAATCAGACCCAACGCAAAAAACATGATGACGATATCTGGCATTTTTAGCTCCTTTCATTTTGGGCGCTATCTTGCCTAAGCCTAGCTTTTTATGCTAATTAATAATAAAGCAAATCAATATAGATAATTATCTATGGACCAGCGTTTACTAACCTTTCGTTTATTACAGGTTTTTCGCCAAGTGGTACAGCACGGCAGCATAACCGCAGCTTCACGAGCGCTGCATCTGACACAGCCCACCGTATCGTTGCAACTTAAAAAACTCAGCGATGCGGTCGGTACGCCGCTGGTCGATTATCAACAACAAAAGTTACAGCTCACCGCCGCAGGAGAGTTACTGTACCAAGCGGCTCAAGATATTGATGAACGGCTATCAGAACTCCGTTTTCAATTAAGCCAACAACAAAGCGGTAGCATCGGTAGCATCTCACTGGCGGTAGTGAACACCGCTCAATATTTATTACCCGAGCTATTAGCGGCGTTTTATCAAGATTATCCGGCGGTACAAGTGACCTTGCATATTGGTAATCGTGCTCGCATCTTAGAGCGGTTTGAACAACAACAAGATCACCTCTATTTGTTTAGCCACCCACCCAGTGGCGACCATGTGCATGCTAAACCGGTTGTGCGAAACCCACTGTATTTAGTCGCGCCTTTAACACATTGGGCGGCTAAACAAAGCAAACTGAGTTTTCAACAATTAAAAACAGAACGCTTCTTGTTACGTGAGCCGGGCTCTGCCACACGGATGATTTTTGATACTTGGCTAAGTAGCCAAGCGATTGAATTAGCGCACAGTATGCAGATAGAAACCAACGAGGCGATCCGCTTAAGCGTCAGTGCCGGTTTAGGCTTAGCCGTGTTGTCAGCACATACATTGCAGCTGCCCCATGACCGATTAGTTATTTTACCGGTACAAGGCTTTCCATTGAGTAGCCATTGGTATTTAGTACGCCATGCCAACAAACGCTTACCGCCAGCCGCGGTGCGTTTACAACAGTTTATAGAGCAAAGCTTGGCCAAATGGCACGATCCGCTTGGGGTTTAAACGAGACTAAACGACGGTACTAACCGCTTAAACTTCATTAAAAAACGTACCACCTTGACTTGAAAACGATGTTAACCAAAGACTGAAATCTTCAGCAGAAAGGGGTTTAGAAAAATAATAGCCCTGCACATTCTGACAACCCGCTTGCAGCACGCTGGCTAAACCACTGCGATTCTCTAGCCCCTCTGCTGTGACTTTCAAACCTAAGCCCATTGCCAGCTGAGTGGCGGCTTTAACAATCAACGCATCTTGAAAATTATTTTCAATGTCTTTAATAAAAGCACGATCTATTTTAAGCTCATGCACCGGTAAGGATTTTAAATAAGCTAATGACGATTGGCCTGTTCCAAAATCATCAATGGCTAACCGAATACCCGATGTTTTCAATTGATGTAAATTATTAATGACTTTTACCGTGTCTTGCATGACAGCGCTTTCGGTCATTTCTAAACTTAAGGCTGACACTGGCACTTGCCACTCTTCTAGCCACTCGACAATCGTCTGCGGTAAATGTTCATCTAATAAATCATGAGCCGACAAGTTGACCGAAACCGTCAGATCCGGATGGTCTTCTTGCCAGGCTGCCAACTGCTTGATCACCGATTGCAGCATCCAATTTGAAATTAAATTAATATTACCCGAGCGCTCAGCCAATAAAATAAACTCGACAGGTGAAATAAAACCCAATTGCGGATGTTGCCAGCGGATCAAGGCTTCAGCACTATTACAATATTTCGCTAAAATATCGACTTTCGGTTGATACACGATATACATCTGACCGCTGCACAAAGCTATCGGTAAATCACGAATTATTGTCAGCTCTCGCTGATGACTTTCATCTTGGCCACTTTGATACAGCGCCAGCGCCAAACCCTTATTTTTGGCAGAGTTTAAGGCAATATCTAAGCGACGCAGCACTTTATTCACATCGTTCTCGCCTTGACGATATAAATAACTACCCGCTATCAATTGCAAAGAAATCGCCGAGCCAGCAATATCAAAAGGTTGGCTTAATTGTTTTAACAGCACATTACGCGCGATATCACTGATGCTTTCGGGTAAGACAATTAAAAACTCATCGGCGCCTAAGCGTGCAGAGAAAGTAATGTCATTATTTAACACCAAACGAGAAGCCAATTGCTGTAACAACACATCACCGTTGCTAAAACCAAAACTATCATTAACATGCTTAAATTTAGCGATATTAATTTGCAATAACTGGCCATCACCCAACGCAAACAAGCGCGGCAAATGTTTCTCCACCGCCAAACGATTACCTAAACCCGTTAAGCTATCTCGCTCGGCTTGTTCTTTTAATTGCGTTTCCCTTTGATAGATACCCGTACGCATTCTAGTTAATGTATTGGCTAACATGCCAATTTCAGCGAGTTTTACTTCCGGTGCTGCAACTGTTGAGCCCTTGCCTATCGCAGTAGCAAACTGCACTAACTGTTCTAAAGGGCGTGTAACACTGCGGGTGTAAAAGAACGCCACGACTAAAGCTAAAGCCAACCCCAGACTAAAAATTTGCACTAATTGACTACGTAACTGCTGATAATTACTTAACCAACGCTCATTCGGTAAGTGCAGCCAAGCCCATAACTGATTATCTTGATCTAAAGCAAAGGCTTGCGAAATGTAGTTTTCACTCTCATCCATTAAAACTTGCGACTCACCCAGCAGCACGTTTTGCAGCATAGCTGAAAATTGTTGTTGTGCCCCCGGCACTAAGGTCGTTGTTAACATGTTACGGTTAGCGCCAGATAATTGAGAGAAACTGACATCCAAGCCGGTGATATTCTGAATTTGCAGTGCAAGCTGCTCATCGACAGTAAACCCCATGCCAACCCAAGCCACCACTTGCGGGGCTCGAACCGGCACTAATACGATTTGATACGCTTCGTTGTCTAAACTGATGATGTCGGCAAAGGCGCCCTGCTGTGAACGGGCGGCTTGAAAGCTTTTCTGTAAAGGATCAAGATTGGTTATAGGCAATGTTGACGCTAGCATGCGACCATCAAGCGCAAATAATACCGCTAAATTAGCATAAACTCTGCCGCCATGATTTTCTAAAACACTTTGAATGGTGCCTTGCTCAGCAGTAGCAACGGCTTGGCGAAAGCCAAAATCAGCCGCTAAAATGCGGACACTTTCCGTTAACTGATCGCTTCTAACCTGCAGTGTTTGCCGAAACACATTAGTAGAAACTTGGAGAATTTGACGGGCTTGCTCTTCGCTATCTTGGCGCATCGTGCTGAGGGTAGCGTAGCCGGTAACGACTGAAAGCAATACCAGTAAAGCAACCAGCAATAAGGTTAACTGACTACGTAAAGAATTAAACATCTCGAGCCTTCAGCCTAAATTAACACCTCTAATACCCAGAGGAAAAGTTAAAAACATGATATTTATTTTTAATAACAAGAAATAAGATGCACCGGAAAAGCAGTACCGTCAATCATTACGTTGTAAATAATTCAATACTTTTCAGGCTTTAACCTATCAAGGTGTTAAAGCCCTATGTGAATAAAATACTAGCGTTTAAAGCGATGCACCATTTCCGCTAAATCATCAGATACGGTGTTTAGTTGCTCTAACGTTACTGAGGCTTCAATGGCGGCTTTAGTACTTTGCTCTGCTAAAACCGAGATATTGACGATCTGCCGATTAATATCGTCAGCGACATGCGCCTGCTCTTCCACCGCGGTAGCCATTTGAGTCGACATTTGAGCAATATCACTGACTGCAGCATTAATACCATTTAGCATATCGCTACTTTCTTGCACTTTATGTACACCGGCATCAGCGTCAATCGCGCCTTGTTTAGCCACTTGCACGGCATTCTCTGCACGCGCGGTCAACTCCGTAACAATGCCATAGATCTCTTGCGTAGACTGTTGCGTGCGCCGAGCTAAATTTCGTACTTCATCAGCTACCACCGCAAAACCACGCCCCTGCTCACCGGCTCTGGCCGCTTCAATGGCCGCATTTAAGGCCAATAAATTCGTTTGATCGGCAATTTGTTCAATCATTTGCGCCGCTTGCACAATCTTACCGGTTTGATCGGCCACTTCGGTAACCGAATGGCCAATAGTCGCGACGGTTTCCCGCAGTTTCTCTATCGATTGACGGGTGCGATCAGCAATTTCATTACCTTTGCTTGAGAGTTTATTCGCTTTGTCGGCCTGCAAAGCGGTATCCGTAACATGATGCGCCACTTCCGCTATCGTGGTGGTCATCTCATTCATCGCCGAAGCCACCTGCAGCGTTTCTGCTTGCTGACGATCAATTTCGACATTTGCTTCACGCGTGAGGACCAAACCACGGCTTGAATCACGTGATACATCTTTTGCCGCACTTTCTATACGGGTAATCATCGAGGCCAAATGCGCCCTATCGCTTAAAATACTGACTTTTAATAACCCTATTTCTGAGCGATCATCGGTGTAACTTGACGCCGCTAAAGGATCGGTAAAACGCCCCGCTAATAAGGTTTTTAAATCACTTAATAACTTAGCGCGTCGTTGCTGATAAGTTGCAGCAAGAAACAGTAAGCCAGCTATCAACACCCATTGGGCAAGCGCTAAATCGGCTAACCAGAATGTAGCGGCACTGACGATCAACGTGGCGAGTGATACCATCAAAGGAATACTAGGTAAATTTAATGATTTTTTGCCTTGGCTGATCTGCTTGTAGAGTTTCTCTGCACGAATCACGTCCTCTTCTCTAGGGCAGCTTCGAACCGATTCATAGCCAATGACATTGCCCCTTTCCGTGATCGGCATGACATAAGCATCAACCCAATAATAATCACCGTTTTTACAACGATTTTTAACCAGCCCCATCCAAGGTTGGCCTTTTTTTAAGTATGACCACATATTGGCATACGCTTCGGGAGGCATATCAGGATGGCGCACTAGATTGTGCGGTTGGCCAATCAACTCTTCACGAGAAAAACCACTGATCTTCATAAAAGCATCATTGCAGTCAACAATGACGCCACGGGTATCTGTTACTGAAATTAACCGCTGTTCAAGGGCAAAGCGTTGCCGTTGATTTGTTACTGGTAAATTTTTTCTCATAACGTATTGTTAGCCTTTGCAAAGGGTCAGATACCGTAAAAGATCATAACCAAGAGTTGAACTTAGGAACCGATCATCAATAACAAAATTTGTTAGTAAAACCGGAACCTACCAACATAAATCAAGCATTTACATAGTATAAGCATAACAGAGATTTCGACATTCAACCTGATTGTAAAAAAATTAACTGCTGCAGCTTTTAGCGAAGCCAGTTATTTTACGGTATGATCACATCATCTTAAGTTGCAGCTTCGCTGCTCTGATAAAAAAGGTCTGGCATGACTGATTCGCCGAGTTTTTATTTTTATGATTACGAAACCTGGGGCGCCGATCCTAAGCGCGATCGCCCCTCGCAGTTTGCCGGTATTCGAACAGATTTAGCCTTAGATGAAATCGCTAAACCGGACATGTGGTATTGCCAATTGGCGCCTGATTATTTACCGCACCCGGCTGCCGCGTTAATCACTGGCCTGACCCCACAACTGTGTAATCAAAAAGGCTTACCCGAAAATGCCTTTATGCAGAAGATCTTAGCACGTTTTAGCCAAGCCAATACCTGCGTGTTAGGCTACAACAGCCTGCGTTTTGACGATGAAGTAACACGTTACAGTTTATATCGTAATTTCTTTGAGCCTTATGGCCGTGAATGGCAGCAAGGCAATAGCCGTTGGGATTTAATTGATGTGGTGCGCGCCTGTTATGCTTTGCGCCCAGAGGGCATTGTTTGGCCACAAAAAGAAGATGGTAGCCCCAGCTTTAAATTAGAAGAATTAAGTAAAGCTAATAACTTAAGCCATGCTAATGCGCATGATGCCCTCTCTGACGTATATGCCACCATTGGTTTAGCCAAACTGATTAAACAACAACAACCCAAGTTGTTTCAGTACCTCTATGAACTGCGCAAAAAACAAAAAGTAGCAGAGTTGATTGATGTTGCAGCTTTAACCCCCTGGTGCATGTGTCATCAAAATTTCCAGCCACGCAAGGCTGTGTTAGTTGGATTGTGCCACTTGCCTTTCACCCTACTAATAAAAACGCGGTTATTTGTTTTAACTTACAGCACGATCCTCGCCCTTTGCTAACGGACAATTTAGCCACACTGCAAGAAAAGCTGTATAAAAAAACCATTGATCTGGCTGAGGGTGAACAACGGCTGGGCTTAAAATTAGTGCATTTAAACAAATGCCCTGTGTTAGCCAATGCCAAAACACTCACGGTAGAACGTGCCACAGAGTTGGGCATCGACCGTGCCACCTGTTTAGCGAATTTAGACTGGATCAGGCAACATAAACAAGTGCAACAAACTGTGGTGGATTTGTATCAATTACCCCATGAGTATGCTGCAGAGACTAACCCGGATTATCAATTGTATAGTGGCTTTATTAGTGATGCTGACAAACAAAAAATGCAGCAATTACAACAGATGTCAGCTGAGGTGTTAGCGGCTAATCCACCCATATTTTCTGAAGATCGCCTTAATCGTTTATTATTTTTATATCGTGCTCGTAATTATCCGTTAACCTTAACTGAGGCCGAGCAACAAAAATGGCGCCGATATTGCTCAGATAAGCTGTTACATGGTGAAGATAACCCCAACTTAACCTTTGAACAGTTTACGTTGGCCTTAGAACATCTTGTCGAATTACACAGTGGCGATGAGAAAAAAATCGCCTTATTAAAATCCTTGTATCGTTATGTTGAAGCGCTCTAATGCCCATAGCGATGACTTAATACTGCCGTGGTGGGCATTTCACTTTAACTACAAGGTTTTTGTCATAAAGTATTTCTCGCCACCGGCAAACGGATAATCTGCTTGGGTCCATTCTACGCGATAACCTTGGCGCTGATAAAACGGGCGCGCCTGAAAGTTTAGCGTATCTAAAATGACATAACGACAGCCTCGCGCTTTCGCAATCGCTTCGGCCTCAGCCAACATTGCCCGTCCGATCCCTTGTTGTCGCAGCGAAGCATCTAACCAAAACGACTCTAAATAAAACCAATTGCCAAAAGTACGACCGGCTAACGCCGCTAATAACTCGCCGTTATGGCCAACCTGCTTTAACCCCAGTGGTTGCCGCTGACTGGCATCCCAATGCAGCGCGTTAAATTCAATAATTTTTTGTTTTGCGATTTCAGCAAAGGCATCGTTGTGTTCACAAATAAAGGACATAGGTTCTGATATTCGTTCAGTAGGATTATGACTGCAGTATGCCAAGGCTGCCGCTTTTAGCAAAGTGGCACAGCGGCTGATCATCAAATTATGTTGCTGCAATCAGCCGATACACCTTGCGATGTATTCATTATCAAGATCCAACGAATGTATGTTGAACACTAAAAGCCCATAATTTTTAACGCCAAATAAGGCGCAACGAAAAACGTCAGCGTTATCACCTTATACTGGCTTAAAAAAGCATAAAACTTGAGTTGTAAAGCGGCGTCATCTAAGTCAAAAAATTTTTGATGTAAGGCGACGGCAAGATTGCGCCCTAACATCAGCATCAAAGAAACGAAGCTTAAATAGGCCAAATTCAGCAAAGTTGCCCAACCGAGCAACTCTGTAAGCTGGGATAACGTCATACCGATGCTCCTTATTAACGACAGTGATCGGGCGTTACCCCCTCAACCTGAGCAAGCAGCCCGAAGTCAAAAACGGTGTTGAGGGATCTCAAGCATAAGTCATTTTATCTAAACTACCAGCTTAAACCATTAATTCGTTTAAAGCCGCTAAAGCCGCTGTCGCTTTGCTGGTTGGCACAAAAATATGATCATGGTAATAAGCCGCCATAACATTCGCACTAATGCCTTTTTCGGTTAATTTGGCGGCAACGGCAGCGGTAAGCCCCACCGCGTCTAAACTGGAATGCACCGTTAAAGTAATTTGTTTAAAACTACTGCTGTAGGCTAAACCGGCTTGATCTGCCGTCGTTTTTTTTAACACTAAGGTTAAGCCTTCAGGTTCCAGAAAGGTAGCAAGAGGGTCGAGCGTCAAGAAATGAGCTAAAGGTTGTGTCACCGTACAAAACACCCATTCATCAGCCATGAGCTGAGGTTTCAATCCGGCCAACAATTGTTTTAATTCGACAATAGCAGTCATATATTACCTTTAAAAATAGGGAGTTATGACAATAAGCGATACCTTAGAGGCGCAGGATATCCCAATTAGGGATCAGGTAAGCAAGGGACAATCGCTTGTAAAAACGGGCGACACAAAACCCTATTTTTTGTATCACCCGTAAGGAGCACTTAAACGCTGTCACAATCCAGAGGAAGAGCCAGCGTTGTTGCAGTTCAGTTTGTAAGCCGTTTAGCCATCAGCATTAATCTGTTTAATTAACGCTTGTAGAGTAGTGAGCGCTTCATTTTGTGGGATCTGACAAGTCCCCGCAGCCTGATGCCCCCCACCGCCGTATTTCAACATTAACTCACCCACATTGGTTTTTGAGCTACGATCGAAAATGGATTTACCGGTAGCGAACACAATATTTTGCTTTTTAAAGCCCCACATGACATGAATAGAAATATTGCATTCAGGGTATAAAGCATAAATCACAAACCGATTACCGGCATGAATGATCTCTTCATCTCTTAAATCCAGCACCACCAAGTTTTTGTGCACTTTAGCACAACGACGTAACTGTTCTTTGAACAAGACATCTTGCTCAAAATACAGCTCTACCCGCTCATATACGTCAGGTAACGCCATGATTTCAGTAATAGTATGGGTTTTGCAGTAATCAATCAGATCTAACATTAAGTTATAGTTAGAAATACGGAATTCACGGAAACGCCCCAAACCAGTACGGGCATCCATTAAGAAATTGAGTAAATCCCAACCTTGTGGATTTAACACTTGTTGCTTAGTAAATTGCGCCGAATCTCCGCGATCTACCGCTTCCATCATGTCATCCCACTCTGCCGGAAAAGCATCATGGCCGCCATAATAATTCCACACGACACGCGCAGCGGAGGGGGCATCCGGCTCAATGATATGGTTACCCATTTTTTCATTGCGGATAGTTTCAGAAAGGTGATGATCAAATGCCAGATGAATACCAGGTACAAATGGCAAATTGGTTGAAATATCATTGCTTGAAACTTCAATTTTGCCATCTTGCATATCTTTTGGATGTACAAAGGTAATGTCGTTAATCATATTGAGATGCTTTAATAGCACGGCACATACCAAGCCATCAAAATCACTTCTCGTGATTAAACGGTATTGTTTTTCTGACATATTTTCCTCTTCGATCTCGAATAAACGGACTAATTCTAATTAGCGCCAAAATTGTTCGGCATCCCCGCAGGCATGTTTTTTTAAAGCTCAGGTCGGGGCATTGAATCGTAAACACTTTATGCTGTTCTCTATCATTACACACTGGGCGAAAAAAGCCATGCTATAAACCCGTGTAATACAAAACTTCTTTCATTTGTCGGTGAGGTTGCTGCAGTTTTAAACGATACGGACAGGTTCGAAGGCCGAGCCTTGCCGTTCAATTTACTTAAATAGGACAACAAGCTACAAGCTTTGCGCTTAACATTACAAAACAGTAATAAGCACAGCGTATTATAATCAGCCACGCTGAAAACGTAACCTAACCTCTTACGCAATATATTCCATATCGACGGCGGTTTGCAGGCTGATAACAACGGGTTTATTAACAACAGTCTTAACGCGACCAAACCGCGTATAACACTTAGCCAAAATGCTGGCGTGTTTATTTTGCTAAAGGGATGCGCCGAAGTAACACAGGTAAGCCCAGCATCGTAAATAACACCGTCATAAAACAGGCTAAAATCATAGCGCTAAACACGCTTTGGCTGACACCCGCCTCTAGGCCTTTTTGCATCACTACCATCGCAATCTCCATACGTGGCACCATACTCACGCCAAGTAACAAGGCGGCGCCAAAGCCCAAGCGAGGCCAGGCAGGTAACATCACCCCGAGTATTTTACCCAGTATGGCAAACAACACTAACACCGCCGCAGGCCAGATCAGGCCATCAAGACTACTGATCTCAAACAACATACCAAGACTGATAAAGAAAAACGGCGTTAAAAAATCGTATAAGCCATTTAATACCGGTTGCTCATGCATGGCACTGGGATCGCGTGAAAATGCTAACCCCGCAATAAAAGCCCCCACTGCCAGCGATAAACCCGACACTTCAGCTAATGCCGCAACAATAAAACCTACGGCAACCATAAAGACCACTAATTCATGCGACACGGCATTGCGCGCAATCACGCGGGTTAGCCGTGGCTCAATGTGTAATGAAAAAAACCACGCTACCACGGCAAAAGCGGTTAATAACAGCACGATATACCCAAGATTATGGACCACATCCAAGGGCTGAATAGCGGTGCCACTGTAATACAGCGGTAACAGTGCCACTAACATAGCCACTAAACAAATGGTACTAAGATCATCTAACTCCGCAACATCGAGTAGCAAGGTGCCTTGTGGCGTGCTTAACTTACCGGCGTCAGACCATAAACTCACCGTCACGCCAACACTGGTTGCGGTAAATGCAATGGCGATAAATAAACTGGTCACTACATCTAACGACAGGATCCAATAAGCTGCAAGAAAACCTAAAGCACCACTGACGACCACATTCCAAAGCCAGATCCAAGAGGCATTAGGAAGTTGCGTACGCAAACCTTTTAAATCGGCATTAATGCCGACTTTAAACAGCAGCATAATCAACCCGGCTTCACCTAGCACGCTCAAAATAGCGCGCATTGACAAATGGCTAGTCGCCATATTGCCATTCACCACTTGTCCCACCACGATACCAATCAGCATAAACATTAACATCGGTGGGCACCATCGACGGTTCACAAACAAACGCACCAGCAATATCGCCAAGAAGATCACTCCAAGCACAAAGATGGCGTAAAAAGTATGTTGTTGCTCCATCAGCGAGCGATCCTTTTCTTAGGCGAGTGCGGCGAAGTAACGCTTCGTTAGGTAAAATGGTTTAGCGCTAAAAGCGAATATACCTGGCTTGCAGGCAAACTTAAGCCGAATAAATTTAGTCAGCTGTAGTCAAATCAGTGGTTTTTTTGCCCTTGCGCATAAACCAACGCGTAACCAAAACACCCAAAACAAAACCTATCAGTAATAAGAATAACATCATGAAGATACGTGACAGCGCAAAGCGCCAAAACAAGAAACTGATCTCAACAGTCTCAGTATTTTGCATCACAAAAATCACGGTGCAACTGAGCAAGATTAATAACATTATCGCTTTAAATTTTGACATAAACAGGTCATTCCTTATGATATAACCGAATGAGGTTTGTACTGGGCTGAACCTTTGCTCATCAATGGCTAAGTCAAGTTAGCCCTAAGCTTTTTTCACAAACTCTGACTTTAATTTCATGGCACCAATACCCTCTATTTTGCAATCAATGTCATGATCGCCACTCACCAGTTTAATATTTTTTACTTTCGTACCTACCTTAACCACTAACGATGTGCCCTTCACTTTCAAATCTTTGATAACGGTAATGGTGTCGCCGTCTACTAACTTATTACCATGTGCATCTTTAATATCAAGCTCATCCAACACAGCAATATCATCACGGCTTTGCCATTCATGTGCACACTCAGGACAAATGAAGAAGCCTGCATCTTCATAGGTATAAGGGGAATAACATGTCGGGCAGTTGGGTAAATCACTCATGATAGCGTTCTCAATGTCTTCATTTAGCTAATGGCATGCCAAATCTAAAGGCGTGATATACCCCCGACTTGCATCATTTAAGTTTAAAATAGCTATAGTTTACAACCTGGAGCCAGTTTACAACGGATAGCCTAATAATACTTTGATTTAAAATAGGTTTTGTACTTTTACTTGCCTTGATCTAAAGCCTGCATCTCCCTGTAAGCGTGATAAGCCCTACGCTTTAAACACCTCAGTCTCATCGCTAAATGATTTAAACTCTAATGGATTACCACTGAAATCTAATACAAACATAGTGTGTTGCTGGCCGCTTTTACCCGCATAACGCAATTGCGGTTTTACGATAAAAGTCACCTTCGCTTGTTCAAGTTTTTGCGCTAAGCTCGTAAATTGCTCGGCAGTTAATAAACAACCAAAGTGTGGGATCGGCACGGCTACGCCATCTACTTGGCCACAGTAATCCAGTGCGCTCTCTACTACACCCACATGCGCTGATAGTTGATTACCATAAAAATCAAAATCGACCCAATGTTCGGTCGAGCGCCCTTCTATGCAACCTAATATATCGATATAAAAAGCCCGTGTACTGGCCAGATCTTTGACTTTAAAAGCATAATGAAAAATATTACTCATAAATTACTCTGCAAATAAGATGACAAAAAAGCGTTATCGCCCAAACTAACAAGCTCGCGCGGCTTATTAACCGTTACTGTTAGCTTGCATACCACCATCAGTACCGTTTTATGCCATAGCCTTATAATGAGGCAACTGCGTTATCCGTTTTAACCATGCCTGTATAGCCGGATAAGCGGCTAAAGCAAAGCCTCCCTCATCGGCAACATGCGTATAAGCGTATAGCGAGATATCGGCAGTCGTAACTTGCGACCCAGTAAGAAAAGGCGTTTTAACTAATTGCTGTTCCAGCACCGCTAAGGCTTTATGCCCACCCTGCTGTTTCGCCGAGTACTCTGACGCTCTGTCTGCAGGTAAGCCTAAATATTTATTAATAAACCGCGCGACGGCAATATAAGGTTCATGGCTATATTGTTCAAAGAACTGCCATTGCAAAATCCGAGCGTGCGCCAATGGCTCAGTGGGATAAAGCGCGCTGCCATGAGCTAAGTAATTTAAAATAGCGTTAGATTCTGACAAAGTCTGCCCATCATTCAGCACTAACAGCGGAATTTTGCCATTGGGATTAAGCGCTAAAAAAGCGGCGGTTTTCGTATCACCTGCCAAGATATCTACCGCCTGCCATTGATGCGGGATCTGCAACAAACTACAGAGTAATTGCAGTTTATAACAGTTGCCCGATTGGCTATCACCATAAATTTTCAAGGTTAATCCTTCACGGAGTTTGAGTCGAAGTGCGCTGATAATGCCTTGAAAAAGGTGTATTCGTCTAGCCCCGCCATACCCAGCGGTTTAGATTGCGCACTCCACATAGCCACCACCAAGTTTTTATCGGGGTCGACAAACACGTACTGACCAAATATGCCCTCTGCCGCATAACTGCGGCCATGCATAGGCCAAAACATATAGCCATAGTCGATAGTCTCGCCCGCGATCACTTGACGCGAGCTCGCTTGAGCCATCCAGCCTTTGGGTAAAATACGTTGCTGATTAATCACACCATCATTTAATAAAAACAAACCAAAGCGACCATAATCGCGCAAAGTGGCTGATAAACCACTGCCGCCAATTTCTAAACCCTCTGGCGATTGCAGCCACCAGTTTGCGTCTGCTTGCATGCCCATTTTCGACCAAATTTTTTCGGATAAATACTCGGCAACAGGCTTACCGGTGGCAGCGGCAACTAAAGCGCCAGCCAGTTGTGTTTCACCCGTGCTGTAATTCCAAACACTGCCGGGCGCAGCCGCGCGCGGTAATGAGGCCATCAAATCTAAAATGGCCCCAGGTTGCTGGCTTAATTGCGCTTCAAGCATGCGTCGTCGATCGGAGTTGGGATCGGTGTATGTTTCATTCCACGCTACTCCCGAGCTCATTTGCAGTAAATGTTTAACCGTTACACCCTCGTAAGCGCTACCTTTAAAGCGCGGCAGATACAGCACGATAGGATCATCAATACTGTTAATAGCACCGTCATGGATCGCCGCACCGATCAGAGTGGCGGTGATTGATTTAACGACCGACATCGACATCCAGCGGGTCTTGGCATCGTTACCCAGTGCATAGTGCTCAAATGAAATCTCACCGTTGTGAATAATTAACATACCACTGACCCGATTGATTGAGAGCACATCAAACATGTCGTACTGTTCGCCGGCAACCTGATAACTAAAATCGGTCAGCGGTGTTTTACTCAGCGGCAACGCGCTTACCGTATCGCCACGAGCAACCGCGCGCGTCGGAAACAGCCTGTCAATATTGCGAAAGGTATTCACCTGCAGATCAGGGTAGAGCTTGCCATCATACACTTGCCGCACACTGCCAATAGGCTCCGCCGCATGACGGTAAGGCTGTTCAGTTGCGCTAAGCACACCACTTAGTAGCAACAGCGCCACGCTGCAGAAGATGGTTAATTTAGCTTTAAAAAGTGACCATAACATCAGATAAACTCCCGGTTTAATCTCGCTGGTAGCAAATAACTCCAAATAGCTTGTGCCAACACGTGTTATTGCGCGTTGCTCACAGCCCGATGGCGATAACTTAGCCTAGATTAAAGCACATTCTTTAACCTCACGAAGGACTTAAAGCTATTTTACCGCCAATAACCATTTGCTCCGTCGATTGAGCACGAAGTCATCACGCTAATAACCACATCAATATTCAGCGGTATAGGCCTATCAATAAAAATGCCGCCGAAGATGGGCATCTTCGGCGGCATTATTGAGTATGACAAGCGCGGTTTATTTGGTGCGTTTGCTTTGAGCGCCTGCTCTTTTTGGCTTATTGGCAGTCGCGCCACTGGATTTTTTTCACACTGGCCGGTTTTACCGTATTGGCATCTGCTGGCTTGGCAGTGCGCGCTTTACTCTTGGGCTTAGCTTTGCCTGCAGCATCCATCTCAATGGTGGTTTCACTGGCTTTATTGGAGCGGCCTGACAGTACTTTGCGTGAGATACTTTTTAGTAATGACGCGCGGTTACTAACTTCAAAACCAGGCTTGATAATGCGCTCAATCTTAGCACCAATCAGCTTTTGAATACGCTCTAGTGTTTGCTCTTCTTCACGGCTAACAAAGGATATGGCATCACCCGCCGCACCAGCGCGACCAGTACGACCAATCCGGTGCACGTAATCTTCTGGCAAGTATGGCAAGTTGAAATTCACCACATAGTCTAAGCCTTGAATATCTAAACCACGCGCCGCCACTTCCGTGGCGATCAGCACTTGTAACTTAGCCGCTTTAAAATCTGCGATGGCGCGACGTCGAGCGCCTTGGCTTTTATCGCCATGACACACTGCCGCGTCTATCTTACTCATTTGTAAGCCGGCTAATAACCGATCAGCTTGCTCTTTGGTACTGGTAAAAACCAACACCTGAAACCAGTTTTTCTCAGCTAACAATTGCTCAAACAATTCAATTTTTCGGTTTTCTTCAACCGAGTACACCACATGGTTAACCGTATCGGCGGTACTATTCACCTTTGCAACGCGAATTTGCTGATGATTGTGCAAAATCTTATGCGACAGTTCATTGACGGCTGGCGATGTGGTTGCCGAAAACAACATGGTTTGACGATGTTTCGCGGTCATTTGTATCAGCTTTAAAACATCAGTAACAAAGCCCATATCCAGCATACGATCCGCTTCATCTAGCACCACAAACTCAACATCGCTTAATATCACGTGACCCAGCGCTAAGTGTTCCAGTAAGCGACCCGGTGTGCTGATCACCATATCGATGCCGGCTTTTAACTTATTCGCTTGGCCACCCATCTTCACACCGCCATATAAGGCAGTGACTTTTAAAGTAGTGAATTGAGCATAGCCGTTGATCGCATCGGCTAATTGCTCAGCCAGCTCACGCGTTGGCGTTAAAATTAAAGCACGAGGACGCTGTTGTGCCGTGTCTTTGGGTTTATCCAACATGCGTTGTAAAATAGGCAAGGCAAACGCCGCCGTTTTACCCGTACCGGTTTGCGCTGTTACTTGTAAATCTTTACCACGTCGTGCTGGCACTATGGCTTGCGCCTGAACCGGCGTCATGTTGGCATAACCCATTGTTTCTAAGGCGCGTTGTAACTCTGGCGCTAAATCTAAAGATGAAAATTGCATAAAGGATCCTCTGTAGAATAGCTACAGTCAAAAAATAAGAGGCGGAATATACAGTATTTTAGCGGTTTAACAGAGGATTGTTTGTTATTGCGTCAATTTTACTAAGTAAAAACGGCTGAAAGCTTGGAGTACTAAGCCAATATAACACTAATCTATCTAACCCTGCGTTAGCTAAGCACCTTAAATACTTAGCTTAAACGTGTTTGCCGCTGGCAAATCACAGCACGGACATATTACTCCCGTGCTTTTCATATCCTAGCACTCACTCAGTGCCAGCACTGGGCGTTTATTCCAGATTTTCGTCAGCACGTGGCGCGTGCTGGCAGGCTTTAGCCAATATTTCCACGTAAAAAGCGTCGAGCTGTTGCTCGACGGCCGCATCAATATGTTTATTGATTTCAGACGTAAAAATCTTTTTAGCCACGTCTTGTGTTGCGCCAAAGCGGCAATCAAAGGTCCAATAGTCAGCACCCGCAGGCAGTTGCTTGCGTCGCTCTCTGGCTAAATACTTTTTAATATCGTGTTTAATAGCGTCCACCAAACGAGCAGGTTGCAATTTTGGATGAGTTAACGCGAATGTCTTTTTCATAAATTCCTACAGAGGTACACTAAAGAGTCAAAGCTAAATATGCTTTTGGCCGCGTATTCTACATGGATGAGCGACAGATAACCGCTTCTATCTGCACTTTTTGTTAAATCTATTTGAAAACAATGCCAGCCTGCTCGCCCAAACCAAGCCATTGCCATTGCCATTGCCATTGCCATTGCCATTGCCATTGCCATTGCCATTAAAAGCTTTACTAATGACACTGTCTTGTCCAGGCTAAATCGTGAGCGATTAATGTCTTCTTGCTTATTGTTGGCTAAGCGAGTTTTTATCGGCTCGAAGTAGCAACAAGGCTTGAAGAAACTGCTGTTGCTGCTTTGGCGAAATCATCAGCGAGCGACCTTGGCCATAATCAATCCGCAGTCGATCTAGTGACAAAGCTGGGCTCGATAAAGGATTAATGGTTGGGGTAATGTTGCTAATTTGCACAATCGGGATTTGCCACTGAAAAGGACCACTTTGCACCAGCAACTGCTGCTCTGTTAGGGTATAGCGAGTACTGTTGAACAGCCAAATAGGTAACCCTGCGCTTACCAGCAGCGCGAATAACGATGCGACAATATCAGCATTGTCGCCGCTATTTAAAGAATAGATGACACCATAAAGTGCCGAAAGTGCTGCAGCAACCAGCACGATCCCCAGCCAAGTATCCACTTTTGATCTAAAAACCTGTGTCATATCGCTGCTCCTGCTGCGGTATTTAACAGCAGCCAAAAGGATTAAACCTCAAAGCGTCAACGTTAAGGTTTAAACGACCATGAGGTTAAATATGTGCCATTTTAAGACCCACAATACCGATACAAATCAGTGCTAAACTCGCTAATTTAAGCGCGCTAACAGACTCGCCAAACAAGAAAATACCAAGAATAGCCGTACCCACCGCACCAATCCCCACCCAAACAGCATAAGCCGTACCAACGGGTAAAGTTTTCAACGCTATCCCCAGTAAGAAAAAACTGGCGATTAAAGAGCACACGGTGGCGACAGTCGGCCCAAGCTTTGTAAACCCATCGGAGTATTTCAAACCAACGGTCCAAGCAATTTCCAACAGCCCAGCTACAAATAAGACAAACCAACTCATAACAACCCCTTTTTAAAATCTGGGGTCGTCCCCGAGCACATCGAGCGGTGAGGTCGTCCTCACTTCAAGCTGTTTAGCATTTCATCATAGCACTTCACAAAAGAGCCAGTGCAATAAGGAGCCAAAAATAAGGTAAAACGTTTGGCCGCTTGCTTAGCATGGTGATTAACTGAGTTTATCGATTCGGCACTTTCTGCAGTGTTTTTACAAACCACATAATATGCCCACAATCTAGGCATGCTAAGGTTGTCGCAGTTTTATTAGCCCAATCCAAACCGACAAAACTCATGCCCGCAGTATTTAATTGCGCCTGTCCTTCGTGAAAAAACTCATTTTTACACTGATTGCAGGTAATTCTGTGCTCATTAATTTCGTATCGATGTGGCCCATTTTTCATGATGAGATAATCGATACCGCTTTGGATTTTATTTCTCAAACTCATGACTATCCTTGTTAATCTTTAGTTTGTATAAGTGAGCAACAGTTTTAAGGAATAACAAATATCACTTTAGAGGTGAAATACATAGGTGAGATATTTACCACAAACTGTGCTGCAGCAGTAAAACCCGCTTTAATGCTTAAATGACCTTAACAACTGATGCTACAGCGATATGAAGAAAATGCACTTTGCAGCAAGCTGAGTAACATTGAAATTAACACTTAAGACAAAATAATAAACGCTACACTTACATATTGCACTAATTTTTTTCCATCAATAAGGTGTGCAGTTTCGCTTCGTATAAACGCCGATCATGACTCTTATAGCTAAGTTCAATGGCTTTGTTCAGTGCTTTTTCTGCCGAGTTTAACCGCCCCAATTGATAATGACTTTTGGCTAAACCAAATTGCCCTTCATGCAGGTAAGGCGCGGTCTCGTTGGCTTTTTGGTAATATTTAAATGCTAGCGTGTATTGGGCGGAGGCAAAAGCTTCATCCGCCATATCAATCCAGCGATAAGGGTTGTCATCGTTAATCTCAGCAACCTTCTGCGCCAGTGCCGCCACCTCGCTATCACGCCCTTGCGACTGCAGTAGCGCCACATAGTTACTGATCACATTACCCGAGGCAAAATCATTATCTAACATAAATTTGTATAAGGTTTCGGCTTGCTTGGCATCGCCAGCTCGATTAAAGGTAACGGCTAAACTGTTTAAGGTTTCTGCGTTAAAAGGATTAAAAGTTAGTCCCTGTTGCAACGTCGAATAAGCATAATCGAGCTGGTCGTTTAGCAAGGCCTCAGCAGCGATGTTCTGATAATACATCGCCATAAAGTCATTATGCGAAATATGCTCGCCCCGAATATCGGATTCACTTGGAAAATAATCAATAATGATGCTGCGGCGTCTTAATACCATCATGCCAAGCGAAGGTTGATAATTGGGATCATAAATATAGGTTCTTACATGGGATGACAGCGTCATTAAAGAGGAATTGAGTGCATACACTGGCGCAGCATGCACAACTTGATAAGACACCTCTAAATTAACAATATCAGCCAGCGCCTTAGTAACAATCGCCAGCGTCAGGCAATTGCCGTTTTTCAATGATAATGCTTCAGAGGCTTTTAGCGTTGCCCCACGAAAACCGAATTGATGTACAAAGGCATCAAAGTAATTAAATAAGCGTAAGTGCCCCGCTATTTTGCGGTTTCTGGGATCATGATAGTAATCTAGAAAATGTTTTTTCTGAGCCTCAGTTAAGCTAAAAATCTCTGCTTCAGTGGGTACGGGTAAAAGTGTAAAGATCTCAGTATTTAAATTGGGTAACGTTAATTGCTGTTGCTCTAAGGTTTCCTGCAGTAACGAAGCTTGCTGGTTCGCCACTGAAGAGCAGCCACCGAGAATTAAAAAACCACAAGCCGTAATTAACTTTAAACCGTTGCGCATAACATAACTCCACTTAATCGATACTAAGGCCCATTCCCTGGTACTGAAACCTTGCAAAGCTAACTGTTGCCATCTCCTCTGTTACAAGCGAGTATTAAACAGATCGCACTGAGTGACATGCTAGTGTTGTTGCTTTACGTGTGAACGGCCTACTTTGCTCAATGATCTGCAGATTAATGCTCGGATTTAAACGTGTGTTTAGGTTTACACCTTAAGCGCTATTTCGCGCCTTAGCCTTGCCAACAATTCGAAATCACGCGCAACCCATAACAAAGCTTCGCCGTTGGCTGCACGGCCCTGTTCGGCCTGCTTAGCGCAACAATTATTTTATTCATACTGAATCATGTTTTTAGAAAAACATATCAAGCCCACTCTTAGCTCGCTGCATTCTTTGCCGATCATGAGATTTGATAGACTTACTACGAGCTGTTCACTCATCCCAACCCAATTTTTTTCAAATACGCTTAGCCCATGCAGAACTTTGCATCTTGTAACTATATATATTGTCAGGAACCATGATATTCGGATTGGCTAAAACAAGCGCCTTGAAAAAAGCACGTCGATCAAACCCTCGATAATTCCCGTACATCAGTTGCTTTTGCTCTCCGTTTTTCAGCACCAGCACATTCGACAAAAAGTTTTGCTGGGCATCAGTAACTTGCTTTAATTGCGCTATGTCTGCCATCTTGACTTGCCAGCCCACATCACTAAAAGTAGGGTCAGAATAGCTTAAGGTATCTGGCGTCACGCAACCCCTAATTTGCTTATTTTCAAGCCAAAACCACAGTGCTAATCCAAGCAAAACGGCTTCAATAACCCAAATAGCGATATCCAGCACATTAAGCAGTTGTGTCAGTGCATCCTTATCACTTGTTAAAGGAGGCAGATAGTGGTGAGCAGCCACATATAGAAGGAAGACCACGCCAGCGTTGATCACAAGAAGCCGTGCTGAGGCCCGTTGTTTGCGTGTAAAAATAAAGTACGTTTTCATGTTTTTTCCTTCCCGAACATCCAGTACTTTCGCGCAACAGCCATTGCTGAGATCGCAGATGAGTATACTGCTTAGCCTGCGTATCATACCAAGATTAGCGAAATAGCAGCTTGAAAAGGCTTATTCACAATATCACCCATTAGCCGCACCTGTAGCTACCGCATACAAGTGCAGACACAACCTAAACTAACGTGACGGTACTTCTCTTGGTTAAAAACGCTCTTCGGTTCTAAGCGTTAAAACCTCGTAATCCTCTGAGGTAACAGCCACGGCAAGGCAACGAGTTGTCATTCGAGCACCCAAAGGGCGCGTTTTTGATGGCTATCGTTAGTTGCCAAAACTGATTTTAAACCATAAATAAGCGACATATAAAACAACAGCTATATATACGGCGGAAATCACCAGATTCAGTCTCCAAAGATTTAACCAAAAATGACCTTTAAAATAATTACGTTGTCTTACTGCGTTGTTAAACAAAGCAAATGAGGAAGGTACTAACATTAACGCAGACCAACCAAGCATGGGTAACACCATAAATATAATGCCTATTCCTGCACCTCCAGCGGAGGCTTCTGATGTTTCACCATCAATAGAGGCCAGCATCACATAACCTAAAATAAACCCTGCAATCGCAAGCATAAAACCTAAAAGTTGGAGTGTTCTCATAATCGTCCTTGGTAACTCGCGCTTTACTCAACGGAAAGTGATGAGCGCCAACGAGTTATGTTTTCGATGCAGTAACTTGTAAGCCGCTCAGCACAAGGCCCCCATTTTAAGTGCAAAAGCCCCAAAAAAAGCCACGAATCTTTTTTTAAACAGTGAGTTACGTTCCGAAGCTAAGCCCCCTAAATACTCGATTGGTGTTCCCAGTTACACCAATATATCTATTGGAAAATAAAGAACCAAGCCATTTGTGTCCGACTATCCATATTAAATAAGGCGACTTTGTTGTTTTTACGCAACAAATGGCGAGTATTCCAGCTAAAATATGAGTCAAGTCCGTCACAGGTTTAAGCACTTTCAAAGATGAAATTATTGCGGCTATAGACTTTTTGATTGCTGGTATATAACGCTGCCAATCCCGCAGCGGTTTAGATCCAAGCCACGTAATGGCTGTTTGTGATTGCGCTTGTTATGCACGTTTTTTTATAAGCCAGCGCACTGGCATTCTTATTACTGCAAATGTTAAAAACCAAACCAATATCAAGCCAAAAGAAGATCCAGCAAACCCAGAATTATACAAAATTTGTTCATCGTCTTTTAACTCGAGGATGAAACCATTAGATTTTAAGTACTTTGCCATTAATGATTTACCTGCCATTTCTGCTTTGAATGCGTCACAAGAACTGTATTTTTGCAAGGTATAGTATTGTTCGCTATTTAAACTAAAGTAACCTAAATAATGTGACCACTTTTTATCTTTTTCGCAGGTAAGTAAACTACCTGCCAGATCGATGTAGCCGATATTTGAATCACTTCTGCTGTTTATAAACCATCCAATAAAAAACAGCGCTAGCACCGCCAATACAAGAAAATCAGCTTTCATTATATTGCTAAATTTGAACATGACTAAATCTCAACAAACTGCAACGCTCTATTAAGGGACAAATTGTAGTGGGCTAAAATGTGGTTCGGAACCAACCAACTGTAATTTGTCGCGCTTTTATAACTTGTTAGGTGCACTTAATTACCTGCACAGGTGAATTACAATGCGCTAAGTTCCCTATTAATTCGTTATTTTCTGGATAGTTAGAACAATTACCGATATTAACAGCATAAACGCTACCATTTGGTTTTATCTCGACATCGACAAAAGATGCAACTAGCTGGTCTTCTAATTGCCGGCTCCAAGTAAAATGATAATTGGTATTGTGTGATTTTAGGAATGTTCTATCTGACACATTAAATTTACTTGTATATGAAGATAAAGCCTTATCCTGATTTTTTATATTTATTGCCGCTGAACGTACTGTCCAAGAAAACGGCCAAGATCTTTTGATATCGACAGATATTTTGCATTCGCCAAGCTCAGGGGTCCGCGATAGCACAGAGACTATCTTTGCGTATTCACTATTCTTTAAACTACTTAAGCCTGCTTGGCAGAGCCAAGTAAAAAGAATAACTATTGGAATCAATTTAAGATTCATAATGGATACGCCTCACGTCCTGTGCTCCTAATACTCCGCGCATTCGCGCGAACTTCTCAGCGTCACAGGGGCCACAGGCCTCAAATGACGCAGTTTGTTAAATGCTATTGTTAGAATATTGCGAAACAATACCTAACCATGTTTTCTCGATTTCAGGCACTAACTTTTGAAATGCGGCTTTTTCCGTATTAATCCTCAAATCGTCTACTGCATCAGAAGTGCTCCAGACACTGGCAGCTTTAACTTCTTGTGCAGTTGCTTCAGAAAGACCATACAAATATTCCGTTCTAACATCGAAAAAGGCCGCAGATACCGTTGTTGTTACAGTAACTTGTTTATTTTTCAAGAAACCTAGCGAAATAACATTCAAAGGAGCGAATTTTTGTTCACCTGCATGAAACGTCGTATCAAAAGTATAGATTAAAAGAATATCTGCTTTCAGGCGTGCTGACGCTTCGCGCAACGCTTTCACAGAATCAAGATCGACTGGAAGCAAAATCCTGTTTAAAGGGGCAATGCCGGCAAGTTGAGGTAATTTAGAGAGTCTGATGAAATCGTCATCAGACTCCACTTCTCTCGTCGTAATTACGCTATAACGCCCTGTACCAAAACTATTCACTGGACTTCCCAGACTTTGCTAGACACATTTAACAGTTACAATGTAACTTAAATTAGAGGTGTTTATGAGCAAAGGTAAACGTTATACCGAAGAGTTTAAAATTGAAGCAGTAAAGCAAATCACTGATCGTGGTTATTCTGTTCAGGAAGTGGCTGAACGTTTGGGTATTTCAACTAAATCGTTATACCACTGGCGAGACCAGCTTAGTGGCAACAAGGTTGTTGCGCGCCCCAAGTCAAATGACTCTGTTCGCATTGCTAAGCTAGAAGCAGAGCTTAAAAGAGTGACGGAGGAGCGGGACATATTAAAAAAGGCCGCAAGGTACTTTGCAAGTCAGCCAGAGTGAAGTACGCCTTTATCCGTGACCATCTGCGATTATTTTCCGTTTTAGCCATGTGTCGTGTTCTGAAGCTCAATCGCAGTGGTTTTTATGCTTGGCTAAAAGCGCCGTTGAGTCAGCGAACTATTGAAGATCAGCGTTTACTCACGCGGATTAACGCGTTTTATATTGCCAGTGGCGGCACTTATGGCAGCCCCTGGATACATCGTGATCTGCGAGAAGCCGGTGAAACCTGTAGTGTTCATCGTGTGGCTAAAATTATGCGATTGAATCGATTAAAAGCCCAAATAGGCTACAAGCGACGGTATATCAAAGGTGGCAAGCCATCACGGATAGCGGATAACGTGTTAGAGCGCGATTTTAAACCCGTTGCACCTAACACCGCTTGGGTAAGTGACATCACGTATATTCGTACTTATGAGGGCTTTTTATACCTAGCAACGGTCATCGATTTGTTTTCACGTCGCGTTGTGGGTTGGTCTATGGATAAAAACATGGATAAACATTTAGTCATTCAAGCTTTACTGATGGCAGTTTATCAACGACGGCCTAAACACTCAGTTTTAGTGCATAGCGATCAAGGCAGCCAATATGGCAGTGCTGATTATTTATCGTTTATGAAAGAGCATAACTTGAAACCGTCGATGAGCCGCAGAGGCAATTGTCATGATAACGGTAAGCGTAACGCCAACCACACATTCCTATCCTAACTGATCAACATTACCCTGTCTGCCTCTTTAAATTATCAGGGTAATCATCATGAAACGCACTAAAGAACAATGGCTGGCCTTATTCGCCGAGCAAGCCCAAAGTGGCCTTACTCAAACGGCATTTGCTAAACGACAAGGGATTATCCCGACCTATTTCAATCTCCGTAAACGCCAGTTGTTGGCTCATCAGAATGATGACACCGGTTTCATTGAATTAGCACCACAAAGCTCGCCACTGGCCCAGCATATCCTGCTACGCAAGCGTGATATGGAATTGCAACTTCCAGCAGGGACGGATGCACTCTGGTTAGCCGCCTTGCTCAGAGCACTTTGACTATGAAAATGTTCCTCGATGTGCTTAAGGTCTATTTGCATAAACAGCCGGTCGATTTTCGCAAATCCATTAATGGCTTATCGTTGCTGGTCGAGCAAGAGATGCAGCTCTCGCCATTTAGCGGTGCACTATTTGTGTTCTGCAATCGGCAGCGTACTCGGTTAAAAGTGCTGTACTGGGATAGCACTGGGTTTTGTCTGTGGTACAAGCGACTTGAAAAAGACACATTCCGCTGGCCAAGGCAGATGCCAGGTAAAGTGTTGTCTATTAGCGAGCAGCAATGGCATTGGCTGTTGCAAGGTGTCGATATTCAAAAAATCACCGCGCACCAGCCGCTGCATTACCAGAGTGTGGGTTGATATGCCGATCGGCTATAAATCCTGTAGATCGCATCCAAAACAATCTAAATCTTACCAAGCACTTAGCCAAATTGGCCGTTACAATAACGGCCATGAAAAAGATACCTCAATCCTTACCTGATGATGTTGAACTGCTCAAGAAAATGCTGCTTGAGCAGACGCAAAAGCTTGAGCGCAAACTGGCGCAAAAAGACAAACGCATCGCTAAACTAGAGCGGGTTAACCAGCAGCTCTCGGATAAGTTACAGCAATTACTGGAGCGCTATAACCTGAAGAAGTACCAGAAATTTAGCCCCAGCAGCGAGACCTACGAAGGTGAAGGCGAAGTGTTAAATGAGGCCGAGCAGCTTATTGAAGAGCAGTCAGTAGCAACAGAGCCAGATACTCAGACGACCGAGAGCGCTGAGAAAACCGCCAAGCCACGCCGACCGCGTATTATTCCTGAATTGCCCCGCGTTGACGTTATCCATGACATTGACGATAAAACCTGTGTCTGCTGTGGCCATGCCCTGCATCAAATGGGTGAAGAAGTCAGTGAGCAAATTGAGTTCGTGCCCGCGCAAATCCGTGTTCTTAGAAACGTCCGGTTGAAATACAGCTGCCGGCAGTGTGAAACCAATGGCACTAAGGTCGACATTAAGATTGCTGATGTGCCAGCTGCGGTTATCCCTAAGAGCATGGCCACGCCAAGTTTACTGGCGCAAATCATCAGCAGCAAAATGCACTATGGCTTGCCGTTATACCGTCAGGAGCAGTTGTTTAATCAGGCAGGTATTGAGCTTAGTCGTCAAACGATGAGTCGTTGGCTGATAACCTGTGCAGATAAACTTAAACCGCTACTGGCGTTAATGAAAGCTGAGCTTCTGAAACAGCCGGTGCTGTGGGCAGATGAAACCACGGTCAATGTGCTGGATGTTGAGAAAAGCACCTGCTACATGTGGGTGTATGGCTGTGGCTTAGAAAAAAGTACCGGCCCCAAACTGGCGCTGTTTGATTATCAGGATAGCCGCAGCAGCAAACATCCCTGTGACTTCTTATCCGGCTTTAACGGTTATCTGCAGGTCGATGGTTATGCCGGGTATGAGAAAACTCACGCAACCTTAGTCGGTTGCTGGGCGCATGCCAGACGCAAGTTCGTTGAAGCCCAAAAAGCACAGGGCAAAGGCAAAACGGGTAAAGCGGATGTGGCCCTTAACCACATCCAGAAACTCTATGCACTGGAGAGTAAATTAAAAACTGCGCCGCCTGATAAGAAGTATGACGCCAGACAAGCACTAGCTAAACCACTGCTAGAACAATTTAAAAGCTGGCTGGATAAATCAAGCGAGAGTGTCACGAAAGAAAGTTTACTGGGAGTCGCTATCACGTATAGCCTGAATCAGTGGCCCAAACTCATCCGCTATCTGGACGATGGCCGATTAAATATCGACAACAACCGTGCTGAGCGCGCCGTCAAACCGTTCGTGATTGGACGCAAGGCGTGGTTGTTTGCCAATACTGAAACGGGCGCAGAAGCCAGTGCTGCAATGTATAGCCTAGTCGAAACGGCCAAAATCAATGGTCTGGAACCGTATGATTACTTATGCCGCTTGCTGACAGAGCTGCCCAAAGCCAATACCCACGAGCAACTGCAAGAACTCCTGCCTTATTGATCAGCAGCCACACCGCAAGGTGTGGTTGTTGTTACGCTTACTGATAACGCCGTAGCAGAAAGTTTTTTTGCGACTTTAAAAAAGCGTGTGACGCGTAAAAAGATATATTCGACAAGAGACGAAGCGAAAACCGAGATATTTAACTTTATAGAAATGTTTTACAATCCTAAAAAGCGCCATTCACACACAGGCGGCGTTTCTCCTGCTAAATTTGAAGAAACGTATTTTTTGGAACAACAGACTGTCTAGTAAAAGCTGGGAAGTCCACTTTATTAAATTCGATAGTGTCTATAGCGACTCCACCGCTCTTTTTATCGAATGATACGATTTCTCCAGTAGGTATTGATTTCATCATTTTAGCTTATAACGCTCGCCTATGCGGCGCACAGTTTGTTGGGTAATTTGCGATAATGTAGCGCAGCGAAATGCAAATTGCGCAACAAATTGTGTGTCCGAAGTCGCGCTAGCGACTGCCATTAGGCGCTTGTTAGGTGCCGAATCAACATTGAAACTTAAAGTGTAAATGCCAATTCTCCTCGCACATAAAAACCAAAAAGAAAACCGCCGATAACCAAACCTAATCCAAGTAATAGTTTTTGAATACCTTGAAGCTGAAAATTACTACTTTTTGTATACTTACTGTTTTCATTGACGAAGGTGTTAGTACCTGATGGGCCAACAGAAAGAGTTAATGTAATGCTCTTTTTGAAGAGAACGACAAGACCGAGCAAAATCAAAATCGCAGATGCGATATCGGTATTGTAAATTTCCATTTGACTCTAAATTCTCCTCGGGCTCAGCGGAACCGGCACCTAACGCCGCGCACACGGGCGACGAGCCGCGCAGCGGGTTGGCGTCCCAGCGACCAACGGGAGCGAGTGATGCGCATTGTTAGCGGCGACAACCACACTACCCGCGCGGCACTGCCGCCAAGCGATGCCAAACAACAGCACCCATGTGCAAAATTAAAAACTTAACCAGCCAAGTACGATACAGCGAGATGGCCGGAACCTAAAAACTTAAAAGCCAGCGGAGCAAAAGTGCCAAAAGGAACAACGCTACCGCACCATCAGAGATTGCACCTTGCCAACAAACTGGCGAACCAGATGGAATAAATTAACAACTGAGATACAACTTAACGCAAGCAGACCCGAAAAGTAAAACAGATTTTTGAACCACACCTTCTCGACAGCCGGCTAACGCTCCGCATAAATGGCGGCTAACAGTTGGCTAAACTTAGCGAAGAATGAGCGCCAGCCAACTGTTAGGCGTCCATTTTAATGCGTTTGTTATGTATTAAACGCACCTAGCTAAAATACCGTTTGAATAACACTGGGCAAAGAAATTTAGAGTGTTCAATATCAGGTAAACTGTTACCAGGATGAGAGCAATAACTAAATACTGAATCAACAAAGTAAGCAAGATCTATAAGGTATTTATTAGCTTTTTTAGAGTGAAGAGCTTTACTTACTCGAATCTTTTTTAAGTCAGCTAAATCATTTTTATCAACTCGAAATTGGCCGAAATAAGGATCGTTAGAGTAAAATTCGATACGAAAAGCCTCACCTTCCAAAATATACTCGATATCATGGAATTTCTTCCATGATATATAACCAGCATTATATTTTTTAGCTAGAGCAATACCTTTTTCTAAATTACCACCGCTTCTATATTTGACCAGTTTTTTGCAGCAAGCTAATAGGTATTTTTTTATTTGCTTTTGTTTAAACGGGTCAGCGTTTAATTGCTCAAGACTATTCAATATATCCATATTCAAAGTAATACATAACGCCCCGCGCATGCGCGCGAACTTGTGAGCGTCGCAGGGGCCAAAGGCCCCGAATGACGCGGATTGTTATAAATTTTATTGCTTAGAGGCAACGGCACTAAAGGTTATCGCTGAAACAATTAACGGCAAAACTAATGCATCGCTAACGAAAGGCTGTAATTCTCTCAACGCCGTGAGGTGTAAAACAACTAAAATGATGAGAACAAGAAGCATCAGCAGAAAAAGACCAATTACTTTTACCCATCTAATGTCTTGATACTTTGAAAGAAACTTTGCTGAAAACAAATAACCAAGCACCACACCAATAACAGACCACAACATATAAAAGAAAAACTCAGTTAAAGTAAATTCTTTCTTGTCAAAGAACAAATCCATTGTATAAAAGACTGGTGGTAGTGTGAAAATCAACAACCATAACTGATTTTTGTTCGATAAATCCTTCAACGAACCCTCCTAAAATTTATAACGCCCAAATTTAGCGCGGAAAGCCGCGCAGCGGGTTGACG
Source organism: Alishewanella sp. HL-SH05 (assembly GCF_052655985.1). Next base: position 2,443,226 of record NZ_CP199753.1, read on the forward strand.
TCGCAGCCAGCGCTGTTTGCTGGCGATAATATTTGTTAGTTAGCGTCTGTACTCGCAAAGACGCGCAACCTGTTCTTGTGTCTCTTGTGAAAACTGAGCCAATTGCTCATCTGTTAAGACACCATAATGCTTTAAGGCAGCCATTTTAAACACCGCATTACTGCGTTTTAGGTCATTAAACATTTCAGCGATGGCATCGTCTTCATTTTTTATTTCTTTCCAGAGCTCTAAATAAGCTTCATGCTCTCGACCTTTGCTAGCAGATGATATTTGCTCGATGCGCCGAAATATTGTCTCACATGCGGAGTTGAGCAAGTTTTCTTTAAGACCGCTAAGTCTTTTCCAATCTTTCTCAGGTACAGATGACATCTGAATTTTCTCCTGAAGACGCTAACACTAAGCTTTGGGGCGCTAGCACGTGGGCTAAAATCCGAGCGAAGCGAGTCAGCCCACGTGTTAGCGTCCCAACGACCGAAGGGAGTGCCAACAGCGTTTTGTTATGCGTGTGAGCTCCAAACTGCCTTTTGCTATACAATGCTAAAAAACCGTTTACTTTGAATAGTCATGACTTTTCTCCCAAAGAGTTATAAATAGTCCAGTACTAATTGAGATTACAACTAATAGCAATGAAGCATTAAATAGCGTATCCAGTGTTACTAGCTCCCAGTCCCCTCCGAATGTGACCTTTATAGCCGCCAAAAGAGTAACTGTGAAAAGAACAAATACAGAATTTCTCCACAAGCGGTCAATAAATTTAGTTTTGAAGAATGAACCGATTTCTATTTCTCCTAAACGCATAACGCAAAGCACATGGGCGACGGCCGCGCAGCGGTTGGCGTCCCAGCGACCGAAGGGAGCGAATGGTGCGCCTTGTTAGCTGCGACAACCACACTACCCGCGCGGCACTGCCGCCAAGCGATACCGAACAACGGCATCCATGTGTAAAATTAAAAACATAACCAGCCAGGTGCGATACAGAGAAATAGCTGGAACCTTAAAACTTGAAACAAGCGGAGCGAATGAGCCAAAAGGAACAACGCTACCGACTCATCAGAGATTGCACCTTGCCAACAAACTAGCGAACCTGACGGAATAAATTAACAACTGAGATACAACCTAACGCAAGCAGAGCCGAAAAGTAAAACAGATTTTGAAACTAAACCATCTCGACAGCCGGCTAACGCCCGCCACAAACGCGAGCAACTTGTTGCGAGTCGAGCCGCGAAGCGGCGTTTTGATGGCGCTTGTTAGAAGCCATTTTACTTAAAACCTAAATAAATCACGAAGCAAAGCATGCCTAAAGGCATAAGTAAAAAATTAATAACGCTCTCAAACTCTTTTTTAATTAGTGCATGTATTCCAATGAGCAAATGCACGCATGAGATAACGATGCATATAAAGCCAGAAACGATCAGTAACGCTGTATATTCCACTTCCGGAAAAAGTAGATACGCCACAATAGCCGGTGGTAAAAGTAAAACTAAGCCCGTAGCCTGGATTGAAGAGTCATTTATCAACTGAATGTACTTTTTCACAGGACTCATTCAATGGCCTTCTAACGCCGCCATAAAAGGCGAGCAACTTGTTGCGAGTCCAGCACAACGTTTTTTGTTGTGCGATTTTTAATGGCTTTGTTATGCATTTTTCTCACTACGGAGGACTAATTACAAGGCGCATATTTCGCCGATTTATGACCTTGCCCACCTCACTATGGACAATGTGTAAAGCTTCTAAAAATGCCGGATCATTAGCTACACCTATAATAAACTCAAGTTCTTCGCTGAATGACTCACACTGCTCGGAGCCTAAGACAGTATCAATTACAGGTTCAATTATTTGCTGAAAGTGAAGTTCGTACGCAGATCCATATGATAGAAGTCGAGACCATAGCCTTTCTGAAATACAAACCCAATGCTTCGCTTCAATTGGCCCTGGAAGCAAATCTTTGTCTACGGCTGCAAATTCAACTGGTTCATCGTCCACGAATTCAGCAGGATTAAGTAATTTCTTCAGATTCTCACTCATGATGCATAACGCTCGCAGCACAGGCCGAAACCCGCGCAGCGGTTGAGGTCCAGGCCACGCAGTGGCCGATTGTGACTGCGTTTGTTAGCCATTTTGCATACTTGCCGTTATTACGCCCGCACCCACAAGCAAGCTACCGCCAACTTTGTTAAAGCCATTTTGAACGCTAGGCTTAGCTATGTAACCTCTAAGATAACCTGACAATAAAGCGTAAAAACTTACACTAAGCAGTGATACCACTAAAAATGACACTGCCAGAACGACCATTTGCGGAAATACGGGCTCTGCTGTGTTTATAAACAGCGGCAAAAAAGCCATAAAGAACAAAATGCCCTTCGGATTTAGAGCGGTCACAATTAAAGCGTCACGGAAAATAATAAATGAACTCTCTTTTTGGGCTATTTTAGCAGTCCGGCTTTTAGAAAGGCTATTGGTGCGAAATGCTTTTATACCCATGTAAATAAGATAAGCTGCGCCTATGAATTTAATAAGGTTAAACATCGTAGATGAAATAGATAGCAGCAAACCTAACCCCATGAAGCTTGAAGCCATTAGGATTATGTCACCTACAATCGCTCCTGCCGCTAATGCCATAACAGATCTTTTACCATGGGTTAATGCTTGCCCTACGACAAGAAAAACTGTCGGGCCTGGCGTAAAACACAAAACCAATGATGCAGTGACAAATGCTAGCCAAATCTCAAAACTCAAAATGAACTCCTATAGGGCTAACGCTCAAAGCAGCTGCGCGGTACGCGTCGGCTGCCTTTGCTTGTTAAGTGTTTTTGTATAACTTTGACCATGAGTTCCAGTCATCCTCGTTCCGTAGATACACTAACAAAGATAAGTGCTCCATTTCTTCAGGATATGGAACGGCTAACATTTCTTCCTTACAGCTCCGGTGATTCTTGGGATAGTTTGAAAGCAGATTAGTCAGTGCAACACTCGCAACCTCTTTAGCATCATCACTTGGGTCGCCATCGAAAATAAAGCGCGCAACTAAGTCTTCTCCATCGGGAGATAGCTCGAAAGATACAGCCCTAAATGATGGTGCTACCTCACCAAGTAGCGCACTTTGGGCATACAGCATTAGTTTAATATCGTGCTCAGTTCTCATAGACACTTAACGCTTTAAACAGCGGAAAACGCGAGCGTAGCGAGTGGTTTTCCGCTGATTTAACTTGTTATGCATTGTTTCTACGTTCCTTGATTTGCTCGAATCCTAGAGGCCCTGGGTAAAGGACATTTTTATATTGAGATCTTTCCGGATCGTCTTTTCCATTATATTGATACAAGTAAGAGTTATTGTTGCGTAAAAAAACTTCACACAATTCCTCATAATTTGCATCTTCAGTACCATAGAAGTAAAACTGACGCATTCCCGCTGTTGTTATCCTACCTACAAACTGAAGGTTTTCATTGCATACAAAGGCAGTAAGTTGATCTTCAAATTCAAAAAGACTTTCGACTTCATCATCATGAGAGAGACCATCATCCCTTTCTATCTTGAGTTTGATGAAAAACCAAAACAATCGAACATGTCTCGGACTTAATTCTTCCTCAGCATCTAAATTAATGTAAATCGAGGCGATCTTGTCGTTAATATTTGCTTGGTAAAAGTCCCAATTAGCCATCTATAGGCAAACTCCAATATGCATAACGCCGCGGCCACGGGCAAAGGCCAGCGGCTTGCCGCGCTGTGGCCTTTGTCCCTGAGGAGCGTAGCGACGAGTTAGTGAGCCGCATTGTTATATTTTGTGTTCGATGAACTGCTCATAGCATTCTGTACAAAGCCAGTTGTGCCCACCATCATTAAAGCCAACACCATGCACTTCATCATCTGACTCGTGGAGTTTCCACCAACAGATTGCGCAGTGGTCGTGGTCCCACGTTTCACTCGGAGCTAACCACTTTTTTCGAACCCACTTCTGGCTAAGAGCCCATGCAACCGGCTCTTCAATGTCTTCTTGCTTCCATTCGTTGCCATGAATTGTCACGGTATTCATTTTGTAAACCTTCAAAAATATAACGCTCAAAACAGCGGCTAAGCCACGCTTGCTAAACTGAGCGAAGCGCTAGCAAGCTTGGCGTGTCCGCCTGATTTTACTTGTTATGCGTTACCTGTGCCTCAAGACGGAGACCTCAACCTTACCAACGTTCTTGCTTAATAAATGGCTATTAGCGCAACTTGTTGACAAGTAGACATGCTCATTCTCTGAGTTTATTCTTGGAAAACTTTCATCACAATTACCAACAAATTGACCATTGGAATCAAACAAACTAAATCTTAGCGACAACCCCATATTTAGAGTAGTTTCATTGAAGTTTTTCGCTTTAGAATAAACTACAACTTCATCATTAATTAAAGATGTTTCAATCACCTCAATACCCAATGCTTCAATGAATGAGTCGGTTTCAAAATATAAATATTCATTTAGTTGTTTTTGATGTTTATCCTCTAATTTTTCATGAAGCGTATAATTGTACGTGACAAGTACAAAAACTACAGCAAACGAAAAACCAAGTCCCCATAAAAGACCGTCTAGAATTCTACGCATTTAGCAGACCTTATTGACGTATAACGCCCAAATTTAGCGCGGAAAGCCGCGCAGCGGGTTGACGTCGCAGCCAGCGCTTTTTGCTGGCGATAAAATTTGCTTGTTATGTGTAGATAAATCCAAACACAACAAAAAGAAAAAGTGTAAACCAACGCAGTCTATTCAGGTTCCGAATTTTATTAACGCTACTTATTAAGGCCGCACCAGCACCCTGAAAACTTAATCCACAAAATGACAATTGAAAAATTAAAGCTGCCCTTTCAAAGATCGATGGTCCAAAATGATCATATTGATTTACGAATTGTGAGTCATGCTTTTTCAATAGCGGAAAGAAAATGTGCCATTCTTTACGTATCAAATAATCCAGTATTCCACTGATAATTATTAGAGCAAATAGCAAAATCATTCTGAATTCAGTGCTTATCATATCGCCTACACATAACGCTTTAAACAGCGGAAAACGCGAGCGCAGCGAGTGGTTTTCCGCTGCTTTAACTTGTTATGCATTGGTGCACCGAACCCTACTGACTCGCAATCCATCATCGAAAGCTTGAACCAGTTTACTGCCTTCATTCAAAAGAAAGTAAGTAATTTTACTTTCCCAATTTTCCCCTTCGCCACTGAAAGCGAATCGAGCAATAAATGAAATGTTTTTTGATTCGATCACTTCAATTAGATTGCCGCTTGACTCCCAATATTCAACTACTGAAGAACTAATATGGAGACGCATATCGCTATATTGTGTTTTACACGCTTCATCATTTGCGTCCCAAGTGCCTTGAAAGGTCTTAGGAATTCGAGGACTAGAGTAACTTGGTACACTTAGCAATAATGAGAAAATAATGAATACCAAATGTCGCATACATTCAATCCTTTAAGATGCATAACGCCGCCGCCACGGGCGAGCACAAGCGTAGCTTGTACGAGTCCAGCCGCAGGCGACGTGCGCGGCCTTGTTAGCTGCCTTTATTGAAATCATTTAGCAACTCCTTGAAATCTTTCCACTCTTTATCTTCATAGAAGGTAATTTCAATCGGATATCTTTGGTGACTGAATAGAGATTCATTTAATGCTTTCAAAAATTCATCGTCGCTTCTTATTTGATATACAAGCTCTTTTAGGTTGTTCCCCGTTCTGCTGTAGATGTGCTTACAAAGCCCTTTATTTTCTATACCCTCCTCGAGGGCATCTTCGAGCTTTATCATTTCTTTGTTTATTTCATCTATTGGCATTCCATTGTTTTCAGCGCCATCGTATTGCCATGAAACAACGACAAGTCTTGGATATTGTAATCGGATTTTTTCTTCTGGGAATTCGTTAACAAACTTATAGATGACTGGAAATCCATTTATATACACTCTACCGATAATCCCTTTTGGCTCATCTGCATTAGAAGTCATTGAAAATATTACTCCTAGAATCAATAGTATGACTTTGTTCATGGGCAGCTAACGCTTTGCTAATGGGAAAATACTGCGATTTGGCCGGAACGGCCAGCAGTAATTTTCCCAGTGAGTTTACGAACGAAATTTAGCAACTTGTTATATGCCATTTATAAACAACGACCTACACTTGCAATTGAGTGACCAGAGACACCATTACTATTAAAACTGGTATTAGCTGTGATTACCCAATCTTTGCAGGCAAAACCATCATCTTTTACTGTTTCTAAATTTGTAGAAATACTATCTGAAAGTGGGTTCACGAACGCATTTGCATCAATCTTCTTAAGTGAGGTTAAGGCTTCCTCTCTTGATGTTCCAATAGGGACACGAGATTCAAGCTCACTTTTCCAATAAACACCTCGTTCACTGACAATATTTGCGTCGCCACAAGCAACTAAAACAAGTATTGAAAGTGGTAGCAACAGGTGTTTGAGTCTATTCATTGGCATATAACGCACGCCTAAATGGCGAGCAACTTGTTGCGAGTCCAGCGGCCACAGGCCGCGATGTTTAAGGCGCTTGTTAGCATTACTTTTGAGAGGACAAAGCGGCCTTTCTTGCTTCGGTTGCTATTTCTTCGGTTAAGCCATCATCAAATGAAAATGAGTATATTCTCCAACCGCTTTTTACTTTAAAAAATTGAAACTCATAACGAACGGGTTGCCTATCGTAAGTGGCTAGATAAGTAACATGCACAAAATTCTCACCAACTGCGTAAGTGTCAATTTTACCTATACGGTTAATTTCTCCAATAAGCCCTTCAAGCGCATTTAATTGCGTTTTAACATTTTTAATTTGATCTGGAATTGATGATACGTATTTATTTGTTCGATAAATGGAATCAACAGCTTCATCTACTTTCCCAGATTGATACAACTTGAAAAAATCATCAATCTCGGTTTGATAATCTGCAGCTAAAGAATTAAATGACAGCAAAGTAGCTAAAAATATAATCGATAACTTCATGTTTGGTAATTCTCCTGTAATGCTAACGCTTACAATAACGGGAAAAACCGAGTGCATTGCAACGAAGTTGCAGCGAGGCTTTTTCCCAGTGAGCAAAGCGAACGATGTTTATTGTTTTGTTAGGTAGCATGTCGCAACCGTTTGAGTTGTATGACACCAATAACAGTACCTATTGGAATAAATAAAAGCCATAAATAAGACATCAAACGGGTGTACCTTTTAAACCAATTTGGTAGTGCCTCGATAGAACGTGATAAATTTAAGCTTAATAAAAGCCCCAAAATTGAAGGCACAACAGCAATTAAGGATTTAACAATACTGGCAGATAATGCCCCTGCGACCAACTTAGGATCTGCGGTGGATATGGCTTCGACAGCATTGAAAATACCAATTCCGAAGTGTAGTAACGCAAGCAGATAAAATAGCTGAAGTGTTGTACTCAAAATGACCAAAATTATTTGCATTCCTTTTGCTACCTAACGCTCAAAGCAGCTGCGCGGTACGCGTCGGCTGGCTTTGCTTGTTAGCAGCCCAAACCAGACTTGCGCGGCTAGCCGCACTTGCAAACCTGAACAACAGCACGGCTGCTTTTATTAAAAACTAAACCAGCCAGCTGCGACACAGCGAGCCAACCGGAGCCTGTAAAACTGTGTGAGCGAAGCCCAGAAGAACAACGCTACCGCCACAACCGTTTGCAGCAAACCCGCAAACTGGCGTACGTTAACTTTTGGCGCTGCCGCTAAGAAAACCAAACGCGAGCACGGCCGAACAAAACAACTGACTAAAACCGTTAAAACCCGAACACCTGCTAACGCTTTGCTAATTGGCTGCCGCAGCGCAGCGTAGGCAGTCCAGTGGAGGCCACGCTTTTTGTGGCCGGAACGAAATTGAGCAACTTGTTATATGCAATTTCACTACTTCTTATCTTGATTATTTAAGTATGTAACAACAACTTCAGTGGTTTGCTTTTGATCACAAACCTTACATTTACCTTCAAGGTACTGTTTTTCATCAAGAATATAGATTTTCGGTTCGGTGATTCCTAAATCAGCTTTATTACAATAGTCGCACCACGAATCATTAATGAAGAATTCTTGATCAGATTGCTCTAAGTCATCGAAGTTCAAATATTGTTTCTTCATACATCCCTTCGCATATAACGCTGCCAGCAGCGGCCGAAAAGCCGCGCAGCGGTTTGAGGTCCAGCCCACGCAGTGGGCGTTGCTGACTGGCCTTGTTAAATTTCATTACGCATCACTCACATTGATTGAAGGAAATGAGCCACTAAGAAACTCAATAAACATTCCAAACACTTCGAAGTAATCTCCTGAGCGGTGGCAGAGTATGCGTGAGCCATCAATCTTCATCGCAAAACTCATTTTTTGTGAATTGTGCTCCGTTATGACCCAAGTATCATTTTTCTTATGGCTCTTAAAATCAGTGCAAAAATCTACAATAAATGCTTCTAACTGGGCCTCGGAGGCTGACTCAACGGTAATTTCTTGGGCTAAACCCATGTTCTCTCCGAAATTTAACGCAAAGCACATGGGTGACGACCGCATCGCGGTTGGCATCCCAGCGACCGAAGGGAGCGAATGGTGCGCCTTGTTAGCGGCGACAAACACACTACCCTCGCGGCACTGCCGCCAAGCGATGCCAAACAACGACACCCATGTGCACAATTAAAAACGTAACCAGCCAAGTGCGATACAACGAAATGACTGGAACTTGAAAACTTATAATCTAGCGGAGCCAATGAGCCAAAAGGAACAACGCTACCGCCCCATCAGAGATTGCATCTGACCAACAAACTTGCGAACTTGATGGAATAAATTAACAACTGATATACAACTTAACGCAAGCAGAGCCGAAAAGTAAAACAGATTTTGAAACTAAACCATCTCGACAGCCGGCTAACGCAAAGCACACGGGCGACGAGCCGCGCAGCGGGTTGGCGTCCCAGCGACCGCAGGGAGCGAGTGATGCGCCTTGTTAGCGGCGCAAACACACTACCCTCGCGGCACTGCCGCCAAGCGATACCAAACAACGGCACCCCTGTGCAAAATTAAAAACGTAACCAACCAAGTGCGATACGGCGAAATAGCTGGAACCTAAAAACTTTAAAGCTAGCGGAGTAAATGTGCCAAAAAGAACAACGCTACCGCACCATCAGAGATTACACCTGACCAACGAACTGGCGAACCTGAAGAAATAAATTAACAACTGAGATACAACTTAACGCAAGCAAAGCCGAAAAGTAAAACAGATTTTGTCCCCAAACTTTTTTGACAGCCGGCTAACGCTCAAAGCAGCTGCGCGGTACGCGTCGGCTGGCTTTGCTTGTTAGCAGCCTGAACCGGACTTTCGCGGCTTGCCGCACTGGCAAACCCGAACAGCGGCACGGCTGCTTGTATTAAAAACGACACCGGCCAGCTGCGATACGGCGAGCCAACCGGAACCTGTAAAAACTGTTTAAGCGAAGCCAAGAAGAACAACGCTACCGCCACCACCGTTTGCAGCAAACCGACAAACTGGCGAATGTTAACTTTTGGCGCTGCCGCTAAGAAAACGAAACGCGAGCAATACCGGAACAAAACTACTGACTAAAACCGTTAAAACCCGAACACCTGCTAACGCTCCGCACACGGGCGACGAGCCGCGCAGCGGGTTGGCGTCCCAGCGACCAGCGGGAGCGAGTGCTGCGGTTTGTTATGTGCGAGTTTGATACTACTGGCCACCACGAAGCACTCTGAAAAAAAACTCCATAACAAACAATGTAATAAAAAAATATATAATATTCATTATTATTGCTCTGTATTTTCTGAACGGTAATGTTTTAGATAAATCAGGGTTCATTTGCTTTAATTCAGAGAGCATACTTTTACCACTCTCTGTAAGCGAAAGATTCATAAACACGGATTTGTCAGGAGCCTGCATTGTCGTACTTACGTAACCTTTTAGAATTAGCTCCGAGAGTAATTCGCGAGAAATAAATTCATCAGAGGCAATTCTTATTGGAAGTGAGCCCGAATGAATGTCAAATAAAGCTAGCAAGTACTCGCGTGTGTTCATTTATAAACTCTATTCTCTACGCTCATGACAACCTAAGCACATAACGCAAAGCACATGGGCGACGGCCGCGCAGCGGTTGGCGTCCCAGCGACCGAAGGGAGCGAATGGTGCGCCTTGTTAGCGGCGACAAACACACTACCCACGCGGCACTGCCGCCAAGCGATGCCGAACAACGGCAACCCTGTGCAAAATTAAAAACGAAACCAGCCAAGTGCGATACAACGAAATGACGTAAGCGTCCGGTGAACACATCTTTTATTTGCTGACTGATCACGCATCATACCTGTCACCGTTTTCAACCGTGAGAGTTATGAATGCCCGTATTAAAACAATCCGATGTACGTAGGGCCTTTTCGCCCGAGTTTAAATGGCAGCTCGTTCAGGAATCCAAAGAACGTGTATTGTCGGTATCTGAATTGGCGCGCAAATACGATGTAAATACCAACCAGGTGTTTCGCTGGGTGCGAGAAGTTAACGTCGGTAAGGCTTTGTGGGTCAGGCGTGCTAAAGGTGAAGTGGATATGCCAGCTGCCCCCACGCCATTCCTTCCTGTCAGTGTCAGTGCGATTGAAGCTGTGCCGGTGCTCCATAAACCAGCCATAACGGTGTCGTTTCGCAGTGGTCATCAACTGGTATTGCATGAGGCAACACCGGGTATGTTGCAGCAATTGGTGGCGGCGTTGTCATGATTACCTTATCCCATGAACTGCGTGTATGGCTGTGTGCCGGTTACACCGATATGCGCAAAGGCTTTGATGGCCTGGCTGCAATGGCGCAGCATGTGCTGCAAAAAGACCCGTTTAGCGGTCACGTATTTGTGTTTCGCGGACGTCGTAGCGACCGGGTTAAATTGCTCTGGTGGGATGGTCAGGGGTTATGTTTATTTTACAAGCGACTGGAGCAGGGTAAATTTGTTTGGCCAAGTGCAAAATCGGGGGCTGTGCATTTAACACAAGCCGAATTGGCGCTGTTACTGGAAGGCTTAGACTGGCGGCCACCTGCCAGAAAAAATAGACCAATAAACGCCGCATAATTGCATTTAATCAATGAGTTAGCTGGATTTTTATGTTATTATGCAGCGCATGAAAACGATGGCATCTTCCTTACCCAATGACCCAAAACAGTTGCAGGAAATTATCCTTCAACTGCAGTCAACGCTTGCCCAGCAGGATACCGTTATTGCCTCGTTACGCCACCAGTTATCCGTATTAAAACGTGCCCGCTTCGGACGTTCGTCCGAGCATATCGATAAGCAAATTCATCAGTTGGAATTACAGCTTGAAGAGCTTGAGATGCAAACTGCAGCCTTACCAAAGCTAGCCGCACCAGCAAAAGAGAACAAAGCCACGCCCCGTCGGCGCGTCTCTCTGCCTGCACAATTACCGCGAGAAGAGCTTCGTGTTGAAACGGCTTGCCAGTGCCCGGCATGTCAGGGCGAATTAACCCATATCGGTGATGATGTTTCTGAAATGCTCGATGTGGTGCCGGCCTCTTATCGGGTTATCCGTATTGTACGCCCTAAATTCAGCTGCCAGCACTGCGACACATTGGTACAAGGTGCTGCGCCTGAGCGTGTGATTAAAAAAGGACTGGCCAGTGCGGCATTGCTCACACAGGTAATGGTTGATAAATACCTCGACCATCAACCGCTGTACCGCCAAGCTGAGCGGATGGAACGTGAAGGCATCGACATCGAGCGCTCTACCTTGGCTGACTGGGTAGGACAAACGAGTGCATTACTCACACCACTGGCAGATGCCATTGGTCGCCATGTTAAAGCCAGTTACCACGTACATGCGGATGATACCACCGCACCGACGCTATCACCGGGTAAAGGTCGCACGCAAACAGGTCGTTACTGGACCTATGTCCGCGATGGTCGCCCCTGGGGAGATAGCACACCGCCTGCGGTATGGCTGCAATACAGTGAAGACCGAAGAAGTCTTCATCCTGCGGCGCATTTAAAAGATTACAAAGGCTCACTGCAGGCCGATGCTTATGCCGGTTACAACGAATTATACCAACGGCAAATCACCCAACATGGTTGCTGGGCACACGTGCGGCGTAAGTTCTATGACATCACTCAAAGCGGCCCTTCGCCTTTAGCCGACGAAGCCATTGCGATTATCCAATCCCTCTATATGATTGAAAAGCAGGTGCGCGGCCAACCACCGGATGAACGACAACACATCCGAGCCACAAACGCCAAGCCAATCCTTGAGCGCTTCCATGCGTGGTTGCAAACAACCCTGCGTACCTTATCGAAAGGCTCGCCGTTATCCAAGGCTATTCATTATGCTCTGAAACAGTGGGAGGCGTTGGTTGCCTATGTGGATAACGGTTATGCTGAGATAGATAACAACAGTGCAGAGCGCTCATTGCGGCCGATTGCCTTGGGTAGGAAAAATTACCTGTTTGCGGGTTCAGTTGCCGGAGGAGAGCGAGCTGCCGTGCTGTACTCAATACTCGGCACCGCTAAACTCAATGGCATCAATCCAAATGACTATCTCACAGCGGTACTCAAACGTATCGGCAATCACCCCATCAACCGTGTCGATGAGTTGTTACCTTGGAATATCGATCTATCCAAACAGTCAGGTGACGCGATTTAAGACACCAAGTGTCCACTAAAATTAAGTGGACACTTAAATCAGAGCGCTAACCTGTGATCGCCGGACGCTTACGAAATGACTGGAACTTGAAAACTTAAAATCTAGCGGAGCCAATAAGTCAAAAGGAACAACGCTACCGCACCATCAGAGATTGCACCTTGCCAACAAACTGGTGAACCTGACGGAATAAATTAATAACGGAGATACAACCTAACGCAAGCAGAACCGAAAAGTAAAACAGATTTTGTACCTAAACCGTCTCGACAGCCGGCTAACGCCCGATTAAGAGGCTTTTAATTGTTGGCTAAAATGTGAAGCGAAGCGGAACCTAGCCAACTGTTAAAAGTCCTGCTTGAATGGCTTGTTATATGCTGATAATCACTCTAGTTGAGAAGTACGATCACTAGAACCGCCACCAAATGAACCTCCACTAGGTTTATTATCATCTTGGCTGCGATTAAATAGCCATAAGGCAATAGCACCAACAAATGGAATTAACCAAACAATAACTATTTGCGCTATTTTTTGAAACTGCTCTAAATCATCTCTTTTATAAAGATAAATACTCATTGCAATATTAAGAACAATTAATATTGCAAAACTAATTAGAAAATAATTCATGTGCAGATATATTCTTAGGCATATAACGCCCAAATTTAGCGCGGAAAGCCGCGCAGCGGGTTGACGTCGCAGCCAGCGCTTTTTGCTGGCGATAATATTTGATTGTTAGTTGCCAATTGCAGCCTCACCCTTTTGGACTTTATGCTGTAAATAATAATCGACTGCTTGTGCAAAGTTACCATCCATATTAGCTGAGCAAAACTCATTTAACACGGGTAACAAAACCGATTGATACTCACTTGTTGATGCTGGGCTTTTACCTTTAAGAAAACGAACTCCGGCACCGTCAAAATAACCCGCAACCCATGAGTTAATATTTGACGATTTGTGCGAATTGCTTTCCAACTGCTCGATTGCAACATTGCAATCCCAGCTACCTATGCCTGACTGCGACAAATGAAACTCATTAGTTTGTGCGCAGACTGAAAACGTGAATAGGATTGATACAAAGGATATTGTTTTGGCTTGCTTCATAACTATTCCTTTTGGCAACTAACGCAAAGCACATGGGCGACGGCCGCGCAGCGGTTGGCGTCCCAGCGACCGAAGGGAGCGAATGGTGCGCATTGTTAGCGGCGACAACCACACTACCCGCGCGGCACTGCCGCCAAGCGATGCCAAACAACAGCACCCAAGTGCAAATTTAAAAACCTAACCAGGCAAGTACGATACAGCGAAATGGCTGGAACTTAAAAACTTTAAAGCTAGCGGAGCCAATGAACAAAAAGAACAACGCTACCGCCCCATCAGAGATTGCACCTGACCAACAAACTGGCGAACTTGACGGAATAAATTAACAACTGAGATACAACTTAACGCAAGCAGACCCTAAAAGTAAAACAGATTTTGAAATTACAACTTCTCGACAGCCGGCTAACGCTCGCCTAAACGGCGAGCAACTTGTTGCGAGTCCAGCGGCTGCAAGCCGCGATGTTTAAGGCACTTGTTATAAGCATCACTTAACAATTCTTTTGGGCTCCTCTAAAAACCACATAATGAATGTACATTTTTTACAAATAAGAACTGAAGCACTTCTATTTGCCCAATCTAAATTTATAAATGTCAGACCTGCGGTATTTAATTGCGCTTCTCCAGTTTCAAAATGCTGATGTCCGCAATGGATGCACTTCGCGCTTACACCATTGACTGTATATTGGTCAACTTTTAAAGCTGCCGCAGCGCCCTTTAAACCTTTACCGAGAGTCTTCAAGAATGACATCAGTACTCCTCTAGCTTATAACGCTTTAAACAGCGGAAAACGCGAGCGTTTTGGCGCAGCCAGCGAGTGGTTTTCCGATGATTTAACTTGTTATACGTGTCTTTATTTAACCTTGAAAGCATAAGCGCAAATAAGCACCCCAATACCGAAAAATGCACCACTGATGTTACTAATAATAAATAACCCATTTTCACTATCAAATACTTGTAGACCATAAACTGTGAGCGGTATTGCAACTAAGGAATTTATTAACATAACCAGCAATCCGAACAAAAAATATTTTTTGGAAAGTCCTGAAGACTTTGAAGCAACAAAGGCTGCAACAAGGATAAACCCAATTGTGGTGATATTGATCAGTAAAGCAGTATTTAAAACTTCCATGATTCCCTAATTCATCCCAAAAACGTATAACGCTTTGCTAATTGGCTGCCGCAGCGCAGCGTAGGCAGTCCAGTGGAGGCCACGCTTTTTGTGGCCGGAACGAAATTGAGCAACTTGTTATATGCAATTTCACTACTTCTTATCTTGATTATTTAAGTATGTAACAACAACTTCAGTGGTTTGCTTTTGATCACAAACCTTACATTTACCTTCAAGGTACTGTTTTTCATCAAGAATATAGATTTTCGGTTCGGTGATTCCTAAATCAGCTTTATTACAATAGTCGCACCACGAATCATTAATGAAGAATTCTTGATCAGATTGCTCTAAGTCATCGAAGTTCAAATATTGTTTCTTCATACATCCCTTCGCATATAACGCCCAATTAACGGGCAAAAAATTGTTTGCTAAAATGTTGAGGAACGAAACAGCAAACTGTTTTTTGTCCCTTTTGAATTGCTTGTTATATTTTCAATTTTACATGACATTACAATGCGACACTTTGTATTTACCTAACTCGGTTTTGTTTAACTCAACAATCATTATTGTTGGAATATTTTCACCTTTAAACATTAACGCTTTCTTATTATCTATTTCATCAGATTTTTGAAAAGGACTGCCAAGTTCTTTGATAAGTTCTGATTCGAACATTCCGATCTCTACTTGACTGCATGGCTCTATGTCAGCTTCGCTACATCCAACCAACGTTAAGAAAGCTAAAATACTAATTATACGCATGGACTTCCCTGAAAATATAACGCTTTAAACAACGGAAAACGCGAGCGTAGAGAGTGGTTTTCCGCTGATTTAACTTGTTAGGCATTGGTGTACACCGGCTCGTCATTTTTCCAGAAGTGTCCAAAACAAATGGTAGTAACAACACCATATTCAGCTTGAACTTCAAGCTCTAGTTCTGAAAAACTATAGCTTTCCATTGAACCGTAATCTTCAAATTCGTAAGTGGCTTCGCCTATTTGGTGAAGTTTAGATATAACTTCATCAGCAGCTAAACCTATAACGTTGACTCCCTGAATTAATAGTTCAGGGTTTGAACATTGTATCCAGTGAAGCTTATCCCCTTCGTCCATCCAGAACGTCGACTTTAACTTATTATATTGAAGCAGAGGTAAGCCATTGCTATCAAAATCTATTTTATCAGGCTCACCAAGTAGGCTTTTCAGGGCAGCTTGGTCTAAACCAAATCGAATATTATCTAATCCAGTACCGAATTTTACTTCCATGTTCTAACCTATGCCTAACGCCGCCATAAGCCGCGCGAGCTTGCGAGCGTCGGGCGACCGAAGGGAGCGAACTTGATGGCTTGGTTAGGCATTTTAATATCCCTCCGCCTCTAACTTTAAAACCATTCCGCCAATATGCTCATCTTCCTCTAGTGACAGATCCAATAAAGCACCGCGGTCTTCGCTGCCAAAAGATAACGAAACTGCCGCATGACTGAACTGGACGCTATTTTCGATCTTCGTGCTTGGAGAAAGGCAGAGAAGGAAGCGTTTAAAGTTAACTCCAGCGAACTCGGTAGAAGCATTTTTCATTAGATACTCGCAAGCTTTCTTTGCTGAGGCCGCATTGCCATGAATGCAACGCTTAGCCGCCATGACATCTCCGTCGTCATCCTTAAAATTTGCACCCCATGATGTATGCAATTCGATTGAGGCAGACTGATCAACTCCGACAGAGCTAAGGAACTCTTTCAAATGCGGACATAAATCATCACTTCCCGCTATGACAGATTGCGAAAACATGAGTGGAAGTAAAAAAAGACTAAGGTATTTAGCTGGGTTCATAGTGTGCCTAACGCCCATTTAAGGGGCTGATAATTGTTTGCTAAAATGTGTAGCGAAGCGAAACCGAGCAAACTGTTAGCAGTCCCGCTTTAAATTCTTGTTAGGTAACGCCTGCCACTAACCTGATTTCTGGTGGTTCTGAACTTACAATTCTTAACCACTTACTCGATGTAGCTACCACATACATTTTGGCTTTATCGCAATGCCAGAAGACCTCTGTGTCACTTTTTAAATGTGACAAAAGTGGTGATTCTTCAATGACACCGATAACACCGTTATCATCACACTTTTCTTTTGACATATCGTAGTCAAACTCTTCACAAACTTGGTGATAGAAAACATGTTCAAAACAGATCCTATAGCGAGGGCTATTTTCGTCAGTAATGATTTCGCGGCAACCATCCAATACTTTTTCGATTCTATCTTCCGTTTCATCACCTGACTTAGGTTTAGCTTGGTAAACTTTATCAGCTAGCTTCGCGCAAGAAACTTCAATTTCTAATGATTCCTCATTAACATCGTAATCGATGGCTTCTAAAAATACGTAAAATGAGCCAACTGTGTCTAAGGGTGATTGCATACTTTATTGAGTTACCTAACGCTCGCCTAAACGGCGAGCAACTTGTTGCGAGTCCAGCGGCCAGAGGCCGCGTTGTTTTAGGCGTTTGTTACATTTTATTTAATTAGCGTAGAAACCAAACTTAAAAAGTATGCTGCTAATAATGCAAAAAATATGAACATCAGATCAATACCATGGTATGAGAACACTGACAAATGTCCAAAACCGTAAATAAAACCGAATAATCCCACCATGTAGTTATTTGCTTTTAGTGGTGTTCCTTTCATTATTGACTGAATAAACAAGTTAGAAATATGACCAACTACAGCCAGTAGCCCCCATAAAATCAATATGAAAAAAAATAATTTGAACGTCCCGAAGCAACCAAATTTGGGATCACATTGGCTAAAAACTAACGTTTGTAACAAATACCACGTAAGAAAAGGAGCAACCGTACAAGTAAAAACATACATCCCACTTTTAAGGTAATTCATTTCGCTCGGTCCCAACCAAAAATGTAACGCCCAAATTTAGCGCGGAAAGCCGCGCAGCGGGTTGACGTCGCAGCCAGCGCTGTCTGCTGGCGATAATATTTGCTTGTTATGTGTAGATAAAACCAAACACAACAAAAAGACAAAGTGTAAACCAACGCAGTCTATTCAAGTTACGAATTTTATCAACGCTACTCATTAAGGCCGTACCAGCACCCTGAAAACTTAATCCACAAAATGACAATTGAAAAATCAAAGCCGCCCTTTCAAAGATCGATGGTCCCAAATGATCATATTGACTTACGAATTGTGAGTCATGCTTTTTCAATAGCGGAAAGAAAATGTGCCATTCTTTACGTATCAAATAATCCAGAATTCCACTGATAATTATTAAAACAAATAGCAAAATCATTCTGAATTCAGTGCTTATCATATCGCCTACACATAACGCCCGCATAACGGGCAAAAATGCGTAGGCTAAAATACCAAGCGAAGCGCAGGGAGCCTACGTGTTTTTGTCCCTAGCGAGCGCAGCGAGTGGTTAATGCGCTTGTTAGGCATTTTTCCCCTTACTAATGCGTTCATTTTGCCAAGTCTGGTATGGTTTGTTTGGGTCCAGCCATGTAATCTGAGGCATGGCTGTTGTAACAAATGATACTTCTACAGTGTCTGTGGCGATACAATAAAAGTGTTTACCGTTTTCTGATTTGTCTGAGACATCCAGCAGTGTGCATAAATAGTCTGTCTTTGATTCGTCTTCCTCGCCGAAATAACTAACGCTAACTTCTTTTGTTTCAAGAAATACGACTTCACATTCAAATTCAGCGCTATTTGGATCAGAGACTAACAATAGACGAACACTAGGAGTCAGTGCGTCAATATCCAAGTCTGCCACCCAATAAGCTTGTTGTTTGAACAGAATATCTTTAAACGGGACCATATGTTTAACTTATGCCTAACGCAAAGCACACGGGCGACGAGCCGCGTAGCGGGTTGGCGTCCCAGCGGCCGCAGGCCGCGAGTGATGCGTATTGTTATGTTTCATTTACTAGGGCCACTTTTAAACCCACATTATTAATTACCGAAACCCGAGATAAGCCTTTTACAAAACGATCAAATGCGGCTGGTTCTACCTTAAATGAGAACGAAGCCAAAAAACATACCTTCTCTCGGGGATAACGCGTATCTCTGGATACAATTTGTATAGCCGCAAGTATGCGCCCAGAATTATCGACGCAAGAGAACTCAATATCGAAGTGAGACAATTGATCACTCTCACCAGAGCAAAACCGAATGCTATCCTCTCGTTTTTTGGGAAAGCCAACTAGTTGTGCACAAAACGCTTGAAATTGGTCTTCGTTAACGTAGCAGTCGGCTGTACCGGCAAAGCCGCTACTTTCGCCCTTAACTCTTAGTTTAAGCAGATCATCTATTTCGGATAATTGCTCAAATTCCAAATATTCACTCATGACTATCCTGAAACATAACGCCCAAATAATGGGCAAATGTTCGTTGGCTAAAATTGGAGCGCAGCGACAAAGCCAACGGTTATTTGTCCCTGTTTATTTGCTTGTTAGAAATACTTATAACCACCAAAACCAAAGAACAAACAAAATACAACAATAATCCAGAATATAATCTCTTGTACTTTATAAAATATTTTATTTGTATTTAATAGCGGCAATGTCCACAACAAAAAATAACTAATAAAAGTTCCTAGAGCTATAGAATAAAAAAACAAGTTATCTACAAGTAAAAAATGGCACTTAGGTAAATACCTGAGGTATCCCCAGAAATTCTGTAGTTAAAATAAAAAGTTAGGCGATTAGGGAACATTCATGGTGGTTCCCGATCTGATCATTCGCCAAAACTCACAAAACGCGGATGGTCACCATGAATGTAAAAACTATGCTCGCTGATTTCCTCACATTTGTCACCCCCAAAACGATGCATAAAACCCGATTTTCGGTGTTTTTAGATGCTGTAACAGCTTTGACCAAAGATGCGCGGTGCACCGTCACAGCGATTGGTCGCGCTATGCCAGGCACATCTGACAAAGTCAGCATTAAGCGCGCGGATAGATTGCTCAGCAATGCCAATTTACAACGGGAACTGCCTCTGATCTATGCGGCAATGACTCATTTGATTGTCAGTAGCAAAACGCAGCCGCTCATTTTGATTGACTGGAGCAACGCTGATACCGCGAAGCGCCATTTTATTTTGCGAGCCAGCATCGCTGTTGATGGCAGAGCACTCACGCTATTACAAAAAGTGGCGGCGGCAGAAGATTACACTTGCCCACATTTGCACTGGGCGTTTTTAAAGCAACTCAAGGCCATGTTACCTAGCGACTGTAAGCCTGTTATCGTCACCGATGCTGGCTTTAAAGTGCCTTGGCTTAAGCAGGTGCGCAAATTAGGCTGGCATTATGTCGCCAGAGTCAGAGGTAATGTGAAGCTTAAACTGGCAGAGCAAACAGAGTTTATGACCGTAAATGCGCTTTATAAAAAAGCTCGCGCCACCCCTAAACACTTAGGCGCAATCGTGCTGACTCAGACGCAACATTATGAAACCCGCGCGATTCTAGTTGGTAAAGGCTATAAGCTATTGAAGCGAGACAAAAATAAGTCTTACAAAGAACCTTGGTTATTGGTGTCATCTTTGCCTGAGTGCCATGGCTACGCAGATAAAATCGCCAAGTGCTACAGTAGCCGGATGCAAATTGAAGAAAGTTTCCGAGACCAGAAAAGCTCACGTTATGGCTTAGGAAGCGACCTGCACGGCACTAAAATCAAATCACGTTTGGGTATATTGCTGTTACTCGCGGCACTGGCAAATTGGTTCCACTACCTGATGGGTTCGGCGGGTGAAAAGGCTGGCTTACATTTGCGATATCAGGCTAATACGGTAAAAAATCGGCGAGTGCTTGCACTGAACTTCCTCGGGATACTGCTTTGTAAGGAACCGAAACTGCCTATTCGCAGACACGATTATCAGCAAGGGCTAAAGCAGATCTTGCACTGGGTTGCACAGTGGGACTGGGCGCTAATCAAATTGGCAAAGAGCTAATAGTATGTATCTTAATTTTGTGGGGATCCCTCAGGGTAAATACACCAATAACAAGCTAGGAAGAGCAAAACCAAATGCAAAAATTAACCAAATGAGTGAATGTGTTCCAATGCTTGTATTACATTGAGGACACCTCAACGTTTTTTTAATACCTCCATTATTTATCACATCCCAATACTTTATTTTATTTAAACCACATTCTGGACATTTCATAGTATTTCTAACGCTCGCTTAAGCGGCGAGCAACTTGTTGCGAGTCCAGCGGCCTCAGGCCGCGTTGCTTAAAGCGTTTGTTACATTTTATCTAATTAGCGTAGAAACCAAACTTAATAAGTATGCCGCCAATAATGCAAAAAATATAAATAACAGATCAACCCCTTGGTAAGAGAACACAGACAGATGTCCAAAACCATATATGAAACCGAATAATGCGACCATGTAGTTATTGGCTTTTAATCGTGTCTCTTTCATCCGTGACTGAATAAATAGGTTAAGAATGTGACCAAATACTGCCAATCCCCCCCACAAAATCAATATGAAAAAAAATAATTTGAGCGTTCCACTACAGCCAAACTTAGGATCACATTGCTTAAACAGTAACGTCTGTAGTAAATACCACGTAAGAAAAGGAGTAACCGTACAAATAAAAACGAACATTCCACTTCTAACGTAATTCATTTCGCTGAGTCTCAAAAAAATGTAACGCATTGCTAATTGGCTGCCGCAGCGCAGCGAAGGCAGTCCAGTGGAGGCCACGCTGTTTGTGGCCGGAACGAAATTAAGCAAATTGTTAGGGCTCACTAGCTTTGACAATGTTCTAACCCCCACATTGCTGCGTCTTTTAAAGGCTGTCGAGATTCAATTTCTGGGTCTATGTGTTTTTCAAATGAATTATTATTCCTATCGAGTGTAACTCCGGTTGTAATGTTTGCAAAACCTCCGTTCGGTAACTTAAACGTAGAGTTTACCGTGGGCACGCCAAAGGTTCGTTGCCCAAAAAGTCGAACATTTTTTTGACCATGAAACATAATAGGAACAATTTCTCCTGAGCTGGCACTATTTACTCCTACTACAATGGCAATAAATTGCACTTGATTTACTGGCTCTAAAGTTGATGCATCATTAAGTACATGACGTGAACCTTGAATAAAAATTCCGTCAGTTTTCTTTTCTATAGCTTTCACTGTACCACTGGCGTATTTAAAATAGCCAACTACGCCTTCTGTTAGAAGCGGACTCAAGCCAACCAACATAGGCCACATGTTACCGCCTGTATTCTCTGAAAAGTCTAAAATAATGCCACAGGGGGATTTAGCAAGCTCTTTCATAAGATCGAACCTTAGTGCGCTGGTAGCAATCATCGCTTCTTGATGAGTACCGGACCAACCATTGATCTTAAGAACAGGCACACCATAAATAGGTTCTTTAACTTCGGATAATGTTCGAACAATTGTTGGGGCTGTAAAATTGGCGGTTTTTAAACTAAGCGCTATTGGCGGCCGAAAAACTGGTTTGGCAGCAGGGCGATAAAATGAATGCCGATCACCTAGAGACTTTAAAACGAATTTAATTGCTGCATCCTCTCCCTGATTTAATGCGCGTAATCGAGCCTCTTCCTCAACAGCTATCCAGTCGGTTTTTGCTGAAAGATACGCACGCTCCTGTGCTAGCTTAAGTGTTAAGTCTAAGCTCGAAAATTTCTGTGCTGCAACATTGAAAGGAGCAATCAGCAGAACAAATAATATATGTACGAGTTGCATCCTTGCCTTCATGTGAGCCCTAATCGGGATAGGGAGACGCCTCACGACGCCTCTCCTCCCACACCACCGTGCATACGGATCACGTACACGGCGGTTCATTTTCATAATCCTAATCATGCTGCTATGGTGGGCAGCCCCATGTTTGTAAAATATCTGTTAGGCAAGGCAATGTAAAGTGCTGGGCTTTTGCTCAGACGCCAAGGGCCATGTGCTGATTTCGCAGTGTTCCAGGCTAAGAACCTATCAACTCCTGCTTTCCTCAACATTCGATAGCCCTTACTACCCCATTGCTTCCAGATATAACACCGTAACTTTCGCCGCAACCATTTGTCTGTGTCTCGCAGCTGACTCTGTACTTCCGCTATACCAAAGTACGCTTTCCAACCAAGCAGGGCTTTTCTTATATCTGCGATAACACTACCAATATTATGGCCTCTCGTACGACGCGTCAGCTCGCGCAATTTGTCTTTCAGCCTGTCCAGTGCCTTATCGGTCACTTTAAGTCTGTTGCCTTTCCTGCGGCTGAACGTAAAGCCAAGGAAGCTTCGCTCCCAAGGCCGAGCTACAGCGCTTTTCGCTTTGTTTACCTTGAGCCTCAGGCGGGTTTCGATAAAGCGCTCTATGCTCTGTTTTATTCGTTCACCTGCTCGCTTGCTGCCTGCGTAAATCTGGCAATCATCGGCATAGCGGGCGAAGGAATGGCCTCGGCGTTCCAGCTCCCAGTCCAGTTCATTGAGCACAATGTTGGCAAGCAGTGGCGACAGTGGCCCACCTTGTGGTACGCCCTCCTGACAACTTTCTAGTTTGCCTTTGTGGTCAATTTTCGCTTTAAGATAACGATGGATCAGCTTTAGCAATGTTGGATCTTGAATTTGCGCCCGTAGTTTACTCATCAACCTGTCATGGTTAACTCGGTCGAAGAAAGCATCTAAATCCAGATCCACTACCCAGCCTTTACCTGATAGCAATAAAGCTTTGGCATAACTCACTGCCTGATGCGCACTGCGCATCGGTCTGAACCCATAGCTATTGTTATGGAACTGGCTTTCCCAGTGCCCGCTTAGTACCTGTGCTATCGCTTGTTGAATAAAGCGATCCAGCACTGTTGGGATACCAAGCTTGCGTTTACGACCATCAGCTTTGGGGATTTCTACCCGCTTTACTGGTTCTGGTTGGTAGTTGCCAGTTTCTAATTGCTCTTTTAGCGCTGGCCAGTGCTGTTTGAGATAATCCGATAATCTATCTACCGTCATACCGTCTACACCTGCAGCTCCTTTGTTACGTTTAACTTGGTTTAAAGCGCGGACAAGATTATCCCTTGCAAGTACCTGCGCCATCCATGATGTTGGATTACTTGGTGGCTGGCTTTGTATTTCCTGAGCATGAATTTCATCCACTGCCTGCGGCCGTGATCTCAGTTGAGACTTGGCAGATGCAATATTCATGTTCATTCAGTACACCATCACCTGAAAATGTTCGGGCCTTCAGCGTTGAGAAACCGCCTAATATGCCCTCTGCTGACTTCTGCATGACGATCACGCACAGTTGCCCGTTTGTCAGTTGTTCCTTCAACATCATGCAGATCTCTCGGGGTAAGACACATAGCTTTTTTATGACGTAGATGCCAGATTTATAAAATACAGCCCAATCGCAGATGGAAGGCTTCGCGGTCACGTGCCCGCTCGCCTCAGCTGTATCACACCTCAGATCTGGTTCTTGTACATCATCCCGTCATTTTGGATTGGGCTTCCTCCAGACCTTGCCTCGCGACAACGCCCTTGCCCTTCTCCTAGCCTTCGGCTCTGCGAACACCTGGCAAGAGGACTTTCACCTCTCTAGTTACGTGTCATGCCCGACACACACGCCCAAAGCAAGCGCGCCGCTTTGCGGCGTCGCTTGCCTTTGCTTGTTAAATGAAAGTCCCATGATTCAGAAAAACCTTCCTTGGACTGCGTTGCAATATGCAACAATTTCCAATTCACCTTCAGGACTTGAAGATAATGTCTCTAATACTGACTTCCCGCCAAGCGCAGGGATTGGTTGCGACAGCCACTCTTCTGTTTGGGGTCCCGGACCTCTTTCGATTCTCTTGAGTGCTGCCTTCACCCGATTGGGCAGCAATTCGAATTTTTGACTCTGAAGTTCAGTTTTCATAGGCATTTAACGCAAAGCACACGGGTGACGACCGCGCAGCGGTTGGCATCCCAGCGACCGCAGGGAGTGAGTGATGCGCCTTGTTATGTGCCTACTCAACAACGTGTACATTGAAAGTGCACATTTTATGGACATAGCACATACAGCAAAGAATTCGAAGGCTATCAGAACCGCCTGCAGCATTTTCAGCTTCTTCTGTCCATTCGCCAAACTTTTCAAAATGTACATGACACTTTTCACACCACGCATCTGGAAAAGGATCATCAGCTTGAATTTCAGAGGAATACCATTCGGTGCAGTCATTCTCTAGGATATGACAACAAACAAAAGTTGCAGGTACTTTTCCATGTTCACAACACTCAACCTCATAAGATTTATCAGGCATGGAACCTCCTTGGCACATAACGCTTTGCTAATTGGCTGCCGCAGCGCAGCGCAGGCAGTCCAGTGGAGGCCACGCTTTTTGTGGCCGGAACGAAATTAAGCAACTTGTTATATGCCGATAAGCGAAGAATCATGCCATACATCCTCAACACCATCAGCAACCAAAAACCTATAACCAGAAGGCAAACCTAGATACTGTTCAATTTCCGGTAAGTACTTATTGATGTGACTCACGTGCAGGGATTTAAAGAAATCCGGCTCATCACTAAGTTCTTCACCACACCAAATATACCAACCACAAGTTTCATTTTCAGCTATGT
The DNA here is from genome assembly GCF_052655985.1 of Alishewanella sp. HL-SH05. The sequence continues at coordinate 2,468,667 of NZ_CP199753.1, forward strand.
GGCGCAGACCATTGATAGGAAATTTACCAATAGTTTCAATCGCAATACCTAGCTTATCGCCGCTGTTACAAGGCGCAAATTCCGTTTCAAACTTAGCGCAGATAGCTTGCTGGCTAACCATAACTTTCCTTAGGCATATAACGCCGCCAACAGCGGCCGAGCCGTAGCGAGGTCCAGCCAGCTTTGCTGGCGACGCTGATTGGCTTTGTTAAATATAGACTTCGTAGCCAAACTGGAACCCCGCTTGGTTAATAATAGTGGTGCATCTTGAAATGAACTGCATAGCTGCAGGGCTTGGCTCATACTTGCACACCACATTAATTTTGAATTCTTTACCCTTTGAGTTTGGGTAAGTTTCGTATACCTCACCTGATTCGATGAATGCCAAGTAGGTATTAATTTTTTCTTGGAGTAGATATAGGTGATCGTCATCCCATTTCAGATGATCTGAAATAGTAAGTACTACGATACCGCTTTCATTCACTCCAATTACGTCAACTGAATCTTGATCTTCGATGCTCATAGACATTTAACGCCCAAATTTAGCGCGGAAAGCCGCGCAGCGGGTTGACGTCGCAGCCAGCGCTTTTTGCTGGCGATAATATTTGCTTGTTAGGCATTTGCCCGATTCGAGCTGCGAACTAATAAGTAAAAACACACTGCCAACAATAGGTAACGCGGTAACGTTGTTACTAAGCTATTGAGCATCTGTGGCTGTGATTGCACCACAAAATAAAGCTGCAATAACACCAGAGGCGCGAGCAACAACGCATAAAAAGTGAAATCTGGCTTTCTAATGACCAACTTACTGGCTAAAGCTACCACTAGAAATGCTGCTGCCAGTGGCACCGCGATGGTGAACAAGTCGACCATAATGAACGCAAGTAAGCCTGATACTTGTGCAACAGGTTTTAGAATGTCAGCGGGTATTGCTACCGCAGCACCAATACCAGTAATAACTATTGATGCATAAGCTAGTGCAATTCCTAGAACAACTGCGATTACTCGATTTTTAAGCTGATCCATCTACTTACTCCTTGTATGCCTAACGCCCAAATTTAGCGCGGAAAGCCGCGCAGCGGGTTGACGTCGCAGCCAGCGCTTTTTGCTGGCGATAATATTTGCTTGTTAGGCATTTGCCCGATTCGAGCTGCGAACTAATAAGTAAAAACACACTGCCAACAATAGGTAACGCGGTAACGTTGTTACTAAGCTATTGAGCATCTGTGGCTGTGATTGCACCACAAAATAAAGCTGCAATAACACCAGAGGCGCGAGCAACAACGCATAAAAAGTGAAATCTGGCTTTCTAATGACCAACTTACTGGCTAAAGCTACCACTAGAAATGCTGCTGCCAGTGGCACCGCGATGGTGAACAAGTCGACCATAATGAACGCAAGTAAGCCTGATACTTGTGCAACAGGTTTTAGAATGTCAGCGGGTATTGCTACCGCAGCACCAATACCAGTAATAACTATTGATGCATAAGCTAGTGCAATTCCTAGAACAACTGCGATTACTCGATTTTTAAGCTGATCCATCTACTTACTCCTTGTATGCCTAACGCTCGCATAAGTGGAGCAAAAGGCTTGGCTATAATTAGCGAAGAATGAGCGCAAGCCAAGCTTTTTGCGTCCACCCTTAATGCGTTTGTTATAAGGCACTTGCACCATAGCTAATTGTTTCTATTCATGTTCTTTGCTCGATCATAGCAAGCCCCACACAACAAAGTTACACCAGCGAATTCCTCGGATTCATCATTCCATTCGCCGCCGGTGCTGTTAACTTTATCTTCGCAAGCACTACACCATGAATCTGGCCGTTCATCGCCCGGCTCCGGCTCAGCAGACCAAAAACCCCTGGGCTTACCATCTCGAAGGCTTTGCACAATATGTTGGCATACATATGTCGCTTGTTGCTTTCCATGAGTGCAGCATTCAACAAATTGTTCTTCTTCGCTCATATCTCGGATGCCTTATAACGCACGCCTAAACGGCGAGCAACTTGTTGCGAGTCCAGCGGCTGGAGGCCGCGTTGTTTAAGGCGTTTGTTATAGCGCGACTGAGCCGATTAAACCAGTTATGGCTAACAGTCCAGCACCAATAATCAGCTTGTCTGAAACTTGATGCCTCTTACTGGCACCAACTTTTTGAAAAGCTTCAGACATAGGTAAGAATAATTTTTCCGGGGCAAGGCCGATTGAAATACAACCTAGTGCGCCAGCAATACCCTTCAGAAGCTCAAAAAAGCTGAATTTATCAGACTCTAAAATTTCTATTGCCGTATTAACAAAAACTGCCGAGCCTAAAACCAGAAAGATAAATGACGCAATTTTGTACTTTCGTTTATTCCCTAACATCTGAGCTCCATTTAGCGCTATAACGCAAAGCACACGGGCGACGAGCCGCGCAGCGGGTTGGCGTCCCAGCGGCCGCAGGCCGCGAGTGGTGCGTATTGTTAGGGCTGACTTGCATATTGAATCCAAATACTTTCAGTTGGATGATGTTCTTTAATTGTTTCAATTGCATCCTCCAACTTGCCTCTGATTGCCCCACTGATGGGGTGATTAAATCTGGTAACATTTACGCCTTTTGCAACTAACTCTTTGTGATTCAGCTCCGTTAATACATTGCTACCTGCCCAAATGGCAACACCAGGCAATTTAGCGACTTCATCCAGAGCTCGTGCTTCAAGTATCAGATAAACCATGATGAAGCCCTAACGCAAAGCACACAGGCGGAAAAACGCGTTAGCGTTTGACGTCCCAGCAGCCGAAGGCTGCGAGTGATGCGCCTTGTTATGTTTTAATTTAACTAAGCCGTTTAACAATTACTGTTATCCATTTATCTAGGTGTTTCTCTGGAACGAAAGCTAAAAACAGACCAAAAATTGGAATAAAGGCGCAGAAAACAACAGCAAACATTTTTGCATGTTGCTCAGTAGTCGCGATGCCATTTATTGTAATTGAAGCAGTAGGATCCAAAGCTGCCTGCACGAAAAAGAACAGTATTAAAGCACCAATAATTGCGAACATTCCGCCACCTAGCCGACAGAACGCGATTACCGTATCTACTTTTTTCTTGAGGGCTTCGTCCATACTAACCTTAAAACATAACGCTCGGCTCACCGAGCAGATTTTTGATGGCGACTTTTTGCCACGCAAAAAAGGTGACAGCGGAAATATGTCCGGTGCAGCCGCTTGTTAAGCCTTTATTGCAATAACGAACGTAACAACGGTGCACGGTAATCATTGTCCTTTTCATTGAACTCTAACTTTTTAGCTGCAAGATCAATGTTTATGAAAACCTCAGAATACAAACCTTCATCGCCATCGGGACTGAAGAAGAACTTCATCTTGCAAGCTGATACCTCAAGCTGCCCGGGGTTACAGCCTAGCCCAACTACTTGGGCATACACTTTATCTGGGACAGATGCATCAGCTAGAGTTGCGCCGTATAGAAGAGCCAGTGCTCTTATAAAAGAGTCTGACTCCGGCCCCGTGTTTTTAAAGAATGCTTCGCCCCAGTAAAAAGCATCATCAGTACCTTCTATAGCTTTCGGGTTCCACGAAGGCAATAACTCGATTGCAAACCCAACTTGATCGCCTTTTAGGTTGCCTTTAACTACAACTTCATGTGCACCAGATTCGAACTTCTTGGAGTTTGAAATTGTAAACGTCAGATCAACAAAACCCTCTTCCTCACCGACAACCACTTCTGGATAGTCTTTTGCGGAAGAGAAAACACTCCAAATCATTATTAGGATTCCTAAAACGTACTTCATATGTGCGCCTAGAGGCTTAACGCCCAAATTTAGCGCGGAAAGCCGCGCAGCGGGTTGACGTCGCAGCCGGTGCTTTTTGCCGGCGATAATATTTTTTTGTTATGTTCACTTGCTATTTGAAATGCACCCATGCAAAAAGCTTTAGAAAATACAATTAGTTAACCCAGTAAAAAGTCTATCCTGAAAAGGTTTGGCTGACTAACTTTGAAAAGTTCTCTTTCTGGTAATCTTCCATTGATGCGTAAAATGCAACACACCCAAGCACTAAAACTAAAGCAGTGTATGCAGCTGTTTTTCTTAAATTGTTACTCATGTGTAACTCCGTAATTATGATTTGAGATGAACATAACGCAAAGCTTTGGGGCGGCTGCTGTCAGCGCAGCGTAAGCCGTCCCAGCCACGATAGTGGCGACAACAGCGCCTTGTTATGCCTGATTTGCAAGCCAAGCCTCCGCCTCTTCCTTAAGGTGAATTAGAAATTTAACTTCCGCTTCATCTCTAGGTAAATCAGTGTAATAGAGAATTCTTGAACCATCACGACAATCCCATACTTCTCTGAGCCAACAAAATATATGCTCAAAACCGAGATTACTTCCTAGATACTTTCCATCTGGTAGTTCGTCAGTGATTTCGTGGTGAACGTCCCAATACAAGAAATTAGCACCAACCATTAAATCTATCTCTCCCGATACCATTTTTTCTATAGTATCTCTCGCTAACTGTTTTGCAGCTTCAATTTTTGAAGGAACAGTTAAACTCAATTCAACAATTGCTTTTTCGAACATTGGCCCTACGGTTGCCATAACCGGATATAACTCCATTGCAAGGAAGTTTAGTGAGTCCGTAAAAATACCTTGTGTTAGCCACAAGTCAGCAAGCTGGACAATATCTTCGCTTGAAAGTAACCCAAGCTTATATTTCGAAATAGCAATTTCAGGCTTCATAATTCAAAAGGCATAACGCAAAGCACATGGGCGACGGCCGCGCAGCGGTTGGCGTCCCAGCGACCGAAGGGAGCGAATGGTGCGCCTTGTTAGCGGCGACAAACATTTACCCTCGCGGCACTGCCGCCAAGCGATGCCAACCAACAGCAACCCTGTGCAAAATTAAAAACATAACCAGCCAAGTGAGATACAGCGAAATAGATGGAATATATAAACTTTAAAGCCAGCAGAGCCAATAAACCAAAAGGAACAACGCTACCGCACCATCAGAGATTGCACCTGACCAACAAACTGGCGAACCTGATGGAATAAATTAACAACTGAGATACAACTTAACGCAAGCAGAGCCGAAAAGTAAAACAGATTATTTACCTAAACTTTCTCAACAGCCAGCTAACGCACGCCTAAGCGGCGAGCAACTTGTTGCGAGTCCAGCGGCTGAAGGCCGCGATGCTTTAGGCGTTTGTTATGTGCCAACTAGAGCCCCCAAACTTGATTTGTAGCGATCATAATGATGAACCACGAATAGATACCAACCCAAGGCAATAGCAAAACTAAAATAGCCATAATTAATGGATTCCATTTCAGTTTAAGCGCTAAGGCTAATACAGGGCCAACAAACCAAATATAGGATGATGGTGCCAAAGCACATGCAAATTGGGTACATTCATTTGTAGGCTCCCAGATAAAGGCCCCGATAATAATAAGGATGACAATAAGAACTCCCCAAAAATAAAGAAAATTAATCGGGGGCTTTTCATTTCTACGAAACCACAACCACAGAACAAAAAGTAAAGATGCCGGTATTAATATTAAAAAAATTTCAGCTGGGCTCATATCATTTTTGCCACATAACGCATAGCACACGGGCGACGAGCCGCGCAGCGGGTTGGCGTCCCAGCGACCGTAGGGAGCGAGTGCTGCGCTTTGTTAGCGGCGACAAACACACTACCCACGCGGCGCTGCCGCCAAGCAATGCCAAACAACAGCACCCATGTGCAAATTAGTAAATAAACCAGCCAAGTGCGATACAGAGAAAATGGCTGGAACTTAAAAACTGTTGCCAGCGGAGCAAAAGTGCCAAAAGGAACAACGCTACCGCCCCATCAGAGATTGCACCTTGCCAACAAACTAGCGAAGCCGATGGAATAAATTAACAACTGAGATACAACTTAACGCAAGCAGACCCGAAAAGTAAAACAGATTTTGTACTTAAACTTTCTCGACAGCCGGCTAACGCCCGCCACACACGCGAGCAACTTGTTGCGAGTCGAGCGCCGAAGGCGCGTTGTGCTGGCGTTTGTTATGCCTGACTCGGACCATCTTGATATTTAGATTTTTCAATGATTAAAGGGACTTGTGATGCGAACCACTCTTTTTCTTTGTCTCCAAATGTCGTTTTACGTCCATTTAACCTGTAGTGATAAACTATCGAACCTTGGTGTTCTTTTATCGTAAGTTGATGTTTTCCCATATCATCTGCAACAACTAACTCGATCTGAGCACTTTCGGGTAAAAATAATAGTTCGGTTTCTTCAGCGTTAAAACGAATTTCTTCTTTTATAACACGAGAAGGGACAGTGATATGTAAATAGAAGTTTTCTTCATCTACAGTATGGCGATGTCCTGGCCAAGTAATACATGCCGAAAGAGTAAGGCTTAGGCAAGCTAAAATAACTAGTCGAAATTTAAGAAATACTGACATTTGCTTTCCGTGCTTCATTGTTGTTGTTCCTGAGATTGCCGATAATCTTTCAGCCGGCATAACGCTCGCTTAAGCGGCGAGCAACTTGTTGCGAGTCCAGCGGCCTCAGGCCGCGTTGCTTAAAGCGTTTGTTACATTTTATCTAATTAGCGTAGAAACCAAACTTAATAAGTATGCCGCCAATAATGCAAAAAATATAAATAACAGATCAACCCCTTGGTAAGAGAACACAGACAGATGTCCAAAACCATATATGAAACCGAATAATGCGACCATGTAGTTATTGGCTTTTAATCGTGTCTCTTTCATCCGTGACTGAATAAATAGGTTAAGAATGTGACCAAATACTGCCAATCCCCCCCACAAAATCAATATGAAAAAAAATAATTTGAGCGTTCCACTACAGCCAAACTTAGGATCACATTGCTTAAACAGTAACGTCTGTAGTAAATACCACGTAAGAAAAGGAGTAACCGTACAAATAAAAACGAACATTCCACTTCTAACGTAATTCATTTCGCTGAGTCTCAAAAAAATGTAACGCTTATTCGACAGAAAAGTCCGTATTTAAACACGGACTTTTCCGCAATTGTAAATTTAATAATTTACACATTAACCACAAAAACCTCTGAAGACAATACTTTGCAACATTAAATTTATAAAAGTATGTAACAAATACGGAAATATCCGTCTAACAAGAGCGACTTGACATTTTTAAAATAGCTGTATACTTAAACAGTATTAAACCGGAGGTGTAAGATGGCAATGCAATCGCCTTTTTTAGACTTTGTCGCAGAAGAAATGTATAAACGCCGCTATGCCAAGCGTACAGTGGAGACCTATGTATACTGGATCCGCTTTTATATTTTATTTCATAAAAAGCAGCACCCTAAAGACTTGAGTGAGGCGCAGGTTGAACAATTTTTAACTTACCTTGCCGTGGAACGGCATGTTGCAGTTCAAACACAAGCACTTGCGTTGAACGCCCTCAGCTTTTTGTATAAAGAGATTTTTCAGCGCCCGCTCGCTCTTAATCTCAACTTTAATCAATCAAGTAAGCCTAGAAAGCTTCCTGTTGTGTTAACAAAAGACGAAATTAAACGCTTATTAAAAGAAATTGATCCGAGCTATCTCTTACTAGCTCAATTGTTATATGGCAGCGGCTTACGTTTAATGGAAGCTGTGCGTTTACGGGTTGCCACGATTGATTTTGACTATCTGTCGGTTATGGTGTGGCACGGTAAAGGCGGTAAACATCGGCGCGTTACTCTGGCTCCAGAACTGGTGCCGGCGTTAAAACGCCAAATTGCTATAGTTGAAGCTTACTATCAGCACGATCTGGCAACTGCAGATTATGCGGGGGTTTGGTTACCATTTGCATTGGCGCGAAAATACCCAAATGCACCAAAAGAGCTTGGTTGGCAGTATTTATTTCCATCCGGCAAACTCAGCATTGATCCTGATTCTAAATTACTGCGTCGTCATCATATAGATGAGTCGGGTTTGCAAAAAGCGGTGAAAATTGCAGCTCGTAAAGCGGCTATCAACAAGCATGTTAGCTGTCATACATTGCGACATTCCTTTGCAACCCATCTTTTGCAAGCCGGTATGGATATACGTACTGTGCAGGAGCAACTGGGCCATACCGATGTAAAAACGACGCAAATTTATACCCATGTATTAAAACAAGGGGGAAATGCTGTGCAAAGCCCGTTATCTCAGCTGCTTTAAATAAACCGTGTGATTGCAATTATCTGACTCAACGCTGTTATATCAATTTACTTTATGTCGGTTGTGTAAGCCCTCTATGCTGTATGATTTGAGGTTCTGCTTAGCGCTTATTCTTGTTCTAGCGGTTTTACCTGTAAAAATCAGAGGAATCAGGTTATTTACAGCGTCAGTAATAATCTGCAGTGAGTATTGACGCTTGCAGGCGAATGATCCGAGCACAGTTTTTTTAACCGCGACAATGTCGAACTCGTTTTTGTCTATGTGCTTCACGCCAGCCTGACTAAAAAAACAGAGCGCCTAAAGCGCCCTGTTTTGTTTGTATCCATTGCCTCTACTAAAGGCAATTGCCTGGCACTCTTACCCAACCTTCCATTAAAACGCGCGCACTGCGGCTCATAATAGCTTTGGTAACCGTCCACTCGCCCTCTACTTGCTCTGCGGCAGCCCCAACGCGTAGCGTACCTGACGGGTGGCCAAAACGCACGGCATCTCGATCACCGCCCCCGGCAGCTAAGTTCACTAACGTACCCGGTATAGCCGCCGCTGTGCCAATGGCCACCGCAGCGGTGCCCATCATGGCATGGTGTAACTTGCCCATCGACAGCGCCCGCACCAGTAAATCAATTTCACTGTTGTCTACCTGCTTACCACTGGATGAAACATAGCTCTGCGGTGGTGCCACAAACGCCACTTTAGGCGTATGTGCTCTGGCGACTGCTTCGCTAACATCGCTAATTAAGCCCATTTTTATCGCGCCATAGGCACGAATGGTTTCAAAGCGCGCCAGCGCAGCGGGGTCACCGTTAATCGCGTCTTGCAGTTCCGTACCGCTGTAACCAATATCGGCTGCATTCACAAAGATTGTGGGAATACCGGCGTTAATTAATGTGGCTTTAAATTGGCCAACCCCCGGCACCGCTAACTCGTCTACCAGGTTACCGGTTGGAAACATGGTGCCGCCACCTTCGCCTGCATCGGCAGCGGGGTCCAGAAACTCAATTTGCACTTCCGCTGCCGGAAAAGTTACACCGTCTAGCTCAAAATCGCCGGTTTCTTGCACTTCACCGCCTGTTATCGGCACATGGGCAATAATGGTTTTTTTGATATTGGCTTGCCAAATACGCACGGTACAAATGCCATTGGCCGGAATACGTTCTGCATCCACTAAGCCATTGCTAATCGCAAAGGAGCCGACCGCCGCAGTGAGGTTACCGCAGTTACCACTCCAATCAATAAACGGCTTATCAATGGCAACTTGGCCAAATAAGTAATCCACATCGTGACCGGTTTGACTGCTTTTACTTAAGATCACTGTTTTACTGGTGCTTGACGTCGCGCCGCCCATACCATCGGTATGCTTACCGTAAGGATCGGGGCTACCAATCACTCTAAGCAGCAGGTTATCCCGCGCTTTACCTGGCACTTGCGCAGCCGCAGGTAAATCGTCCAGTTTAAAGAACACGCCTTTCGACGTGCCTCCTCTCATGTACGTCGCCGGGATCTTAATTTGTGGTGCAGCCATTACACTGCTCCTTGCAGGAAATCCTGCGCAAAGCGCTGCAATACACCGCCTGCTTCATAAATAGACACTTCTTCAGCCGTATCTAAGCGGCAGGTTACCGGCACGTTAACTGTTTCACCATTGGCGCGGTGTATCACTAAGGTCAGGGTTGCACGTGGCGTCCATGCACCCACCACATCATAGGTTTCGGTACCATCTAACTGCAGCGTTTTACGAGTGGTGCCCGCAGCAAACTCTAGCGGTAACACCCCCATACCAATTAAATTGGTACGGTGAATACGTTCAAAGCCTTCAGCCGCAATGGCTTCTACCCCGGCTAAACGCACACCTTTGGCCGCCCAGTCACGTGAAGAACCTTGACCGTAATCGGCGCCCGCCACAATAATCAGCGGTTGTTTACGCTGCATATAGGTTTCAATCGCTTCCCACATGCGGGTCACTTTACCTTCTGGCTCTAAGCGCGTTAACGAGCCCTGTTTTACTTTACCATCTACCACCGCCATTTCATTAATCAGCTTCGGATTTGCAAAGGTGGCACGTTGTGCGGTTAAGTGATCGCCGCGGTGCGTGGCATAAGAGTTAAAGTCTTCTTCCGGTAAGCCCATTTTGTGCAGGTATTCACCGGCGGCACTGTCTAGCATAATGGCATTAGAAGGCGATAAGTGATCGGTCGTAATATTATCACCCAGCACAGCTAACGGCCGCATGCCGGTAAGGCTGCGCTCGCCCGCCAACGCGCCTTCCCAATAAGGTGGGCGGCGAATATAAGTACTTTGTGGCCGCCAGTCATACAGTGGGCTTATTTGCTCACCGTAATCCACGCTCACTTCAAACATGGGCTCGTACACTTTGCGAAATTGCTCAGGTTTTACGCTGGCTTTCACTACCGCATCAATTTCTTCATCGCTTGGCCAAATATCTTTTAAGGTAATAGCCTTGCCTTCATGATAGCCCAATACGTCTTTTTCGATATCAAAACGGATTGAGCCGGCAATCGCATACGCCACGACTAAGGCTGGCGAAGCTAAAAAGGCTTGTTTGGCATACGGATGAATACGACCGTCAAAGTTGCGATTACCCGACAATACGGCCGTAGCGTAAAGATCACGCTCAATCACTTCTTGCTGAATAACCGGATCCAACGCGCCACTCATGCCATTACAGGTGGTACACGCAAAACCAACAATGCCAAAACCCAGTTGCTCAAGCTCAGGCAGTAAGCCCCCTTCTTCTAAATACAGTTTTACCGCTTTTGAGCCGGGCGCCAATGACGATTTCACCCAAGGCTTGCGCGTTAAGCCCATTTTATTGGCATTACGCGCTAACAGGCCAGCAGCAATGACGTTGCGTGGGTTTGAGGTGTTGGTACAGCTGGTAATAGCCGCAATAATTACGGCACCATCAGGCATTTTGCCCTCTTCTTGCACATAGCTTGCGGCAATGCCGCGCGCCGCTAAATCGCTGGTAGCTAAGCGCGCATGCGGGTTAGATGGCCCGGCCATAGTGCGGCCTACGTTAGATAAATCAAATTTTAATACCCGCTCATATTCTGCCGTTTTTAAACTATCCGCCCATAAACCCGCAGTTTTGGCATAGGTTTCAACCAGCTTCACTTGCTCTGGCTCGCGGCCGGTTAGGGTTAAATAGTCGAGCGTTTGCTGATCAATGGCAAACATGGCCGCCGTTGCGCCATATTCTGGGGTCATATTCGAAATGGTTGCCCGATCACCTAAACTCAGGCTGTCAGCGCCTTCGCCGTAAAACTCTAAGTAGCTTGATACCACTTTTGATGTACGTAAAAACTCGGTCAGTGCCAGTACAATGTCAGTAGCCATAATGCCTGGCTGGGCTTTTCCGGTTAGCTCTACCCCAATAATATCGGGTAAACGCATCCAGCTAGCACGGCCTAACATCACGCTTTCGGCTTCTAAGCCACCCACACCAATCGCAATCACGCCTAAGGCATCCACATGTGGCGTGTGACTGTCGGTACCCACCAGCGTATCCGGAAAAGCCACCCCATCTTTAGCATGGATAACCGGTGACATGCGCTCCAAGTTTATTTGGTGCATTATGCCGTTGCCTGGCGGGATCACATCCACGTTTTTAAAGGCTTTTTTGGTCCAATTAATAAAGTGAAAGCGATCGTCGTTACGGCGATCTTCAATGGCGCGGTTTTTCTCAAACGCATCTGCTTCAAAACCGGCATGTTCTACCGCTAACGAGTGGTCAACAATTAATTGCGTGGGTACCACTGGGTTAACTTTGGCCGGATCACCGCCCTTTTCAGCGATGGCATCCCGCAAGCCGGCTAAGTCGACTAAAGCGGTTTGGCCTAAAATATCATGGCACACGACGCGTGCCGGAAACCAAGGAAAGTCGAGATCGCGTTTGCGATAAATAAATTGTTTTAAGGCTTCGGTTAGCATCGCCGGATCGCAGCGACGTACTAAGTTTTCGGCATGTACACGAGAGGTGTAAGGCAGTTTGGCATAGGCGCCCGGCTCAATGGCATTAACAGCCGCTTCGGTGTCGAAGTAATCCAGCTGGGTACCCGGTAATTTTTTGCGGTATTGGCTATTCATGGTCAGTCTCTTTCTGCAAAATCTGATGATGTTAAAGCACCGGCTTAAACAATCGAACCGGATTGCTCATGCCTAGCCGCCGTGAATACATCCATGTAGGCTTCATTAAGGCATTCATGCCTTCAAGACTTGGCTTAGAGCAAGCCGGTTCTCAGTGGGTCAGTTTTTAACGAGATTCAATCGGCGTTACCGTGCGCGGTTCTACACCCACGTAATCTGCACTTGGCCGGATGATACGGTTATCAGCACGCTGCTCCATCACATGCGCGGCCCAACCGGTTAAGCGGCTGCACACAAAAATGGGGGTAAACAGCTTGGTTGGAATACCCATGTAGTTGTAAGCCGAAGCATGGAAAAAGTCGGCATTACAAAACAGTTTTTTCTCACGCCACATTACCGCTTCACAGCGCACCGAAACATCATACAAACGGGTATCACCATTTGCATTGGCCAGTTTTTCTGACCATGCTTTGATCACGGCGTTGCGTGGATCCGACTCTGAGTAAACTGCATGGCCAAAGCCCATGATCTTTTCTTTGCGTTCCAACATGCCTAACAGCTTGCTTTCAGCATCATCGGCATCAATCATGCCTTCAATTAGTTCCATTGCCGCTTCATTAGCACCACCGTGTAATGGGCCACGTAATGAACCGATAGCGCCGGTAATACAAGAGTGCATGTCGCTCAGCGTCGATGCACAGACCCGAGCGGTAAAGGTTGAAGCATTAAACTCATGCTCCGCATACAGGATCAATGACGCTTCCATCACTTCGGTATGTAAGGCCGACGGCTTTTCACCATGCAAGGTCCATAAGAATTGCTCGGCAATAGAGTCAGCCGCGGTCTCTACTTCAACCCGCTTGCCGTGGTGGCTGAAGTTATACCAGTAGTTTACTAAACCTGGGAAAATAGCCAACATACGATCAGACGCATCTTGTTGCTCAGCAAAGCTTTGCTCAGTCTCCAAGTTACCTAGCATAGAACAACCCGTACGCATGACATCCATGGGATGAGCTGTCGCAGGAATGCGCTCTAATACGTCTTTTAATGCCTGCGGTAAGCTACGCAAACCTTTTAACTTAGTTTTATAAGCGGCTAGCTCAGCGCTCGTCGGTAGCTCGCCTTTTAAAATTAAATACGCGACTTCATCAAAGGTACAGTTAGCGGCTAAATCTTTTACATCGTAACCACGATACGTTAAACCCGAACCGGTTTTGCCCACGGTAGATAAAGCGGTTTTACCTGCTACTTGGCCGCGCAGACCGGCACCGGTCAGTTGTTTGCCTGTTGCCATTATCTTGCTCCTGTATTTATGATTATTTAATTTAAAAAATTTATTTTTTGGTGCTGAATAAACTGTCTAGCTTTTGCTCAAAGCTGTGATAGTTCAAGAAGTCATAGAGCTCAGCACGGGTTTGCATGCTGTCTACTACCGCTTTTTGATCGCCATTGGCTAAAATAGATTCATACACATTTAACGCCGCTTTGTTCATCGCTCTAAAGGCACTTAATGGGTAAAGTACCATTGCTACACCAACGGCAGCTAACTCAGCTTTGTTAAACAACGGCGTTTGGCCAAACTCGGTAATATTCGCCAAAACCGGTACTTTTAACGCTTGAGTAAAAGCGGTGTATTGCTCAAGGGTGTGCACCGCTTCAGCAAAAATGGCATCGGCACCGGCGGCTTCACAAGCTAAGGCGCGTTCAATGGCCGCCTCTAAGCCTTGTTGCGCGAGCGCATCGGTGCGCGCCATAACAAAAAAGCTTTCATCGCTGCGCGCATCCACACTGGCTTTCACCCGATCAACCATCTCTTCTAACGACACAATTTCTTTATTAGGGCGATGGCCACAGCGCTTTTGCGCTACCTGATCTTCAATATGAAAACCGGCCGCACCCGCACGGGTCATTTCTTTTACCGTACGCGCAATGTTAAAGGCGCCACCCCAACCGGTGTCAGCATCCACTAATAACGGCACACTGGTCGCAGCTGTAATGCGGCGAATATCTTCACACACATCATTTAATGACGTCATACCCAAGTCAGGTAAGCCAAACGAGGCATTCGCTACACCCGCCCCTGACAAATACAAGGCTTGATGCCCGGTACGCTCAGCCATCATCGCCGTGTAGGCGTTAATGGTGCCCACGATTTGTAGCGGTTGATTAGCGCTGATGGCAGCGCGAAATTTTTGTCCGGCAGTTAAGGTGGTCATATTAGTTCCCCGTTTGTTCACGTTGTATAAGTGTAGGTTCAATGTTGCGGCGCGATGCGGCAACATGGCGTCGCATCAGTAAGTCGGCGAGTTCGCCATCACGGTTAGCAATGGCATTAATAATGGCTTTGTGTTCATCAAAAGCGCGTGATACCCGTGGGCCATTCATACCCAGTTGTACCCGATACATGCGCATTAAATGATAGAGCTCATCGGTTAAAATATTAATCAAGTACGGGTTTTTACTACCCAAAATAATCCGGTAATGAAAATCGAGATCACCGGCTTCTTGATAGTAGCTCTCCCCCTCTCGTACACGCTGAGTAGACAAATGTTGATCCAGTAACGCCTGCATCTCTGCAATTTCCGCATCCGTCATTTGTGTCGCGGCTAAACGACAGGCTAGCCCTTCTAATTCTTCGCGTAGTTGATATAACGAAATTAAGCCTTCTGTCGACAATTTCACTACCCTAGCCCCGGCGTTAGGAATACGCTCAATTAAATGACAACGCTCTAACCGGGCTAACGCTTCACGCAGCGGTGCCCGGCTTAAATCAAAGCGTTTCGCCAGCTCAGGCTCACTGATTTTTGAACCCGGCGCAATATCACCTTCGACAATAGCACGCTGCATTTCTTGCAGTACGCGGTCGGCGGCAGTTACAGGGATATTTTGGCGGCTTGCATTCATCATATTGTCGACATAATAAAACAGTTGTGTAGTTTTAAGCCGTTTTGGCGCTATTGTCAAGCTAACAAAAACAAGATTGTCGACAATCTGTCTGATGTAGGGGCATGTTGAGGGATAGATTAAACATTATTGCCGTGTGCAGTACTCTTTTAAGCCGCTGCACTACAATAGCTGATTATTTTTTAGACTTTTTTAGACTAAAAAAAGTACTTTATAGACAATCAATGTCTTAAGAGTAAATGTAACGATCAGGCTACAAAGTACGGTTTGTTTATAAAGTCAGGGTTTTTGTTGCAGAATTGGAAACTACTTTTGTTTCACAGCATGCGAAGTGGCAGAAAAAATATTAGCGGTATGGCAGGTAAAATACGGTGTATTAACTACACTCAATTTACATCATGACTTTTCGATAGCGCACGGCTCATTCCCTATGAGCCATTCCCCTAAGCCCAGAACAAGAAAATTAGTTCTGGGCTTCTTTTTTATGCAGCAACGCCTAATTAACTATCATTACGCCACTAAACGACGGCGCTGCGCCAAAGGAAATAATCGATAGAAGTTTTCAGTGGTTGCGCTGGCCAATTCAGTAATACTGACCGCTTTAACTTCTGCAATGGCAGCAGCAACATCAGTAACATAAGCCGGTTGATTGGTTTTACCACGATGCGGTACTGGCGCAAGATAAGGCGCGTCGGTTTCAATTAACAGACGGTCAAGAGGAAGTTTTTTGACCACATCTCGTAATTCTGCGGCATTACGAAAGGTCATAATGCCCGAGATCGAAATGTAAAAGCCTAAATCTAAGGCCGCTTTTGCCATCTCATAGCTTTCGGTAAAACAATGTAAAACGCCACCGGCGTTTTCAGCCTGATGCGACTTTAATAATGCAATAGTATCAGTGCGCGCATCACGCGTATGAATAATCAAGGGTTTAGTTAATTGGCGAGCCACACTAATATGTTTTACAAAAGCATCTTGCTGCGTCGCTTTACTCTCTGGGCTGTAAAAATAATCCAGACCGGTTTCCCCCACCGCCACAACACGCTCAGCACTAGCGAGTTTCAGTAACTGCAGCTCATCAACGGTGCCCTCTTGATGCAGCGGATGCTCGCCACATGAAATAGAAACGCCCGTAAAAGGTTGCACTAAATCGGCCATCGCTGCAAATTCAGCTAAGGACACACTGACACACAGTAAATGTTCAATTTGCCGTTTTTCAGCGGCGGCAATCACCTGCTCTAGGCTCATACCCAATTTGTCGAGTTCTAACCGATCTAAATGACAATGCGAATCTATAAACAAAACAACCTCGAAAATACTGCTGTTATTAAAGTAAATAACGTTACATGGTGTAAGTGGCTTCTGCACTACCTAACATGCCACCTAATAATTTTTCAATGCGATCACTTAAGCCATGTTTATCATCAATAAAGGCCACACCGACACCCGCCGGATTAGAGCTTTGCGCACCTAAAGGCGATACCCAGGCGACTTTACCCGTCGCGACAATAGGTTCAAGTGTATCGGGCAAGGTTACGCTAAGGGCTAACGATTGGCCCATTTTAAATACTCTAGCCGAGCGGATAAAAAGCCCACCGTTTTTTAAAAACGGCATGTAGCACTTATACAACTCTTTGCCATCATTGAAATTTAATGCAACTTCTTCCATTTTCGCTCCTCTGCTTATTCAGCAGACTATTAGGGCTTGTTGAACTTTTATACGGGTTTTATCGCATCGTCGCCAGTATTCATGTAGCGTTTGGCTGCTAGTAGGGCATTTTACTACTCAGCTATCGCTTGCCAAAAGGCGCGCGGCTAAACACCATGTGCGTTAATTCAGCTTACGATACCACAGGGTGTGCGTTGTTGGCGGCTTGGCGGCATCGAAGCCAAAATAAACACCACAAACGAATAACAACAATTGGCTTAGCGGCGGCGCATGATACTTTTAAATTCAAGCAATAAGGCGGTTAACGCCAGCGTTTTATTCTGCCCTAAAATCTGTTGCTCGTCACGACGCCAACGATAATACACTAGTTGCAAGCGTTGCAGTGATTCAGGCGCCACATCTGAATGCTGGCTACACCACTGCGTTAAAAAGTAACCCAAAATTTGCGCACAGTCGGTACGGCCTTCTAAGTTTTTCACTAGCGTACTTAAGCCCGACTCATCCTGCAATAGCCGCGACAGTGCGGCCAGTAACTCTTCAATTTCTGCTGCCGTATTGCCTTGCAACAACGCCAACGCCTGTAACGGCGCACCACCACTAAACGCAAACAAAAAACGCGGCAAACTGCCTTGATACTGCTGACTTAACCAATCAAACAAGTTGACTTCATTTAACGTGGGTAAACTCCAGCGCTGACAACGGCTGAGCATGGTGGCTTTTAAACGCTGGGGCTGGCTGGTTTGCAGCACCAGATAACAGCCTTGTGGTGGCTCTTCTAAGGTTTTAAGTAAGGCATTCGCCGCCGCTTCCGTTAGCCGCTGCACTTCGGATAACACAATCACTTTATTACCGTGTTGTTGGGCAGCGCCTTGCGTAAAGTCGATAAGACGGCGAATTTCATCCACACCAATACTGTTATTATCTTGGTTTAAAGTTAATAAATCAGGATGGTTACCCGCCGCTAACAGCAAGCAGCTTTTACATTGGCCGCAAGCCATGTCTGCTTGCCGATTTTTACATAACAGTAATGCCGCTAATGCTTGGCTTAATAGCTGTTTGCCTGTGCCAGGGGCACCGGTTAATAAAATAGCATGAGCTAAATGCTGCTCACTGGCCAATCGAGCCAGTTGCGCTAAGGGCGAAGCCAACCAAGGCATAGCACTTAACGGGACATCACTCATAACATGACCTCAGCCAAGGCATTCTCTAAGGCTGTGGCCACTTGTTCAATCGATTGCGCCGCATCAATAATCACAATACCCGGCTCACTGTGCGCAATGGCTAGGTATTTTGCGCGAGTGCGTTCAAAAAAAGCCAGTTGTTCCTGCTCAATACGATCGAGTTGCCCACGATGCGCAGCCCGGCTTAAACCAATAGCCGGATCAATATCTAAATACAAGGTTAAATCGGGCTGCGTGTTACCCAGCAGCGCTTTGCGTAGGTCGTTAATCAATTGTTCGTTTAACTGCCGACCACCGCCTTGATAAGCTCGTGAAGATAAGTCATGCCGATCGGCTAAAATACACTGGCCAGCGGCTAAAGCCGGTTCAATCACATTACGTAATAATTGTACCCGGGCCGCATACATTAACAACAGCTCGGTCTCGGCGGCAATTTGCTCAGCCGGATCCGCGTGTTTGACTAACGTTCTTAATTGTTCGGCCAGAGGCGTACCACCAGGCTCTCGAGTGCACACCACCTGGTGGCCATGCTTTTCTAACCAGCGTTTAACTGTGGCCATTGCCGTACTTTTGCCGGCGCCTTCAAGCCCTTCGATGACAATAAACTTGCCTTGCTTAGTCATGTTATTTTCCAAGAATATATTTTTTAACCGCAGCATTATGCTGCTCGAGTGATTGTGAAAACACATGCGAGCCGTCACCACGACTGACAAAATAAAAGTAATCGCTTATCTCGGGTTGCGCAGCGGCAATTAACGCGCTGCGACTGACTAATGAGATCGGACCAGGCGGTAAGCCATGATGGCGATAGGTATTGTAACGATGTGGATCACGTAAATTAGCGCGGGTAATACGGCCGCTGTACTCTGTTAAACCGTAAATAACGGTCGGGTCTGTTTGTAAGCGCATATTGCTTTGTATGCGATTGATAAACACAGAGCTGACCAGGGCGCGCTCACTGGCGAGACCGCTTTCCTTTTCAATAATAGAGGCCATAATGAGTAATTCGTAAGGGTTTTGCAGCGGTAAAGTGCTTTGGCGCTGCTGCCAATAACGCTCTAGCTCCGTTTTTAAAGCGTGATGCGCTCGGCGCCAAATGTCGCTGGCTTTACTATTGGCGGTATAAAAATAGGTATCGGGATAAAACAGGCCCTCTAACTCTTGCTCTACCCGGCCGGTTTGCGCCAATGTGCCCCAGGCTTCAGGCCAACTGATCAGTTCAGCGAGTTTATCACTACTATCAATATCTTGAATTAAATACGGCAAATCGGCAAAACGCTGCCAACTTTGCGCTAGGGTTTCACCTTCAATTAAAGTAACGCTAAATTGCGCCACCTTGCCACTACGAAACAACGCCAACGCTTCGCTAAGAGAACTTTGGCTAGGGACTCGATAAACGCCTTGTTGTAACTGAGCAAGCTTTGGCTGCTGTTTAACATACAATTTTAAAACGTAACAATCTATGACCGTTAATTGCTGCTGTTGTTGCCAATCGCGGCATAAACTACGCACTGATGTGCCCGCTTTAAGCGTATAAAGGCTGTCACTGAAGGTCACTGTTTTTGCTAAGGTTGAGGTGGTTAATTGCTGCCAACCTGAATAAAGCAGCACGATGATTAACACTACCAACAGTGGTAGCCAGGCCAAAACTCGTTTTAACATAGCATCTCTTGCTGTAATTGCTGCACAGGTTCAAGCGGTAACGCTCGACCAGACAATTGTCGCACCGGCGCCACACCTAGCAAGGCGTTACAAATAAACATCGCTTCAACTTGGTCTAGTTCGGCTAAAGACAAGCAGCGTTCTTGAAACTGCGCTTGTTCGTTTAAAATATGTTGACGCATCACACCTGCTACTCCAGCCAAATGCAGTGGCGGTGTATACCAATGGCCCTTCAGTTGATAAAACAGATTGGCGGCCGTTGCTTCGGTAAGCTGTTGTTGTTGATCGGCCACGAGCAAATCATCAAAGTCAGTTTTCGCCAACTCTTGTTTTAACAACACTTGCTCGAGCCGATTAGTATGTTTAAGCCCAGCCAATGCGGGTTGAATAGCTAAGCGTAATTGCGCGACGCCAACACGGATACCCTGCTCTCGCCAGCGTTGATAATCGGGCATCGGAGCATGATACAAATACACCAAGGCTGAACTATGCGGACTTGGTGCATAACCTCGCCCGCCAATGCCTCGCGAGATCAATAATTTAATTACGCCATTACTGTTTTGCTTGGCTGCTTCTGTCAACACTGCTTGTGTTAAGCCGGACCAATCGATGGCGGGCATCGCTAATCGTGTTACCGATAACTGTAAGCGCGCTAGGTGCAGTGGCCACAACTGTGGCTGACCTTGCTTAATCGCAATGGTCGTAAAGACACCATCACCGTATTGCAACGCTCGGCAACCTGCGGCGATCTGCAATTGTTCAGTGTCTTTAATCAGTATAATGTCAGCTGACATAGCACGCCTGCACAGAAAAATATGCGCAAGTATGCCTTAATCTGTCATTAAAACAAAGCGCTCAGCGGGCAAAACAGCGCCGTGGGTTTACCAGCTATTATTTTAAAATGTTGGTTTAATTAAGTGATATCTCGTTCAGTGCATAGAGCAACAAAGATCCCGCAGTTTAATAAGCACAGGGATCTGCCCCTTGAAGCCGGTGGAGAAAATGTCTACCTCAAGGTGTCCTCACCTAAAAATTGAAATTAAATGAAATTTATTAAGTCAGAGATCATTTGCATACGGCAGCAAGCCCTCCGTACAGCTTTGCCAGAACACGCTGTAGACCCATCCCTGGGCGCTCCTGTTTTTCATCCCTGAAAAACACGGTTCTGGACAAAGTATACTGCGCGCAATCTGCCTCAAAATGTTCATGAGAATGCCATCTAAACTTGAAAGCTTGCGGTGATTTTTGCAGACGCATTGGGGTAGCGTTTTCGTAACAGCAGCAGGGATGCTGCGCAGGCTGAAAGGGCACAGGGAGGTGACCCTTGAAGCCGGTGGAGAAAATGTCTACCCCAAGGCGTCCCTACCCCAAACTTTAAAATTTAACCCAAAGTAATGACAGGCATAAAAAAACCGCGCTATAAAGCGCGGTTTTTTAACAAGCACAGCGAGTTAGATCTTCTTGAACAGAATAGAACCGTTAGTACCACCAAAACCGAAAGAGTTACATAACGCATACTCTAATTGGGCTTGACGACTTTCGTGCGGCACATAATCTAAATCACAACCGTCACTTGGGTTGTCCAAGTTGATGGTTGGAGTCACCAACTGATCTTGCAGTGACAACACCGTAATAATCGACTCCACTGAACCGGCGGCACCTAACAAGTGACCGATCATTGATTTCGATGAACTGACCATCACTTTATCAATGTTGCTGGCAAACACAGATTTAATCGCACTGGTTTCGGCCAAATCACCGGCCAGCGTTGAAGTGCCATGTGCATTGATGTATTGCACTTGCTCCGCATTAACAGCCGCATCATTTAAAGCGTTTTGCATCGCCCGAGCGGCACCGGCACCGTTTTCTGGTGGTGAAGTCATGTGATAAGCATCACCGCTCATACCAAAACCGACTAACTCTGCATACATTTTCGCACCGCGAGCTTTAGCGTGTTCGTACTCTTCCAGTACCATCACACCTGCGCCATCACCTAACACAAAACCATCACGGTCTTTATCCCAAGGGCGGCTGGCTTGTTGTGGCGCATCGTTGCGAGTTGACAGCGCACGAGCGGCACCAAAGCCCCCCATACCCAATTCCGTAGACGCTTTTTCAGCGCCCCCGGCCACCATCACATCGGCATCACCATAAACAATCATTCGCGCGGCTTGGCCGATATTGTGTACACCCGTAGTACAGGCAGTAACAATACTGATATTCGGGCCCTGCAAACCAAGCATAATAGACAACTGACCGGCGATCATATTGATAATGGTAGACGGGACAAAGAAAGGCGATAAACGCTTCGGACCGCTGTTCATTAACTTTGTATGATTTTCTTCAATCAAGCCTAAACCACCAATACCTGAGCCGATAGCAGCGCCGATACGGTGAGCGTTTTGCTCGGTAACTTCCAATCCGGAGTCACGAAATGCCTGAATAGCCGCAGCAACACCGTATTGGATAAATAAATCCATTTTTTTAGTGTCTTTTGCTGGAAAATACGGCTCTACGTCAAAGTTTTTGACTAAGCCGGCAAATTTAGTTGTATAAGCGCTGGTATCAAAGTGCTCAATTAGACTAATACCGCTTTTAGCTTGCTGCAGTGCTTGCCAGCTGCTTGCGACATCATTGCCTAATGGCGTCAGCATACCTAAACCTGTTACCACTACACGACGTTTTGCCACCGTGTCCTCCGTTAGTACCTGTTTTTCTGATTCTTAAAACGAAAACGGGTAGCCGCGCTACCCGTTTTGCAAGCCTTTAGCTTATTCAGCGTGGGCTTTGATGTAATCGATGGCTGATTGCACCGTAGTGATTTTTTCAGCTTCTTCGTCTGGAATTTCAGTATCGAATTCTTCTTCTAACGCCATCACTAATTCAACAGTGTCCAGTGAATCAGCGCCTAAGTCATCAACGAATGAGGCTTCGTTTTTAACTTCGTCTTCTTTAACGCCCAGTTGTTCGATAATGATTTTCTTAACGCGATCTTCGATGTTGCTCATCTTTTCTTCCTTTTTCTCATATAAATCGCAACAATTCGTGCAATTTGGTGTGGCGCTAGTTTATTCGTAAGCTTAGGTTGTTGCAAGCAATGCGATAGGCATTTTTTGCTGGTCAAACCTGATTAGCTTACACCATATACATACCGCCGTTAACGTGAACTGTTTCGCCGGTGATATAAGCTGCGTGCGTAGAAGCCAAAAACGCCACTGTTGCTGCTATTTCTTCTGGCTGCCCTAAGCGATTAGCCGGCACTTGCGAGAAAATAGCGGTTTTTTGCTCTTCAGACAACTCTTTCGTCATGTCTGTATCAATAAAACCTGGCGCAACCGCGTTTACGGTAATTCCGCGTGATGCAACTTCTTTTGCTAACGACTTAGTAAAGCCTAAAACACCGGCTTTGGCTGCAGCATAATTGGTTTGACCGGCATTACCCATTGAGCCAACAACTGAGCCAATAGTAATGATGCGACCGAAACGCTTTTTCATCATGCTGCGTAACACGGCTTTGCTTAAGCGAAATACCGATGTCAAATTGGTTTGCATAATATCAAACCATTCATCATCTTTCATCCGCATTAGCAGGTTATCGCGAGTAATACCGGCATTATTGACTAAAATGTCGATTTCACCAAATTGATTTTTAATTTGCTCAAGGCAAGCGTCAACCGAAGCGGTATCGGTCACGTTTAGTACTAAACCCGCCCCCTGCTCACCAAGATATTCACCAATGGCAGCCGCGCCTTTTTCAGTGGTTGCCGTGCCCACAACTTTAGCGCCTAACGCGGCTAATTGCTCTGCAATAGCTCGGCCAATACCACGACTTGCGCCAGTAACTAACGCAACTTTGCCTTCTAAACTGATAAAATTATTCATCTAAATACCCTTATTCTGCTGCTAGCGCGGCGGTAAGCGACGTTGCATCATTAACTGAAGCGGTTTTCAGCTCTTTATTAATGCGTTTAATTAAGCCACTTAATACTTTGCCTGCACCTAATTCCAGTACTTCGGTAACGCCTTGCGCGGCAAAGTACTCAATAGTTTCAGTCCAACGCACTGGGCTGTATAGCTGCCGGATCAGTGCATCTTTGATCTCTGCTTGGATATTCGTTGCCATTACATCAACGTTATTGACCACAGGCGTACTAGGCGCAGCAAAGTTAAGTGCCGCTAAATCTAAAGCTAGTTGCTCCGCAGCGGGACGCATTAACGCACAATGTGACGGAACGCTGACCGGTAATGGTAAGGCACGTTTTGCGCCAGCGGCTTTACAGGCTTCACCAGCACGCTCTACTGCCGCTTTATGACCGGCAATCACCACTTGACCTGGAGAGTTGTAATTAACCGGTGAAACCACCTCACCTTGTGCCGCTTCTGCACAGGCTTTGGCAATGGCTACATCGTCTAAACCAATAATGGCTGACATAGCGCCCACACCGGCAGGCACCGCCTGTTGCATATAGTGACCACGCTTTTCTACCAGCTTAACCGCGTCGGCAAGTGACAACACGCCCGCACAGACTAACGCCGAATACTCACCTAATGAGTGCCCTGCAAAATACGCCGGAGCCGCACCGTTTTGTTGTTGCCATAAACGCCATACCGCAACAGATGCCGCTAATAAGGCCGGCTGTGTACGATGCGTTTCATTTAATTCTGACTCAGGGCCAGTTGAAACCAGCGCCCAAAGGTCATAACCCAAAGCAGCAGAAGCTTCGGCAAAAGTGTCTTGAACCACGGTATGTTGCTGATACAGCTCGTTAAGCATACCCACGCTTTGTGAACCCTGACCGGGAAACACGATGGCAAGTTTAGTAGTCATAGTGATCCTGAAAAATTAATAACGAATTAACGCTGACGCCCAAGCGAAACCACCGCCGAACGCTTCTAGTAATAAGGTTTGGCCTCGTTGAATACGACCATCGCGGATCGCTTCATCCAAAGCAGTGGGCACGGTGGCGGCCGACGTATTGCCATAACGATCAAGGTTAATCACCACTTGATCCATCGACATATCTAACTTACGCGCTACTGCAGCAATAATACGTAAATTGGCTTGATGCGGCACCAGCCAGTCAATATCAGACTTCTGCATATTATTGGCTTCTAACGTCTGCTCAACCACTTGCGACAGCTTGTTAACGGCCACTTTAAACACGTCGTTGCCTTTCATGCTGCCCCATGATTCGTGTACCGATTTTTCATCGCCACGGATCGGATTATTCACGTACAGCAGCTCTGAATATTTACCATCGGCATGAATATGGGTCGATAAAATACCGGGTTGCTCAGAAGCTTCTAGCAATACCGCACCGGCGGCATCACCAAATAAAATCACCATAGAGCGATCTTCAGGGCTGACTAATTGCGATAAACAATCTGAGCCAATCACCAAGACCCGCTTTGCCATACCACTTTTAATATATTGATCGGCAATACTTAAGCCATAACAGAAGCCGGCGCAAGCCGCAGCTATATCAAAGGCAGGAATGCCTGGAATATCTAGATCGCGCTGAATTTCACAAGCCGAGCTCGGTAATGAACGCGCCGAGCTGGTGGTGGCGCAAATGATCAGATCAATGGTGTTTTTATCGATGCCGGCAGCTTCAATTGCTTTGAAAGCAGCAGCAGTACCCATACTGGCAACTGATTCATCAGGGCCAATAATGCGGCGCTCTTTAATGCCAGTACGCTCGATAATCCATTCGTCTGTGGTTTCTACCATAGACTCTAGGTCCGCATTGGTGCGAACCAGTGACGGGAAATAACTCCCGGTACCAATAATTCTTGAGTACATGCTACCCTATGCTTTATCAATAAGAACTTGTTCCAACCGATCTTTTATTTTGGCTGGCACTTGGCGTTCAACCTCGCGCACAGCTTGTCGGATGGCACTTAAAAATGCGTCTTTTGTCGCATTGCCATGACTTTTCACTACGATGCCGCGCAATCCTATCAGACTTGCACCATTATAGTGGTCGGGGTTCATTCCCTGATAAAGACTTTTTAGCACAGGTTTAAACAACCAGCTTAATAAAGCGGCTAATGGCCGTTGTTTAATACTCTGTTGCGCCCGCTTAATAATCAGCTTAGCAACGCCTTCACAGGTTTTCAGCGCGACATTACCCACAAAGCCGTCACAAACAATCACATCAGCCTTGCCAGAAAAAATATCATTGCCTTCAATATAGCCGATATAATTCAAACCGTTGCATTCGGTTAATAATTGCGAAGCACGTTTTATTTGATCTGAGCCTTTAATTTCTTCCTCGCCCATGTTCAGCAAGGCCACCCGTGGGGCTTTAATACCAATAACTTGCTCGGCCATCACCGCGCCCATCATGGCAAATTGAAATAACGTATCTGCATCACAGTTTACCGTAGCACCTAAATCCAACATATAAACCGGATTACCTTGGCAACTGGGCAAAGCACTGATTAAAGCTGGTCGCTCAACGCCGTTAAGCATTTTTAACACATAATGTGCGATTGCAATTAAGGCACCGGTATTGCCGGCGGAGACACAGGCGTGGACTTGTTCTTGTTCAACCAGTTCTAAGGCATGACGCATGGCACTTTCACGTTTGCTGCGTAACGCTAACGCCGGCTTGTCGGCCATAAGTACTTGCTCAGTACTGTGCACAAAACGAATACGCGGTTCGTCGACCACACCAGCAAGCTTTAACGCTTGTTCTAGTACTGGCTGATCACCACATAAAACTAATTGAAGATGAGGGAATTCTTGAAGCGCTGCCAGAGCGGCAGGAATAGTAGATTGGGGGCCGAAGTCGCCCCCCATCATATCTAAAGCCAAAGAAGGCTTTAGCTGCTGCACGTGCTTACCGGTTAGGATAAGTGCGTCCAGACTTATTTTACTTTACGGCCTTTGAAGTAACCATCGGCAGTAATGTGGTGACGACGGTGAGTTTCACCAGTAGTTGCATCAACTGACAGCGTAGGGCCAGTTAATGCATCATGTGAACGGCGCATGTCACGACGTGCACGAGATTTTTTGTTTTGCTGAACAGCCATTGTATTTCTCCTAAATCACTTTTTTTTCAATTCTTGCAGTATAGCGAATGGGTTGGGCTTTTCTGGCTCTGGCCCGATATCACCGAAGCTAAGTGAGTCAGGATCAACCTGACAATCAACCGCATCATGCATCGGAAACAGTGGCAATGCCAGAATGAGTTCATCCTCAATCAACTGCCGTAAATTAATCTCGCCGTGCTCATCACGCTCGACCACGTCATAGCGCTCAGGAATCAATTCCAAAGCCGCGTTATCATCTCCTTTAACAGGAGTATATGCAAAACTTACGTCTAGTGTGAGTGGTATGGGTTCACCACAACGCTCACATTTAACACTTACCTGGCAATGCGCTGTACCGTTTAACACAGTAAGGTTTTGCTGGTCAATTTCGCATTCAATTCTGACTGTTACGTCGTCTTGGTACGCCATTAACCCTTCTTTAAGACGGATTAAGGTGTTTAGTGGCACTATACCGGAGTAACCGGAACGTTTTTGTGCTGCTTTAACCGGATCGAGCGTAACAGGTATTTTCAATTTTTGCATAAGGCGCGCATCATATAGAAGCAGCCCCTTGCTGTCAAAGGGTTCTGCAGGTTTTTCAACATTTTTGTCAGCAGGCTATTATAGTGTGCACCCTGTTGTTTATAAAAGGACTATTTTGTGACTATTGCCGAACGCCCTTCACTATATTTAGCTTCAACCTCGCCCTACCGTCGCGCGTTGTTAAGTAAATTAACTGAAAATTTTCAATGTATTGCCCCTAACACTATTGAAACACCCCGTGTCGGTGAAAGCGCCGAAGCCTTGGTACAGCGTTTAGCAACCGAAAAAGCACACGCTGTGGCCAGTACGTTAACGAGTGGCTTAGTGATTGGTTCAGATCAAGTGGCGGTATTTGGTAAAGAGATTATTGGCAAACCGCATACGGAAGAAAAAGCCTGCGCGCAATTACGCCAATTTAGCGGCCAAGCGGTGCAATTTCTTACGGGTTTAACCGTAGTTAATGCCGCAACAGGTGAAACACAAACCACACTTGATAGTTTTAAGGTGCATTTTCGCACATTGACTGAGGCAGAGATCCGCTGTTACGTGGCACGAGAACAGCCGTTGGATTGCGCTGGAAGCTTTAAAAGCGAAGGCTTAGGCATTTGTTTATTCAGTAAATTAGCAGGCGATGATCCTAACAGCTTAATCGGCTTACCACTGATTAAGCTGTTGCAACTGCTGCGCCAAGCTGGCCGAGATCTGTTACTTGAGCCTTAACAGCGCTTAGCGCACCCAAGCGGGTAAATCAGCTAGCCGATCGATAATGGCTAATGGCGCATATTGTTGCAACACAGCAACGTCATGGGCGCCATGGCTCACCCCAATCCTAGGCATGGCAATAGCCTGAGCCATTTTCAGATCATGACTGGTATCCCCCACCATAATCGCTTCATTGGCAGCAACACCAAGCTGTTGAATAATTTGTTGTAACATATCGGGATGGGGTTTTGATTGTGCTTCATCGGCACAGCGACTGGTAGCAAAATAGCGCGCTAAACCGGTTTCGGCAAACATGCGATCTAAGCCTTTGCGCGCCTTTCCCGTGGCTACGGCTAATAGTACATTACGCTCAGCTAATTGCTGTAACACCTGCTCGGCATCGGCAAATAACGGTGTCGGCGTGGTGTCGTGCTGCACATATTGATCGCGATAATGCTCAAATAGTTGCTGCCGCTGCGCGGAATTAGCGCTTGGAAACAACATGTCAAATGCCGGATCTAAGCTTAAACCAATAATATGCCGCACCGCGGCCGTGCTTGGCACAGCAAGTCCGGTATGCAAGGCAGCAGCTTGCATCGACGAGACAATTCGCCCAACGGAATCCATGACGGTGCCATCCCAATCGAAAATCACTAACTTGACTGCTGACATCTTATTTTCTCGTTAACTGGCTCATGGCTTGGTTTAACTGCTCATCCAGCGGGGCTTCAAACCGCATGGTTGTCTCGGTGCCGGGATGCATAAAACTTAAACTGTATGCATGTAAAAATAACCGATTAAGCCCAATTTTATTCATTTGGCTACTAAAGGTGTTATCACCGTATTTGTCATCGCAGGCTATTGGGTGACCTTTACAGGCGGTATGAACCCGAATTTGGTGGGTACGGCCTGTTACCGGAAAGGCTTCTACTAAGGTGCCTTCCTGATAACGCTGCAAAATACGAAAACGCGTTTCCGATTCTTTGCCTTCTTTAGCATCGACCCGCACCACTCGCTCACCCGATTGCAGCGTGTTTTTCTTTAACGGCTCGGTCACTTTACGCATTTTGTTGTCCCAATCACCCGATACTAACGCCCAATATTTTTTCTCAACAGTTTTATCACGTAACTGGGCATGTAAATGCGTTAACACCGAACGCTTCTTCGCAATCATTAAACAGCCCGAGGTATCACGGTCTAAGCGGTGAACTAATTCAAGATGTTTGGCCAAGGGCCGCAAAGCACGTAAGGCTTCAATAACACCAAACTGCAAGCCACTGCCGCCATGAACCGCCATACCTGATGGTTTGTTTAACACGATTAAATCAGCGTCTTCAAACAAGATATGCTGCTCTAAATCTTTTACCATGCTCAATTTAACAGAGATAGCATCCGGCTCTGCAGCAACGGTAAACGGCGGTACACGCACCACATCGTCAGCTTGCAGCTTGTATTCAGGTTTGATGCGTTTTTTGTTGACCCGCACCTCACCTTTTCGCAAAACCCGATAAATGACACTTTTAGGTACGCCACGCAGCCGGGCAATCAGAAAGTTATCTATGCGCTGACCAATAAAATCACTTTCGATTTCAATCATTTGCACCGGCAATTTTATTTCATCAGTCATGGCTTTAAATTACTCTGCTAATATTACAATTCAGTTGCTATCCAAGGCGGAATAGTGGGATAATCACCCCGCTAATTCTGCCGAGTTTCGGCAATTAGGGCGCTCACAGTGACATAAGAGAAGTTGTGCGGCACCGTCAGGGGATGTGATCATACCGAAATCGTGGTGAAAACCAATGTTTTTTATACCCCCGGCGTTTACTCACTGCCATTTGCCTGAGGTAATGTTGCGTAATTTGTTACCAACAACGGCAAAACACAAGATCCGGTCACCGAGCAAAAATAAAGATTAGCCAGAACGCAGCGCTTTATGGCGATGTGTGTCAGATTTAAAAACGAAGACAGTTTAGCCTGCCCCAACAATACGTGTAGGCTCGCTACTGTAACGAGTAAAAAATTAGGTTCCCTCAAGCACCCAGTCGGGAGACTGCAGCATTATGTGTTTGATAACGTCTGAACACTCAGGTGCCCGGAAAAGTTGTGTTGTGGCTGCATAAATGAGTCACCCAACAATGAAAAGAATGTTAATTAACGCAACGCAAGAAGAAGAAATTCGTGTTGCATTGGTCGATGGCCAAAAACTGTATGACCTGGATATCGAAAGCCCAGGCCATGAACAAAAAAAAGCGAATATTTATAAAGGCAAAATCACCCGTGTTGAACCCAGTCTAGAAGCGGCCTTCGTCGATTATGGTGCTGATCGTCATGGTTTTTTACCGCTAAAAGAAATTTCCCGTGAATATTTCCCCTCTGGTTATAGCTTCGATGGCCGTCCTAACATTAAGGAAGTGGTTAAAGAAGGTCAGGAAGTCATCATCCAAATTGATAAAGAAGAACGCGGCCAAAAAGGCGCTGCGCTAACGACGTTTATCAGTTTAGCCGGTTCTTACTTGGTATTAATGCCCAACAACCCGCGTGCGGGGGGATTTCTCGTCGCATCGAAGGTGACGAGCGTCAAGAGTTAAAAGATTCGTTAGGCCAACTAGAAATGCCCGATGGCATGGGTTTAATCGTGCGTACTGCCGGTGTAGGTAAATCTTACGAAGAGCTAGATTACGACTTAAAAGCATTATTAAAGCATTGGTCAGCCATCACCGAAGAAGCTAAAAAGCGCACGGGTCCGTTCTTAATTCACCAAGAAAGCAACGTGGTTTTCCGTGCGATCCGTGATTATTTACGTCGTGATGTTGGCGAGATCTTAATTGATAGCCAGAAAATCTTTGAAGAAGCTAAAGTGTATATCCAACAGTTCCGCCCTGATTTTGCCCACCGGGTAAAAATGTATCAGGGTGAAGTGCCGTTGTTTATGCATTACCAAATTGAAAACCAGATTGAAACCGCCTTCCGCCGCGAGGTGCGTTTACCTTCAGGTGGCTCTATTGTTATCGATAGCACCGAGGCGTTGACCGCCATTGATATTAACTCGTCAAAAGCGACCAAAGGCGGCGATATCGAAGAAACCGCCTTTAACACCAACCTAGAAGCGGCTGATGAAATTGCTCGCCAATTACGTTTACGTGACTTAGGTGGCTTAATTGTTATCGACTTTATCGACATGACGCCGGTGCGCCATCAACGTGAAGTAGAAAACCGTTTAAAAGATGCGGTAAAACAAGATCGCGCTCGGGTGCAAATTGGCCGGATTTCGCGCTTTGGTTTGTTAGAGATGTCACGCCAGCGTTTACGCCCTTCACTGGGTGAGTCAGCCGGACACGTCTGCCCTCGTTGTCATGGCCGTGGCACTATCCGCAGTATTGAATCGTCAGCCTTATCAATCTTACGTTTAATTGAAGAAGATGCGATTAAAGACAACACCAGCCAGATCCATGCGCAGGTACCGGTGTCTGTCGCCACGTATTTAATGAACGAAAAGCGTGAAGGTGTGCGTCGTATTGAACAGCGTAATGGTATTCGAGTGTTTATTATCCCGAATGAGCATTTAGAAACGCCAAACTACGAAGTGACACGTATTCGTATCGACGAAGAAATCGAAGATGCCAGCTACACTCTGCCTAAAGTGCCCGAGCACAGTACTAAGCTGTATCAGCCAAGCAGTGACGCCGTTAAAGAAAAACCTGCGGTTTCCGCGTTAAGCTTATCACAAGCGTCTGCTCCGGTAGCTGCACCTGTTGCGCCAGCAGCGGCCCCAGCCAGCGCTGTCCGTCCTGCGGCTACGCCAACAACACAGGGTTTAGTCAGTCGGTTGGTCACCTGGTTAAGCAGTGTATTTGCACCAGCAGCTCCCTCTGCCGAAACCACGCCAGTGACTAAAGAGCAGAAAGCCAACAGCACGAAAGAGCCGCGTAACGAGCAACGTTCTGATCGCAACGAAAACTCACGTCGTCGTAATAATCGTCGTCGTCGTCCGGATCAAGAAAAAACAGCAGATAAAGCGGTTGAAAAACCCGTTGAAAAAGCAGCGGCTGTTGAAGAGAAAGCGCCTCGTCCAGAGCGTAATCGCCCACAATCACAAGATAAACCTGCTCGCGCTGCGGAACCTCGTAAAGCCGCGTCTGAGCCACGTGCTGAAAAACCGTCGGCAGAAACAGCGGATGAACCAAACAGCCGTGCCGCAGCCGCTGAACGTCGGCAACGTCGCAATCTGCAACGCTCTGTACGTTTAGCTAAAGCGGAAGCTGCCGACACACTAGCACCCGCTGTCGTTGCGGTTGACGCTGCCAAAGCAGAAACAGCTGCAGCAAGCAAAGCGCCAGCAAAAGATCAGCTCAACGCCGTTGAAACCGCAACCGTTACTGCGGCGCCAGCCGTTGTTGAAACCGCCAGCCCTGCAGCTGACGTCAAGAGCTCGAGCGTATTAGAGCCCGTGGTAGTCGCCGAGGCTTCGCCAATCAGCGAAACCAAACCGGCTGCTGAAACGGCTATCGCAACTGCTGAAAGCGTTGCCGCGGACAGTAACGAAACAGAGGCAGAAACAGCCACTACAACTGAAAGCCTCTCTGATACTGAAAGTTCTGAGCCTCGCAGTCGCAGTCGTCGTTCGCCACGGCATTTACGTGCCGCCGGTCAAAAGCGTCGTAAAGAACAAACCGACACGACAGCTACCACTGAACAGCCGGTTGCCACAGAAAATACTGCGTCGAGTGCTACAGAGAGTACTGAGGCGAATGCCACAACTGACGCGGTAGAGCCTATCACATCAGAGCCTGTAGCGGATGCCGTCGATACCCCTGCGAATGACGCTGAGAAGCCAACACGCAGCCGTAGCCGTCGTCGCCCAGCCAAAGCCAGTGCTGACACAGTAAAAGCAGATGAGACGGCAGCGGCCACTGTTGCAACCGATGAAGCGGCATCAGCCCCTGTGGTAACTGAGCAAAGCCCGCAACAGCAAAAGCTAGAATTAGCTGAGCCAGAAGCGACGCCTACCGCGGTGGTTGTACCTACTGAGCCGGTAAAAGCCCCTGCTACAGCAGCAAAAGCTGAAGAAGTGACGGCCGAAGCTGTGCCCGTGGCAGCCAAAAACAGTAACAAGGCTGCCGCCGAAGTAACGCCAGTTGATGTAACGCCAGCTGAAGTAGCAACACCGGTTGTTGCTGAAGCGACTGAACCGGCTAAAGCTGACGTTGCGGCTCCAGTTGCAGCTGCACCGGCTAAAGAGGAACCGGCTAAAGCTGAAGCGGTTATAGCTGCTCCTGTTGTCACAGCCCAACCTAAAGCAGCAAAAGCTACAGGCAGTCGCTTTGGTAACATGGTCGTTGCAGAAATGACGAAACCACAAACGGTAACAGAAGAAGCCAAAACAGACGTTGTCACGGCAGTCACTGCTGAACAACGTCCGGTTGTCAGCTCTTCTAGTCGCCCGGCCGGCTCGGCGTTTGCGCGTCAATCGGCATCAGCACCGATGACTAAACCGGGTAAACCCGAGTAATATTGTCGCATCTGAGTTAAAAAGCCGGCTTTGCCGGCTTTTTTATTGGCTGTTTTTTAGTGCACTATTTTATGCAGCTTGTTTTATCAAGCATGGCTATAAAATGTGTTTATTCGCTAATCTAGGGTGCAAGTGAGGCTAAGCTAACATCGCTGCAGCTTGTGCTGGCATTATCTGATCCAACCTCGCGCTTAAGTCGACACTTGCAACGGTTTACTGACAAAGGTTTGCAATGCCAGCTAGCCAGCAAAATAATATGTCGCAACGGCTTATTAAGCGAGGCAAAATGGCTTGAACAGCCAGTCACCTCAGAATGTTGTTGCGCTTGCTGGGCGGGCTAAAACGGAGCGAGCGTCATGTTGGTAGTTAAGTGCCTATAACACGTTTTTATTAAAACTAAACATTGGCAGCGAGTGCTGCGGCCATAAAAAACGCCTCATATAGAGGCGTTTTAGAAAGCTAACTATTTAACTTAGAAGTCGTATTTAGCGCTGAACTGCACACGGTGCATATCACCATCTAAACCGCTTTCGATTTCACGATTAGCATACTTGTATTCAACACCCATCATAAATTTGGTATTGAACTGGTATAACGCATTGACACTGTAGCTCTGCATGGATTTATTCGCTGAAGTACCAGTCAAGCTGGTGTCATTATCAACATTTAACGCTGAATATAAGAAGGTTGAACGCCACTTGTCATTCCACAGATGACGATACGCCACGGAGAAAGACGTTGATTTAATGGTTTCAAGTTCAGCATCACTTGTCGTACCGGTTAATACCGCGCCATTAGAAGCATTTAAACCGACATAACGGCCTAAACCTTCACCGGTGTTAATGGTAAAACGAATATCATCTTTATTAGCAAGGTTAAATTTACCACTGAAAGACACACCGTAAGACGCCACGCTGTCATCTAATACACCGTTTTCGATAGCAATTTGTCGAAGCAAACCGGCCACTCGGAAAGAAGCATTTTCAGTTTTAAAGTTGTAACCCACCGTAAAGTCAGGAGTAGCATTGTCATCTGTGGTGATACGAGCGCCGCCACCAAATGGCGTGACCGTGCTTTCTGGGTTTTCTACCGCAATAGAGAAATTACCTGAAGTGTAACGAACTTGAGCTTGACGAATAAAGATAGCCGCATCAGCATTACCAACGAAGTCTAAGGTATCCGGTAAAGACTGTAAGTCCATAAAGTTTGACCAAGTTTGGCCAACTGTCCAATTTTTGTAATTAACAAAAGCATGGCGCATAACGGGGCTGTAACCGTTGGTGGTTCGCTCATCGTTACCGTTATTACTGGTTTGAAAATCAAATTCAATACGCCCTGTCATCTTTTCACCGTTACCTAAATCGGTTGAGGTGGTAAAGAAAAAACGCGTTTGACGGGCATGCATATCAAAACGTGTTGTGCTGTCGCCATTTATCGGTGTGACAGAAGGGACATAAAAATCACGCCCGATTGACGCTATGTCACCGTCTGCATCACTAACCATCATATCAAGTTTCACGTAACCACCGTAACTCACTTCGGTGTCGCCCACTTTAAAGCCGTTGTTCGCATGTGCAGCGCCTGCAGTTAAGGCTAATGCGATAGCTGCAGCTAAGGTATTCCGTGTCTTACTTTGTCTCATCTGGAGTTCTCCATGTTTTTTTATAGTAGTACTGATGTCGTTTTTATTGTATCCAAACTCTGAGCGACAGTCTGCATCTTCGCAATTAGCCTTTAGTCGCAATTCGCACTCTGTTTTAACATCGTCTAGACTATGGTCTAATTTCTTTAAACAGCTGTCTCCGTTAGTAATGATTAATAATAAATACGATAATCCGTAGGGGATGATATGACGCAACCAACTCTTTATCCGGTGCCTGAAAAAATCAAGCAGCATTGCCATGTAACTGATGAGCAATATCAAGCACTGTACCAACAATCTATTGAACAACCTGATCAGTTCTGGGGTGAACACGCTAAGAAACTGGATTGGATTAAACCGTTCACTCAGGTTAAAGACACCAGTTATGAACTGGGCAAAGTGAAAATCAATTGGTTTGCCGATGGCGTGCTAAATGCTAGTGTGAACTGTTTAGATCGTCATCTTGCCACACGAGCCAATCAAGTGGCTTTTTATTGGGAAGGGGATGAGCCTGGCGTTGAGTCAAAAGTCACCTATCAACAACTGTATGATGAGGTTTGCCAACTGGCCAACGGCATGAAAGCCCTAGGTGTGAATAAAGGTGATCGGGTCACCATTTACTTACCGATGATCCCGCAAGCCGCTGTTGCGCTATTGGCCTGTGCTCGAATTGGTGCGGTGCACTCGGTGGTGTTTGCCGGTTTCTCGCCTGATGCATTGGGCAGCCGTATCGTCGATTGTGATTCAAAATTGGTGATCACCACCGATCAAGCCTTACGGGGTAGCCGTGCTACTAACCTAAAAGACAACACGGATTTAGCCTTAGCGCATCTTGGCGACACCAACCCAGTTAAAAATGTCATTGTGATTAAACATGTTGGCAAAAGCATTGATTTTCACCATGGTCGGGACGTTTGGTATCATGATCTGCTTGCTGCACAACCTAAAGAATGTGCACCTGAGCCGATGAATGCGGAAGATCCACTGTTTATTCTTTATACCTCCGGTTCAACCGGTAAGCCCAAAGGTGTGCTTCACACCACTGGCGGTTATCTGCTGTATGCCGCCATGACGCATCAATATGTTTTCGATTACCAAGAAGGTGATATTTACTGGTGCGCCGCAGACGTTGGTTGGGTTACAGGCCACAGTTATATTATTTACGGGCCGCTTGCCAATGGCGCCAGCAGCGTGATGTTTGAAGGTGTTCCTACCTACCCTAGCGTAAAACGTATTGCGCAAATTGTAGATAAATACCAAGTCAATATTTTGTATACCGCGCCAACAGCCATCCGCGCCTTGATGTCGCATGGCGATGCGCCTGTTGCCGGTGCCGATTTATCTTCGTTACGGATCTTAGGTAGCGTCGGTGAACCCATTAACCCAGAAGCATGGAATTGGTATCACGAAAAAATTGGTAAGGGTAATTGCCCTATCGTTGATACTTGGTGGCAAACAGAAACAGGCGGCATTTTAATTACGCCATTACCGGGTGCCACAGCCTTAAAACCTGGCTCGGCAACGCGGCCATTCTTTGGTGTTAAACCGGCGTTAGTGAATAACGAAGGCAATATCGTCACAGGTGCGGGCGAAGGTAACTTAGTTATCACGGATAGCTGGCCTGGACAAATGCGTACCTTATTTGGCGATCACGAACGCTTTGAGCAAACCTACTTCAGCACCTATGCAGGGGTGTATTTTACCGGAGATGGTGCACGTCGAGATGAAGACGGCTATTATTGGTTAACGGGTCGTGTCGATGACGTATTAAATATTTCTGGCCATCGTTTAGGCACCGCTGAGATTGAAAGCTGTCTTGTTGCGCATGAAGCGATTGCTGAGGCTGCCGTAGTCGGTTACCCACACGATATTAAAGGCCAAGGTATCTATGTGTATGTTTCACCTCGGGTGGGTGTAGAACCCAGTGAAGAGCTAACCAAAGCGATTAGAGCCTGGGTGCGTGAAGAAATTTCACCTATCGCTACGCCAGATCTGATACAGTGGGCTCCTGCCGGATTGCCGAAAACGCGCTCTGGTAAGATTATGCGCCGTATCCTGCGAAAAATTGCAGCCAATGAACATGATCAGTTAGGAGATATTTCTACACTGGCTGATCCATCAGTGGTTGAATTATTGGTAAATAACCGCTTAAATCGTAAGTAAGACACCCGTCCTCTTACGTAGAGCTGGTGTGTCTCCAGTCGCAGCAGAAAAGGCCGCTACCATGCGGCCTTTCTTATAACAAAAACAAGCTAAAACCACTGGAGGGAAGATGGCAAAGTTAATCGTAGCAGACGACCATCCGCTATTTAGAAACGCGCTTATTAATGCTATCAGCAGTACTTTTGCAACCAAAGCCACTGTTGAAACAGACAGTTTTGAAAGCACCTGTGCCGCCCTAGAACAACATCCCGATGCTGATTTGTTATTACTCGATCTCCATATGCCGGGAAACTGCGGTTTCTTGGGGTTAATTCAACTGCGGAAAAACTATCCCAGTTTACCAATCGTGGTGATTTCAGCGAGTGAAGATTTGGATGTGATCCGCCGCGTCATGTCGTTTGGCGCCTCTGCCTATGTCCCAAAATCCGCTAATCCTGTTGATATCAGTACCGCCTTAAATGCGGTGCTAGATGGTGAGTTATGGGTTCCGAAGAATTTGCAAAAACAAATTTTAGAACAAGGTGATACCGAGCAAGATTTGGACTTAGCCTCACGGGTGGCGCAATTAACCCAGCAGCAATACAAAGTTTTGTATTATTTAACTGAGGGTTGGTTAAATAAACAAATTGCTTATGATCTGCATATCTCAGAAGCCACGGTTAAAGCGCATATTACGGCAATCTTTCGTAAACTGGGCTGCACTAACCGCACCCAAGTGGTGATCCAAGCGCAACGGCTCACATTAGAGCCGCCGGTTGATCGCGCTATGGCACAACAACAATAAGTGCTTGTTTGCCATTAAATCGCCAGCGAGGGCCTAATTAGCGGCCCTTTTCAGCATTTTAAAATGATTCAGGGTTGCCCGTAACGCCCCTGGCTTAATCGGTTTAGCTAAAAACATCAACGACTCCGCTTTAGCTAAGACCGCTAAATCAGCTTGGGGTGAAGCCGACACCAAAATGCCATTTACCTCTCCCCAATACTGACGGATCTGCCGATACAGATCTAAGCCATTCAAATGTTGGCCAAGTTGATAATCAATAATAATCACATCCGGTGCGGGATGGTTCGGCGCATAACTGAGTAACTCTTGTTCATCATAAAAACACTGCACATCAGTGATCTGCCATTGCTGTAATAAGACTTTTAACGCCGCTAAGTTAGCCGCATCATCATCGACACACACCACCGACAACCCTGGTAAGGGCCTTTGCTGCAGAGGGCTTGGCAGAGGAAGTTCTTGGCGGCGCTTACCAAGCACTAACGGCAAGCGAATACTAAACACCGTGCCCTTACCCGGCCAAGATTTCACTAACAATTCATGGCCAAGTAATTTCGCCATCCGATTGACCACCCCCAGGCCCAAACCCAGCCCTTGTTGGCCTTTAGCCGTGGCATCAATGCGATAAAAGTCTTCAAAAATACGCTGCAGATCCGCCTCACCAATACCCGGGCCAGAATCCCACACTTGCAATAACAAATGATCACCACGTTTGCGACAACCTAGTAAAATGCGTCCTTTATTGGTGTACTTAATGGCATTAGATAACATGTTTTGTAAGATCCGCCGCAAATAAGTGGCATCGGTTTGCACTTGTAACGAGCTGGTTTTTACTGTTAAGGATAAGCCTTTTTGACTGGCCACCAAGCCATATTCGTCGGCTAATTGCATTAATAATTCTTTTAACGGTACCGGCTGTACATTCGGTTGTAACTTACCATCATCAAGTTTGGCGATTTCTAATAAGGTTGAAATCAGCTCTTCTGAAGCTTTCAGCGAATTATCAAGCTGCGTTAAAATCGCACTTTGTTGCTGCTTGTCGTGAATGCCTGCTAAAGCGGCAGTAAACAAGCGCGCGGCATTTAACGGCTGTAAAATATCGTGGCTGGCTAAAGCAAGAAACCGGGTTTTCGACGCATTCGCCGCTTCAGCTTCGGCTTTTGCTTGCAGTAATTGCTGTTCTGTTTCACGACGACGCCCTACCTCAGCCAGTAACTCCTGGTTCATGTCAGAAATAGTTTGCGTACGCTCATGCACCCGATCTTCTAAGTGCTGCTTCGCCTCGGCTAAGCCCTGCACGGCTTTAACATGGTCCGAGATGTCGGTAAAGCTGGTGACAAAACCGCCGCCAGGGATGGGGTTACCGCGCATTTCGACCACTTTACCATCAGGTCGCACCCGCTGAAAAACATGAGGCGTACCATTTCGCATATGCATAATACGTTTTTCAACGTGCTCATCCGGATCACCGACGCCACAGAGCCCGCGCTCCGCATTAAGCCGCACAATATCTGCCACCGGCCGCCCCACACGCACCATACCATCAGGATAATTAAACATCTCTAAGTAGGATTTATTCCACGCGACCAAATTCAGATCACGATCAACCACACTGACCCCTTGACTTAAGTGTTCTAGCGTTGAGAATAATATTTTGCGCGAAAATTGAATGGCCTGCGTAGTGTCATCAAACAAGGTGACGACATCTTCAAACGCCAGTTGCCGCCCTTCAAGTACCGCATTAACCATAGTAGAGGCAGACGACGCGCCGATGACCCCAGCGAGTTCACGTTCAACGTGTTCGACTAACCCAACGCTAGGCAAGTCATCCAGTTGCAGAGTCATTTGCTGTTTACGACCAAATTCGGCTAAACACTCTGCGGCACGTTGATTACCAACAAATCGTTCCAGTAAGATTTTTAAATCACTGTTATGAATGCGAATACGCCGCGCTGGCGTATCTTGATGTTTAATCGGTAAATTCGGTTTAACAAAGGCCACCGCCTGTAAGCGATCTAGCAAGTTTACCTTGGTACTTAACGACACCAACGTATAAGCAAGCACATTAAAGCCCAGCGACACCAAGACACCATGGCTTAACGAATCCAGCTTAATACCAAACATGGCCGTAGGCAGAAGCCAATTCAGCCCAAAGACCCCCTGCTGCATAATGGCGCTGCTTAATACCCCGGCATTCACCAGTTGCGGTAACATTAAGGTGTAAAACCATAACACCATACCAATGCTTAAACCCGCATACACGCCATAAGCATTACCACGACGCCAATAAAGCCCGCCAACGACCGCAGGGACTAATTGAATGGTCAGCGCAAAGGCTAACAAACCGGTTTCGGCCAATTCGTAGTTGCGGGCAAAGACACTGTAATACAGATAAGACAGCGCCATTACCACCACGATCATGGTACGCCGTACCACCAAAATTAATAGGCTGTAATCGTGTGATAAACCTTTTTGCTTACTCGACTTTAATAAGCCAGGCATCACCACATCATTACTGATCATCGTGGCTAAAGCTAAGGTCGCAATAATAATCATCGACGTGGCGGCAGAGAAGCCACCGATAAACACTAATACGCTTAAAACGTTCCATTCCATCCGTGAAGGGATTAACAACACAAAGCTATCGGCCAGCTCCAGCATATCGGGAAACAGTTGCATACCGGCCACGGCAATCGGGATCACCACTAAGGTGACTAAAACTAAATAACCGGAGAACCAGCGTCTGGCATGACGTAAATAATGATGCGAGACATTTTCGACAAAGGCGACATGAAATTGTCTGGGTAGCAAAAACACCGCGACCATCGCCAACAGTGTTTTCGTAATAAATTCAACCCAACCGGGTGTGGTCAGTTGTTCTTGCTGCGACACCGAATGCAAGGCAAAAGTACGAAGCACAGACTGATCAGTATCAATTAAGAATACATACACAGCTATGGACAACATTAAAAGTGCAAATAGCTTCACCACGGATTCGAAGGCGATGGCTACCATCACCCCACGGTTTTGCTCGGTCAGGTGAAGTTTGCGTGTACCAAATAAAATGGCGAAAAACGCCATAGCGATGGCGCTTAATAAGGCACTGTCTTGATACCATGCTAATTTACTGTCATCAAAGCTGCCGCCAAGTAATACCTGATAAGAGCCTGCCACCGCCTTTAATTGCAACGAAATATAAGGGATCACCACAATCAAGCAAACAATAGCCGCTAAAGTGGCGATATTGCTGCGCTTACCATAGCGGGCAGAGATAAAGTCAGCAATCGAGGTCACGTTTTGTTTTTTCGACACATACAACAGCTTAAATAAAAACGGTTGCGCGAAGATAAACAGCAGAATAGGCCCTAAATAAATAGCAATGTAATCCCAGCCGCGGGTCACTGCCGTACCCACTGCACCATAATAGGTCCAAGAGGTACAATAGACCGCTAACGCCAAGCTATAAATTAAACCGCCATACTTTCGTATTAGACGATCGTCGGCATGGCGTTCACCCCAATTGGCAATTAAAAACAAACCACCGACATACATTAAGGCTAATAGGGCTACAGTCCACGCAGTCACGGGATTCTCCATTTAGGGTTGTCAGCTAACTTTGGTTTTAGTGCGGCACCTTGTCAATGCTTCAGTACAAGTCTTCGACTAAAGTCGGGCTAGCAGAGCAGCTAACTACTGCTACATTAGAATTGCTCGAAAATAAAAACTAAAGGAGACACAACTTATGGCAAATAATAACACGAATGCCGCTGCATATTGGAGCGCTAACCTGCGCCTCATAATCATAAGCTTAGTGATATGGGCAACCGTATCCTATGGCTTTGGTATTTTACTTCGGCCGTTACTGGCGGGTATTAGCGTCGGCGGTACTGATCTGGGCTTCTGGTTCGCACAACAGGGTTCTATTCTTACGTTTATCGCGTTGATCTTCTTCTATGCCTGGAGAATGAACCAACTGGATAAAGAATTCGGTGTGGACGAGGAGTAAGCAGGATGAGTCAATTTGCAATAAACTTGATATTTGTTGGCGGCTCGTTTGCCCTCTATATCGCAATCGCTATTTGGGCCCGAGCGGGTTCAACTAAAGAGTTCTACGTGGCCGGTGGGGGTGTCAACCCCGTCATGAACGGTATGGCAACCGCCGCGGACTGGATGTCAGCGGCATCGTTCATTTCTATGGCTGGCTTAATTGCGGCGGGTGGTTATGCTAATTCCACTTTCCTAATGGGTTGGACCGGTGGTTACGTTTTATTAGCCATGCTGTTAGCCCCCTACCTACGTAAATTTGGTAAATTTACCGTACCTGACTTTATCGGTGATCGCTTTTACAGCACAGGAGCTCGCTTAGTTGCGGTAGCTTGTTTGATTATCGCCTCAGTAACCTACGTTATCGGTCAAATGACCGGTGCCGGTGTGGCGTTCTCTCGTTTCCTTGAAGTGAGTAGCGACATGGGTCTGATCATTGCGGCAGTTATCGTATTTTTATACGCGGTAATGGGTGGTATGAAAGGTATTACTTACACGCAAGTTGCACAGTATGTCGTGCTGATCATTGCTTACACTATTCCGGCAGTGTTTATTTCATTACAACTTACCGGCAACTTCTTACCGCCATTAGGCTTATTTGGTACCCATATCGAATCAGGAATGCCGTTACTGGCTAAGTTAGATATGATTGTTCGTGAGTTAGGTTTCCAAGATTACACCGCAGATGTTGATAATAAACTGAACATGGTGCTGTTCACGCTGTCACTGATGATCGGTACTGCAGGTTTACCCCATGTTATTATCCGTTTCTTCACTGTGCCTAAAGTAGCCGATGCGCGTTGGTCAGCAGGTTGGGCATTAGTGTTTATCGCGTTATTGTATTTAACGGCACCCGCTGTTGCGTCAATGGCACGTTTAAATTTATTAACCACAATTTACCCTGCAGGACCAACAGCTGAAGCGGTTGATTACACGCAACGTCCAGATTGGATGAAAACATGGGAAACAACCGGTTTAATCAAGTTTGACGATAAAAACGGTGATGGTCGTATCCAGTTCTATAACGATTCTCCTGCTTTTGCTGAAAAAGCGGCAGAACGTGGTTGGAATGGTAACGAGTTGACAGTAAACAATGACATTTTAGTTCTGGCCAACCCTGAAATTGCTAATTTACCAGGCTGGGTTATCGGTTTAATTGCGGCCGGTGGTTTAGCAGCAGCATTATCAACTGCAGCCGGTTTATTGTTAGCGATTTCGTCCGCGATCAGTCATGACTTAATCAAAGGCTCTATCAATCCGAATATTAGTGAAAAAGGAGAGTTATTAGCCGCACGGATCTCCATGGGGGTCGCCATTGTTATCGCCACCTACTTAGGGATGAACCCGCCAGGCTTTGCCGCACAAACGGTGGCCTTAGCCTTTGGTATCGCTGCAGCTTCTATTTTCCCTGCATTGATGATGGGTATCTTCTCTAAGCGAGTGAATAATAAAGGCGCCATTGCAGGTATGCTGGCAGGTTTAATCTCTACCTGTGTGTATATCTTCTTATACCTAGGCTGGTTTTTCATCCCAGGTACTGCGTCTTTCGCTAACACACCTGATAACTGGTTATTTGGTGGTACAGGTTACGGTATTTCACCGCTGTCGTTTGGTGCAGTAGGTGCGATGATTAACTTCACCGTTGCCTTTGTTGTATCATCAATGACAGAAGCCCCTCCACAGCGCATCCAAGAACTGGTAGAAAGTGTGCGTTCGCCACGTGGTGCAGGCCAAGCCATCGATCATTAATATCGTGGCAGAACATGGCTAGCGTAAGAGCAGCTTGTTCTGCCTCACCCTCGGGCTTTCTCTGGAAAGCCCGAATTTTTTAGGAAGTCCGTTATGTTGTGGGAATTAATTGCAACGATTTTTGCAGGTTTAGGCGCAGCAGGCGTTGCCCTAGGCTTACGCTTTATCAGTCGTCAGCGCCTACCCCGTTGGCTCATCCCTGTGTTCGCTGCGGTGGGTATGCTTAGCTTTCAAATTCACAGTGAATACAACTGGTACAGTCATCAAACAAGCTTATTACCTGAGGGCGTTGCGGTGGTAAAAACCATTGAACAAACCGCGCCATGGCGTCCTTGGAGTTATTTCTTTCCTCAAACTTTACGTTTTATCGCCGCCGATGTGGCTAATGCCGCAGTCAATCAGCGCAATTCCGCGCTGGTGTTAGTCGACTTATATTTCTTTGAACGGCGCATGAGTGCTAAACGCGTACCGCAAGTTGTGCATTGCCAACAAATGGCTCAGGCTGACTTTACCGAAAACTTGCAGATCCCCACTGCGGATGAAGCCTTATCTGCGCAATGGCGTCCATTGTCGGCAACCGATCCCATCATTACCTTGCTATGCGCAAAGTAAAGCCGGCCTAAACGAAC
The DNA here is from genome assembly GCF_052655985.1 of Alishewanella sp. HL-SH05. Next base: position 2,513,157 of record NZ_CP199753.1, read on the forward strand.
TAAAACAGGAGCGCATCATGGAAGTTGCCGAAGTCACTAAATTTTTAGCACACACCACCCCCTTTGATCAGTTAGCTGAAGGGCAACTAGCGGATTTGGCGGCTGCACTAAATGTGTATTATTGCCAAACGGGCGAAACGGTGGATACCAGCACAGAAAATTTACTGATCGTCCGCACCGGTATTTATGCACTCTATAGTGATCAACAACAATTGCTTACCAAACTGGAAGAAGGTGATTTTTATGGTTATCAACTGCTGTTAACCGGCCTAGCTGATAACGATCAACTGATCTGTGAAGAAGATGGTTTATTATTTTGGTTACCGGCCACGGCTTTTCATCAAATGCGCTATCAATATAAAAATATTGATATCTTTTTTCAGCGCTTATTTGGCCGAAGGCTACATCAATACAAAGAGCAACAAGGCTCGCGTTTTACCTTAAAAGTATCTGACATTGCCCAAGCGCGCAAAGTTGCCATACATGGTGAACAAACCGTGCAAGCCGCTGCCCAATTAATGACTGAAAAACGTGTCTCCTCTTTATTAATTGAACAAGACGAACGCTTAATTGGAATTTTAACCGACCGCGATTTACGCAGTCGTGTTCTGGCGGACAACTTACCAGCAGCAACACCGGTGAAAGAAGTGATGACGCCAAAACCACAAACTATTGATAAGCATGCTTATTTGTTTGAAGCAGTCCAACTGATGAGCCGTTTTAATGTGCACCATTTACCGGTGATGGACCAAGGTATTAGCTATGGCATGATCACAACCACAGATGTGATCCGCTCTCAGCAAGATCACCCCGTATATTTGATTGGTGAGATCCATCGTCAAACCTCGATCGATGGCTTAGAGCATTGCAGCATGCAAATTAATAACTTAGCGCTGATTTTAGGTAAGCAGCAAGTGCCTGCCTATGAAGCAGGTCATATTATTACCACCATCACCGATGCGCTGACGCAGCGTTTAATCAAATTAGCCCAGAATGAGTTTGGCCCCGCGCCCTGCGTATTTAGCTGGTTGTGTTTTGGCTCACAAGCTCGTATGGATCAAAGTATTAATGCTGATCAAGATAACGCCTTATTACTGGAAAAAGAGCCCAGTGGCGAGATTGGCGAGTATTTTGCCAAATTAGCCGATTTTGTCTGTCAAGGTTTGGCTCGTTGCGGTATTACTTTGTGCCCGGGCAATATTATGGCATCGAACCCTGAGCTTAGAATGAGTTTAAAAGGTTGGTCAGGAAAGTTTGCGCGCTGGATCTCCTCGCCGACCCCTGACGCTATTCTTAAATCCAGTATCTTCTTTGATATGCGCGTGGTTGAAGGCTCAAAGGGGCTATTTAACGCACTACAACACGATATTTTAGCCCGGACTAATCAATCATTATTTTTATTACAACTGGCACAAACCGCATTACAACGCACAGCGCCATTGAGTTTTTTAAAAAACTTTATCCTAGAGCACGACGGAAAACAAAAAAAAGGCTTGGATCTGAAAAAACGTGGCATCAGCTTAATTACCGATATCGTGCGGGTGTATGCTCTGGCAAATGGGATCCATGAGGTAAATACACGTCAGCGTTTAGAGCGCTTGACAGCAGAAGGTATTATGGAAGCAAAAGATACCCAAAATTTATCGGATGCTTTTGATATTTTAGCGCAATTGCGTTGGGATAAGCATTTACACGATATTAGCCAAGGCCATGAAGCCAGTAATTTATTGGATCCTGCCGTGCTGTCGGGTTTACAACGACATCAATTGAAAGACAGTTTTGCGGTAATCAACGGCGCACAATCGTCCATGAAACATCGTTATTGTCGAGAAATGTAAATGTTTGGATGGTTACAGAAAAACCCCGAGTTGTATGCCGAAATACTGACGTTTAATCAGGTGGCGTTACCCAGCGCTGACACACCAGCACGCGAGTGTCGATACTTAGTATTAGATTTAGAACTCACCGGCTTAAATGCCAAACAAGATCATATTGTGAGTATCGGCTGGTTGCCTATTGTTGAGCAACATATTCGGCTAAGTGAAGCACGACATTACTTAATTGAAGCGCCGGTCAGTGTCGGACAAAGTGCCATTTATCATGGCTTACATGACAGCGACTTAAAAGATGCCCAAGAGTTAGCCGACGTATTAACGTTTTTGCTTAAGCAGTATCCCGGCTATATTTTTGTCGCACATCATTGCCGCTTAGATCGGGCTTTTTTACAGATCGCTTTTCAGCGGCACTTTGGCAAGGCGCCCCGCATGCTGTTTCTGGACACGCTGAATATCGAATATCACCGCCTGCAAAAGCTGGGATCGCGGCTAGCGACTGATGCCCTGCGCTTACCGCAATGCTTGGCGCGACATCACCTACCGGTGAGTGCACAGCATCATGCCTTAGAAGATGCCTACGGCTGTGCCCTACTGTTTTTAAGCCAATTAAAGAAAAGCCACTCGGCTATCACGCTAGGCGATTTACAACTGCATAGCCGTTAAGGACGCAGCTTAAGCTGTAAGCCTTTTAGCACATTACGCAACACTTGCGCTTGGCATTGCCGATAATGTGGATGATCGGGTTTGCGAAAAAATGCGCTGAGTTCCGCTTTACCCATGCGAAAATCGGCTAATGACAACAAGGCTAACAGATCATCATCTCGCAGCGTAAAAGCGATTTTCAATTTACGTAAAATAATATTGTTATTTAAGCGCGCTTCCGCGATCGGTTGCTCGCCCTCTTTTTGGCCACGTTGACTGCTAATTAAGCCATTTAAAAACTGCGCCAACGCTTGGTCTTCTAATGCTAAAAATACGGAATCTTCTTCTTTTGCCAGCCAGCCAATAATCTGTTCACGACTACACACTAAGCCCCCTAGCGCAAAGGTTGCCGCCATAGTGCTGTTGTTGTAATCCATAATAAAGCGCAGACGACGCAGAATATCGTTATTAGTCATTAGGTGTCCAATCGTTAAACGTTAACAAGCCTCAGCAAAAAAGGCGCTTACGCGCCTTTTTTTTGCTCAGATGCTCTTACTTAGCACGGCTGCGGTATTCGTCGGTGCGCGTATCGATTTCGATACGATCGCCTTCTTCTACGAATGCCGGAACCATCAGCTCAAAACCGGTTTCCAGTTTCGCTGGTTTCATCACTTTACCTGAAGTATCACCACGCGCTGCTGGCTCAGTGTAAGTCACGGTACGCACAACCACTGTGGGTAAATCAACAGAGATAGGACGCTCGTTGTAGAATACCACTGAACATTCCATACCGTCGATTAAGTACTTCAGTGCTTCGCCCATTGATTCAGCTTCGATTTCAAACTGATTGTATTCAGCGTCCATAAATACATACATTGGATCGGCGAAGTAAGAATACGTCACTTCTTTAGTTTCCAACATGACTTGCTCAAATTTGTCATCAGCACGGTAAACTGTTTCCATGCCCTGACCATTAAGCAGGTTTTTCATTTTCATTTTTACTACTGCAGAGTTACGGCCTGATTTGTTAAACTCGGCCTTTAACACTACCATTGCCTCACTTCCAACCATAATTACTTGGCCGGCACGGACTTCTTGTGCTGTCTTCATCATTTGAGAATATCTTCTTGTTAGGAAAAATTGCGCTACATTATAATTTTTTTTCAGCAAAACGCACGAGGTTGCTAGCAAGATCTCCAAAGCTTTCTAATTTGTTGCGCCATAATTGATTGAGCTGCGCAATTTGTGAGCTAACCAAGGCGAAATCTTGCCAACTTTGTTGCACATCTTGCTCGGTATTCCACTGTAAATGCAATTTTTGTACAACACTTGCCAGCTCAGCGGGAAACGCCGCTGTATAACGCGCTAAAAAAGCGGATAACTTATCAATATGCGCTTGCTCTGCTTGCCGATAGATTTGCCAAATAAAAGGCTTACCCGCCCACTGCGCTCGGATCACAGAGTCTTCACCGCGTACAAAATTAATATCGCAGGCACTGAGTAAATAATCGTATTGCGGCTGCGGTAAAAACGCCAATAAATGCACTGTCAACGATCCCGCTTGCCAGGGCTCCTCAAGGCTTAAACCTGACAATAATTGTTTGGCTTGGTCGGCCAAAGCCCCTAACGGGATAACACATAACACCGGGCGGTCATACTGTTGCCATAAGGCCAATAAACTGCCCAGTGCTTGCTGGGTGTAAGCAAACAACGACACTTTTAAGGTGTTTTCATCTGTTAAGCTGATGCCTAATTGTTGCCAAAAGTGTTGTTGGGCCAACGCATCTTGTTGAAAGGCACTTAATTGTGCAATCCTACCCTTCTCACACAGTAAGCCGCCGGTTTTTGCACTAAAACCGGGAAAAAAGAAATACTTAATTAAGGGTAACTGTGGCTGTGGTGAGGCCATAGTATGGCACGCTTCAATCCAGCTCTCAGCAGATAAGTATTCTAAGTTCAGCCACAGCGGTTTCACAGCCTGCTGCGCCATTTGCTGCTGATAAGCAAAAGGAATGGTACAGGCTAACGCCTCAACCACTACGGTGCCAGGAGTTATACTCTGCCAAGGCGTTTGCGCTTGCCAATGACAAATCAGCACACCTGCCTGCTGTTGCTCTGTCAGATTGGGATCGATTGCAGGGCAAAGCCGCTGAAAACTGACTAAATCATCGACCCACAAGCGCACAGCCAGCCCATGCTCGGCGACCAACTGCCGACTTAAACGCCAACAAATGCCAATATCACCAAAGTTATCGACCACGGCACAAAAAATATCCCAACGTTGCTGCTGCGCTAACCTCATGACCCAACTTCTCCATTAAAAGACATAATGCCGCAGCAGTAAACTGAGCATACGCAGCAATAATAACAGCCAGCTAAATAAGATCAGGCTCAGTAAGAACGCCAGTAAATATTGGCCGCTGCGATAAAATAACCGCCGAAAAAAGCCGGCAGGTTGTAACGGCGCTTTGCTGAACAAGGCACTGATTAACCAGCAACAAAGGCAAGACAACAACGCGACTGACAGCCCTAACAAGGCGTGCGGATTCAAAGCATTAGGAGCAAAAATTAAGCTGCCAGTTATCAGCAAAGCAATACCGCATGCCAAAGCTAGATACCAGGTTTGCCAAGGAGACAACCAGCTTGCTAAGCGCCGATACAGGCTTAGCACTTTGCCACCTCAGCACTTAGTAGCGCGCGGGGGTACAACGGCAAAATACCCGATTGCCCCAATAAATCCCCGACTACCCAAATCTGTTGAAAGGGATGCTGCTGCGGTAACTGTAACTTGTGGCAATGCGCCAACATATCTGCGCGACGCCAAAGCGGATTCGCATTACGGATCACCAGCCAAACTCGCTCGCTGTCGTAATGCTTTTCTGCTTTATTAGCAATAATCCGATTCAGTGCTGCTAACAAACGCTGTGCTGCAGGTACGCGCAGCAACGCCATTAATTCTTGATGGGTTTGTTGGCTCAATGCTCGCCCTAAAATATGCATGGCTTCTGCTTCACTGCCATATAAGTGGGCAATTTCTAAATCGAGTTTTTGATCGTCATAATAACAAGACACATCGGGGCGCGCTGGCTCGTTATGCCAAATATGCCGCATTTTAACGGCAAAACGTTGCTCATACAGCCGCATAAAAATGCGAGCGGCTTCATGCTCTAAAGCAATTTTTTCTTGAGCGCCATTCATCGTTAAACCGTACTAAAATAGAACTGCCATAACTCCAGAAGCACCGGCAGCACAGATAATAATAAAATAACGCCCATAGCGGCATTAAATAGCCGCTGCGCGAAGGTGTTATTTAACAGCTTTTTTAACACCACACCAAACAACAACCACACGCCGACACAAGGAAAGGCCATCAGTAAAAAGGCCAATGTAATGCTGCTTACTTCTAACCAATAAACCCCGCCCACGCTGGTAAAAGCCGCCATCGCGCCAGAAGCCATCACCCAGGCCTTGCCGTTAATCCACTGAAACAGCACCGCCTGCCAAAAACTCATGGGTTTGCTTTTACCCGTGGCAATACTTTGTGGATGGGCACTGGCAATTTTCCAAGCCAGGTATACCAGGTAAACCGTACCCAGCACTTTAATCAGTTGATGCAGATGAGGAAAGCGTTCAAACACCACCGCAAAGCCTAAACCGACCAACAACACCATGAACGGGAACCCCAGGCAAATGCCCAGCCAATGCGGTAAACTGGCTTTAATGCCATAGTTAACACCTGACGACATCATCATCACGTTATTCGGCCCGGGCGTAATCGTGGTTGAAAAGGCGAAAAATAATACGGCCCAAAAGATTTCCATGCTGTACTCCTGCTGCGAATTGTCGTCGACCCTAAGCCAACAATGTCATACCGATAGTTATATGCTACATTTACTTCCAAGTTGTTTGTTAACAGCTTAGGCACTTTCATCATACAGGAGAAGTAAATGAATAAGATTATTGGATTAGCTTTGTTAGTTGCCGGCGCCATTTTATTATATTTTGGCTATACCGAGTATCACTCTACTGCCTCTCAAGTCACTGAAGTGGTGACTGGCAACCCAACCGATAATGCCATTTGGTTCCTCGTTGGCGGTGCCATCGCGGCGATTGTTGGCTTAGGGATGCTGTTTAAAAAATAACAGCCGCAAAGCGGCCGTTATTGGGTTAAACACTAAGGCAGCCGTTTTCTGCTGCCTTAGAGCTTACTCTTCTTCTTTACCCCAGCTATCACGTAACCCTACTGTACGATTAAATACCAGTTTAGCTGCGCTAGAATCTTGGTTATCTGCACAATAATAGCCTTCACGCTCAAACTGATAAGCTTGTTCGGCCACGGCTGTCGCTAATGATGGCTCGACAAAACCATGCTTAATCACTAAGGATTGTGGATTAACAGTACTGATGAAATCTTCTTCGGCTGCAGGGTTAGCCACACTGAATAAACGATCATAAACTCGGAACTCTGCGGCTAACGCTTGCGTTTGCTCTACCCAGTGGATCACACCACGCACTTTACGACCATCAGCAGGGTTTTCACCTAGTGTTTCAGGTAAGTAACTGCAATTTAATGCAATAATATTACCGGCATCGTCTTTGATCACTTCGTCTGCGTGAATCACATAGGCATTACGTAACCGTACATCACCACCAGAGACTAAACGTTTATATTTTTTATTGGCTTCTTCACGAAAATCAGCACGATCAATATAAAGTTCACGGCCAAACGGCACTTGGCGCTCACCCATTTCATTTTTGGGATGATTAGGCGCGGATAACCACTCAATTTTATCTGCTGGATAATTCGTGATAGTGACCTTGATCGGATCAAGAACGGCCATCGCCCGCGGTGCTGACGTGTCTAAATCTTCACGAATACAGGCTTCTAACGCGCTCATTTCAATAACGTTATCCTGCTTCGTCACACCGATACGCTTAGCAAACTCACGAATGGCGGCAGCGGTAAAGCCTCGACGACGTAAACCGGCGATCGTCGGCATACGTGGGTCATCCCAGCCTTGTACCACTTGCTCTGCCACTAAGGTTTGTAATTTACGCTTACTCATCACCGCATATTCAAGGTTTAAACGCGAAAACTCAATTTGCTGTGGATGACATGCAATACTGATGTTATCTAAGATCCAATCATATAAACGACGGTTGTCTTGAAACTCCAGCGTACATAACGAGTGCGTAATACCCTCTAACGCATCAGAAATACAATGGGTAAAGTCATACATTGGGTAAATGCACCACTTGTCACCCGTTTGATGGTGATGCGCAAATTTTACCCGGTAGATAACCGGATCGCGCAAACAGATAAAAGAGGAGCTCATGTCGATTTTTGCACGTAATGAGCACTCACCTTCTTTAAAACCACCAGCTCGCATTTTTTCAAATAAGGCTAAGTTTTCTACTGGGCTGGTATCACGATATGGGCTAGGTTTACCCGGCTGGGTTAAATTGCCACGGTATTCGCGCATTTGCTCGCCATTTAAGAAACAGACATAGGCTAAACCTTTATTGATTAACTCCACCGCATAGCCATACAGCTGTTCAAAGTAATCTGATGAGTAACGCACATCGCCAGACCACTCAAAACCTAACCAGCTAACGTCACGTTTAATCGACTCAACAAACTCGACGTTTTCTTTTTCAGGGTTAGTATCATCAAAACGCAGATTACACTGGCCCTGATAATCTTGCGCAATACCAAAATTCAAACAAATCGACTTAGCATGACCAATATGCAGGTAACCATTAGGCTCAGGCGGGAAACGAGTTTGAACGCCACTGTGCTTACCATTGGCCAGATCGGCATCAATAATTTGCCGTATAAAATTCGTTGGGCGCGAAATGACGTCCGACATAATACTTGGTGTCCTTTTATTCTACGTGAACCGAAAAATGATGTGGCATTATAACAGCCGAACCGGCGCTGACTACTGCTGGTCAGCACTGTTTGCAAAGATTTTAATCAGCAAGGCTATTTTTGCAATAATGCATCAACCGCACTGATGCAACTCTCTAACCGTTCGTAATAATCAGCCGAGCTAACACGTAAGATGCGATCTGCGGGAAAACCATACTGCTGATATAAGTCGAGTAACTGCTGAAAGCTTTGTTGGCGTATTTGCGGCGAACCCAATTCGCGCATGCCATCCGCTACCCAGGGCACGGTTGGCTCCAGTGCGATGATTAAGTCATATTTTAAAGGATCAATAAAACTCTCGATACGACTGGCGACATTGCCTAAAAACACCTGACTGAAAAAAGCGGTAACCACCGCATCAGTATCGAAAAAACAGACCTTGTTGGCACTACGTAAGGCATGCCAATCTTGCTCGTATTGCAAATGGGTAATACGATTGAAATCTTCTAAATTAAATAAATCGCCATTGCCGCCCACCACGTCTTCTTGATAATCACGCCCCAGCTCTTCTGACCAAGAAGTACAATATACTTTGGCGAGCTTACGAGTTAAGGTGGTTTTACCGCAAGATTCAGGCCCGGTGATCAGCACTTTACGTGCAAAAAACGGCCGAGCAGCACCGGCAATATAATCCCAGTGCAAATAAGGTCGGTTGCGAATTTCAGTGCCACTGATCGGCCATTGGGTGCGCTGCGGATCTAATACCCGATAATCGATATTAGGAAAATGCTGCTGATGACCGGCACGATAATCTTCTTCGCCACCAAATATCACTGCAAACGGCTCTGGCACGGTGTGTTGTAACAACCCGGCATATTCTCCCCAACCTTGCGGAAACGCAGGGATCGCATCTTCGTTTTGCAGCAATACCCGGATCCCCAAGCCTTGCAGCTCTTGCGACAACCAACGCTGACGAAGTACACCGTCAATATAAGGAATACCGGCAACCCGACATAACTCACCATCTTCATGGCTTCGCTCACTGATCACCACATACAGTTTGTCACATAGTGCATGAGCGCGCAGTATCGCGGTTAAGTGGCCGCGATGAGGCGGTAAAAACTTCCCTGGAAAAACGCCTACTTTACTCAATGCTCTGATGCTCCTTTGTGCCAGCTAATCATGCCGTAAATCGAATTCATTAAAAATGCGCTCCACATTAATAAAGTGGGTACCGCATAGGCTGTTGCACTTGGATCCGTCAGCAATACCAAACTCCAAGCAAACAACGTTAAGACATTGGTCAGGATCCAAAATGGCCACTGCGCCGCATACATGCGGATCATCAATAATTGCGCAGCAATTTGTAATACCACCGTCGCGCTATCCAGCAGTGGGCCGCTAAACGTCAGCCCGGTTAATTCGCGTAAGCTGGCATACACCTGTGAATTGCGCTGTAAGGCTTCACTAATAAAACCGTCAAGCTCGGCTAATACCGCGGTGAGTGTCGCAATCCCCAGCACAACTAAAGCCAACACCCAAAACCAATGCCGCCCTAACCGCCGCATCTTGATGATCTGACTTTCAGCGCAAAGATGTTGACGCCAGCTAAAATAAATAAAAAATTGCGCAGGTAAAAAGTAAAACCAATTAATTAGCCAATCACCATAATAGCCCGAGGTCCAAGCGAGCAAACCGTAGCTACTGGCACTGATCAGCCCCCAAATCCAGTTCGACATCAAGCCTTTGGCGACCATCACCACGCACAGGACACCACTGATGGCACTTATAGGGCTGATAAACCAATTTAGGGTTATTGACCCATAGCTCTGCCAATCCGTGCTTTGCCAACTAAACCAGATTGTACTGCTCAAAATAATACATAAAAACCACTGCAACCAGCGCCGCTCTAGGCGGTTTAAACGCTGTAAATCTGCCCATAGCAACATCTGTTTGCTCCGTGACACGCTAATGTCAGATTAGACCCAACCCGCAGGTTTAGACGCAGTCGCATAGGTTGGCATGCCAACGGCTTGCTGTAACCAATGCGCATGTGGCGGCAATTTGTGTCGTGCCATTTGTAAGCGCTGTAATATCGCTCGGTGAATTTGCGTTGCCGGTAAATTCGGCCCGTAACGTTCTGCACAATGCGCTCGCAGGTAATCCATACCATATAAAATGCATTGATAACTTTCGTGATTCCACAACCCGCCGGTATCAACCGCCGCGCGCATATCACTGAAACCATCATGACTGCCCTGTGCATCCATCCCCGGGAACCACTGATCCTGAAAATCATGGGCACTAGGCGGTTTAACTTTCCAAAATGCTAACTTGGCTTTTAAACGCTCGGTAATTCGCTCCGGTTTTTGTACTTCTCGCCAAAAAGCGGTGTCGGTGCGCTGTGTCATGCAATAATGCATATTGATAAAATCGAGAATTTCATAAAAGCGATTAGATAAAATACGATTATAACGACTGGCCAGCAGCGGCATATCTTCAGCGGCAAACGGAAAATGCTCCGCTAAGGTGACGGCGCCTAAATCGCTGAGATATAAACCAGTTGATTCCAGCGGTTCAATAAAGCCTCCCGATAAGCCAATGGCCACACAGTTACCTTGCCAGTTTTGTTTTCGCCGGCCGACTTTAAAATTAACCACCCGATGCGGCAAATCTTCACACCCCACCCCTTGATAAGCACGCATTTCACGCTCAGCCTCTTCAATACTAATAAAAGCACTGCTATGAACATAACCGACTGACCGTTGGTTTTGCATGGGGATATCCCAGATCCAACCATTGGATAATGCGGTGGCCGTAGTATAGGGCCGCACCATACCCGGATAGAACCGATCGTAAGGAATATGCATAGTAATGGCGCGATCGCAGAGCAACCACTGGGAACAATCTTCAAAACCCACACCGAGTTGTTTTTCAATTAATTTGGCACTAAAACCGGTGCAATCAACAAATAAATCGGCCGCCAGCGTCGCCCCTTGATCGGTGACGATAGCGCCAATGTGCTGCTCGTTTTTCATTTGTACGTCTTGCAGATTGGCCAGGGTATGTTTAACCCCCCGCGCCACGGAAAAATCACGTAAATAATCGGCAAACTTTTGCGCATTCATATGATAAGCATAATTAAGCGGTGGGCCCATATCCCATTGCCCAAACATTTTGGGCGCTAAACCCATCTCACAAATAATCGGTTGTGCTGAGCAGGTTTCCATAAAGGGAATACTGCGATCACTGCGCAGCCATTCTTCGGCTAAATGGTCTAAGGGTTGCGTACGCATACTGCTAAAAGGATGGTGATAGAACGTATTATCGTTGTGTACCCAGTTGGCGTACTTAATTGACTGCTTAAACGTGGCATCGGTCGCGCGCATAAATTCCATTTCATCAACGCCAATTACCGCCAATAGATGACGCATCGAAGGGATTGTCGCTTCACCCACTGAAATGCGTGGAATATCAGGAGACTCCAATAAATGAATATCCACGCGAGGTTCACGGCCTGCTTTATTTAATGCGCCATTAAGGTAAGCTGCTGTCATCCAACCGGCTGAACCGCCGCCAACAATTAATACTTGCGGTCGCTGCATCACCGACTCTCCTGTTAGTAATAACCTAAAATATGCCGCAAACCTGGCGCAGCATATTCGACTAAACGTTTTTGCATATCGGGTAATTCGTCTGGGATCTCGGCACTGATCCCAGCCAGATTCTCTCTGTAGGTGCCGCTCTGCTGGCGATCTGAACCCAGTTCAATACGGCGGCGCCAATCTTCGGGTAAGCAACCATTAACTAATACTGGCTGCAATAACTCAGTAAAATACTGCTCGGCGGCGGGCGTATCGAGTTTTTTTAAATGGGTAATCACATCTTCATAACGCACTAATTTGATGCCCGTGCCTAGCCAGGCGACGGCGTTATGGCTATAAATTTCTTGTAAGGTAGGCGCCTTTTGATAAATGCCAAAGATCATCATATTGAGCATTTCATTAATTTTAATGCGACCGCCTTTTAAATGGTCCATCTGCCCTTGAAAGGTGTCCGATAAAAAGAAGCGTGCACGCGCTAATACCCAGTCATAAGGGTCACGCACAATAATATATTGCACCGCTTTTTGCGTGGCTAAGGCCGATTCATCCGAAAACAGTAAGTGCCCCCAACTTAACATCGGCTTGGCCGGATTAAACGCTGGCAGACACTGGCGCAAGTTAGGAATTTGCACAAAAGCGTCATGATATTGTTGTGCAACAGGAACAAACATCCGGAAAATATTACGCAACAAATGTGTACCGCACTTAGGCACTGAGTTTAAAAACACCGGTTGTGTCAAAGCTGGCTGGTTAAATTGTGGATTAAGATCGTTCAAAGTATCAGGCTTGGCAAACACGCGAGGCATGAGGCTGGTTTCCAACAACAAGACTAAAAAAGGAAAATGCCGACCTAAGTCGGCATTTTTACTCACACTTATAATTAGAAATTATAAGACATATTTAAGAACACCCGACGACCTAACCAGTCATATTGACTGTAGAACGCTGAGGTGCCTAAACGAGTGACAGAGCTACCGGCACTGACTTTTGGCGGCTCTTTATCAAAAGCATTAGCCACACCCAAGGTTACATCTAAACCTGCATCAGCAAAGTCTTTAGTAACAGAGAAAGTGTGATAAACCACCGCATCTGCTGCCGCAACTAACTTAACCGCTTCGCCACGGTAAGTGGGGCTACTGCTGACAAACTGCTCGTTTGATACCGCACCAGTATAACGTGCGATCCAGTTTACACTCCAATCTTGGTATTCCAAGCCAACAAACAGGTTACCTACGTCTTCTGGACTACCAAATTGCCCGGTACGGTCGATTGGATCACTATCAGCAAACAATTGACTTGCCGCTTCGATCTGACGCGTATGCTGATAAGTGGCAGATAAACGACCAAACTTAGTATCAGTAGCATAATTTAAGGTAATATCGACACCGCGGTTAACTTGGTTAGCAATGTTTAAATAACCACCACGCACATTGGTAATGCGCAAATCAACAGGATCACGATCAAACTGCGTACAAAGTGGTTCAGTGCTAAAGTTATCAGAAATATAACAGTTACCTAAGATCTGACCCGCAGTCAAATTAGTGACTTCGCCAAAAATTTCAATGTTGAAGTAATCAATTGACGCGCTGATATCATGATTTTCGAAATCAGGAGTCCAGACAAAACCTAAGGTTTCAGAGATCGAGGTTTCGGCTTCTAACTGACCAGCACCACCGCCTGTGGTTACCGTTGCTGAAATAGCACCACCTGCGAAGTCACGTGGAATACCATCAGTAGCACAGTTGGTAGCAACGCGCGGATCGATAGTACCATTGTCAACACCCTGCCCCCAGTTAATACATGGATCGATATTACGCTGGCCAACAAAGCTTGTTTGGTTATTTAAATATAATTCAAATAACGCTGGTGAACGGAACGAGGTACCCCGAGAAGCACGCACCCGCACACCATCAACGATAGTCCAGTTGATACCCGCTTTATAGGTATTATCACCACCATAAGAAGACACATCGGTGTAACGGCCTGAGATGGTTAAATCTAACGCTTGAATACCCGGTAGATCTCGCACTAATGGCACTTGGAACTCAGTAAATACTGCACGGCTGATATGTGAACCGGCAGTAATACCCGCGGCAGTTTGGCCCCAGGTATTTTCACGTAAGGTCTCTTCGCCAGGGACGTCATTAATCGAGTCTTTTTGGAACTGGAAACCGACCGCAGTACCGATAAAGCCGGCAGGTAATTCAAATAAATCACCCGAAATAAAACCTTCCACTGATTGTTGTTTATAAACAGTATTACCCGTTTGCTCACCAAACAAGAAATCACGGATTTCTGGTGAAATATTACCGGCTAAAAACTGTGGATCTAACCAAGGTACATCGACACAAGGCACGCCACGGATCGGTGTTGTTTCACCAACACAAGAGCCTGAAGAAAAGTTATAGGGAGAGATAGCATCTTCATAAATAAGCTTAGACTTATAATCACCGCTGCTGTAGCTATTTTGATAAGCCACATCATAATACCAGTTACCAATATCACCATTGATACCGGCAACAAAACGGCGGTAATCCACAGTGATCTTATCACCTGAGTGATCGGTAATCGGGGTTGGGCTTAACCACTGCGCACCCGTCCAACCGGCACTTAATGGATCACCAGCAAAGAAATCTTCGTTATATTTGTAGCTCCAGAACTGACGATAGCCGTTGGTGGTGGTTTGACGGCGATTTAATAACACTTCACCGTATAAACTGGTGGTGTCATTTAATTCATAATCACCTTGTGCATACACGGTCATTAATTCGTTTTTCGGGATCAGTGTTTCTAAATCTTGAAACGGGTGGTCAGCGTTGGTGACAGAATCTGATAAACGATCATAAGCTACCGGGAACCAACCGGGTGGTGTCACCATAAAATCCGGATTGTTGGGATCAGTTGCAAACCCAGGAATGAAGTTACCTAAGTTTCCATCATAATCATATTGCGCCTTTGCACCCCCTGGGACGTTGCCGCCATCACCTTGGTAATCGTAAAGCCAAACATGACCCCACAGTAAATCATTACAATGGTAACTGCCGGTACGCGGATCAACAGGGTCAACTCGCTCATTGGTCGTTGGATCAAACAAATACCGCTCAGCACAGTTAAAGAAACTGCGTTGACCTTGAGCCAACTCTTGCTGCACTTTGTAATCACCGACAACACGGAATGAACCGCGGCCAAAGGTTTTACCATAAGTACCGTTTAATTGATAACTTTCACCGCCTTCTTCCAAAGGCTGCGAGGTATTAAAGTTAATGGTACCTTCATCACCCTTCTTCGTAATAATGTTGATCACACCGGCCACGGCGTCAGAACCATATAACGAAGAAGCGCCATCTTTTAAGATTTCAATACGATCAATTGCTGATAAAGGCAAAATGTTCGGATCAAAAGAAGCGACTTGGCCACGTGTACCCGCTGGGCCAGCACGACGACCATTTAATAAAACTAACGTACGGTTTGCACCTAAACCACGTAATGAAATGCTTTCTGAACCGACACCACCTTCAGTAACAAACGCCGTAGAGGCCGCAGCAGTAATTTGGTTTGAACCTGCAGCAACCGTGGAATTACGTAATAACTCACCTAAGTTGCTAATACCCTGGCTGGCAGCAACACTGGCATTAATTACTTCAATAGGCGCAGCTTGATCTAAACCGTCGGTACGAATACGTGAACCGATAATTTGAATACGTTCGGATTTTTCATCTGCTGTGGGCGCGTCAGCTTCTGCGTCTTGGGCGTGAACTTGAAAAAGTGAACCGGCCAGGACACAGCTTATGGCTATGGAAAGCGGCTTAATTTTAGAATCTGATGGCATTATTCTCATAGGAAGTTCCCTGATTATTATTAGTAAAATAACAGTAAAGCTGAATGGACACTTAACCGCTTTCTTCATGTTAGATAAATGACTCTAAAAATCAACCCCCAACTGTAATTCAAAGGTATTAGACATAAAAAAACCCGCTAAAAGCGGGTTTTTCGACTAACAAGCTAGATTACCAGCCCGTTAATTCTTTCAGAGCTTGACCAATATCCGCTAAGCTCTTCACGGTTTTAACACCGGCATCTTCTAAAGCAGCGAATTTTTCGTCAGCAGTACCTTTACCACCAGAGATGATTGCACCAGCATGACCCATGCGCTTACCTGCAGGTGCAGTTACACCAGCAATGTAAGATACAACAGGTTTAGTCACATGCTGTTTGATATAAGCGGCTGCTTCTTCTTCTGCAGAACCACCAATTTCACCGATCATGACGATAGCTTCAGTTTGTGGATCTTCTTGGAATAACTTCAAAATATCAATGAAGTTAGAACCTGGAATTGGATCACCACCGATACCAACACAAGTAGACTGGCCAAAACCGTAATCTGTGGTTTGTTTAACCGCTTCATACGTCAGAGTACCTGAACGCGAAACGATACCCACTTTACCTGGCTTATGAATGTGACCTGGCATGATGCCGATTTTACATTCGCCTGGCGTGATAACGCCTGGGCAGTTAGGGCCGATCAGCACGACGCCTAACTCGTCACATTTCACTTTGGCATCCAACATATCTAAAGTTGGAATGCCTTCCGTGATACAAACGATCAGCTTAATGCCGCCATTTGCCGCTTCTAAGATAGAATCTTTACAAAATGCCGCAGGTACATAGATGACTGATGCAGTTGCACCCGTAGTTGCCACCGCTTCTGCTACAGTGTTAAACACCGGTAAACCTAAATGCGTTTGACCGCCTTTACCCGGAGTTACACCGCCAACCATTTTTGTGCCGTAAGCAATGGCTTGTTCAGAGTGGAATGTGCCTTGTGCACCAGTAAAACCCTGACAAATGACTTTGGTATCTTTATTAATTAAAACGCTCATTACTTACCCCTTATGCCTTAGCCGCTGCAGCAACAACTTGTTTAGCCGCGCTTGTTAGGTCGGTATCAGCGATAATGTTCAGGCCGCTTTCAGACAGCACTTTTGCGCCCAATTCTGCATTGTTACCTTGCAAACGAACTACAACAGGAACTTTAACGCCCACTTCTTTTACTGCACCGATAACACCTTCAGCAATCATATCGCAACGTACGATACCGCCGAAGATATTGATGAAAACGGCTTTAACCGCAGTATCAGACAGGATAATTTTGAATGCTTCAACAACACGCTCTTTGGTTGCACCACCGCCAACGTCTAAGAAGTTAGCAGGTTGGCCACCGTGTAATTTCACGATGTCCATCGTACCCATGGCTAAACCAGCGCCGTTAACCATACAACCGATGTCACCACCTAAGGCAACATAGTTTAGCTCCCATGAAGCAGCATGCGCTTCACGTGGATCTTCTTGTGAAGGATCTTGCATCGCTTTCAAATCAGGGTGACGATATAAGGCATTACCATCGATAACGAGCTTGGCATCTAAACAGTGTAAATCGCCAGCAGGTGTAATAACCAATGGGTTAACTTCTAATAAAGCCAGATCTTTTTCTTGGAAAAGTTTTGCTAAACCTAAGAAGATCTTCACGAATTGGTTAACTTGCTTGCCTTCTAAACCTAATTTGAAGGCTAACTCACGGCCTTGGTATGGCTGAGCACCCACCAAAGGATCAACCGCAGCTTTTAAGATTTTTTCTGGAGTTTCGTGGGCAACTTTTTCAATTTCCACACCACCTTCAGTTGACGCCATAAATACGATACGACGTGAAGAACGGTCAACAACTGCACCTAAATACAATTCTTGAGCGATATCTGTGCATGGCTCAACTAAAATACGGCTTACCGGCTGACCTTTTTCATCTGTTTGATAGGTTACCAGGTTCTTACCAAGCCATTTGTCAGCAAATGCTTTGATTTCTTCTTTGCTCTTAACTAGCTTCACACCACCCGCTTTACCGCGACCACCAGCGTGTACTTGAGCTTTGACAACGAACATATCGCCGCCGATTACATCTGCAGCTGCTACCGCTTCTTCCACTGTAGCTGCGGCAACGCCTTTAGATACAGGCAAACCATATTGGGCAAACAGTTGCTTACCCTGATACTCGTGCAAATTCATGGCTATTTTCCGTTCTTTTGAATTGGGACGTTACTCAACAAAGAGTAACCTGATTTTGGTTCGGTGCTTATTATAGTACCAACCGGTTTGATAAAAAATGCTGTTGTACCAAACAACAGCATTTTTGATACATTCAATGAAACGTTAGATGTCCAACAGAATACGCGTTGGATCTTCTAACAATTCTTTGATGGTCACTAAGAAACCTACTGACTCTTTACCATCAATGATCCGGTGATCATAAGACAGTGCCAAATACATCATAGGCAGAATTTCCATCTTACCGTCAACAACCATTACACGGTCTTGGATCTTGTGCATGCCAAGAATAGCAGATTGTGGTGGGTTGATGATCGGCGTAGACATCAAGGAACCAAAGACACCACCGTTAGTGATAGTGAAGTTACCACCCAACAGATCGTCCATAGCTAACTTGCCATCGCGACCTTTCAGGGCTAATTCTTTGATGGCTTTTTCAATTTCAGCCAGATTCATTTTATCGCAATCACGTAAGATAGGCGTGACTAAGCCACGAGGCGTAGATACTGCGATGCTAACATCGAAGTAGTTATGATAAACAATATCATCACCGTCGATCGCCGCGTTCACTTCAGGGAAACGTTTCAACGCTTCAGTAACCGCTTTGACATAGAAAGACATAAAGCCTAAACGGATACCATGACGCTTCTCAAACACATCTTGATATTGCTTGCGTAAATCCATGATAGGTTTCATGTTAACTTCGTTAAACGTGGTCAACATGGCCGTTGAATTTTTCGCTTCTAATAAACGATTTGCAATCGTTTTGCGCAGGCGAGTCATAGGAACACGTTTCTGACTGCGATCACCGGCAGCAACCACTGGCGCAGCAGCTGTAGCAGGCGCGGCAGCTTTGGCTGGGGCAGCAACAAACTTTTCAACATCTTCTTTTGTTACGCGACCGTTTTTGCCTGTGCCCTTGATTTTGCTGGCATCTAAGCCTTTTTCAGAAATCATGCGACGAACAGAGGGGCTTAACGCATCGTCACTGCTGTCATCGGCAGCAGGAGCTGCTGCGGCTTTTTCTGCCGGCGCTTCTTCTTTCTTAGCAGCCGGTGCACCACCGGCTTCCATTTTACCAATGACTTCTTCTGCCGTTACCGTTGCACCTGTGTCATGGATGATTTCGCCCATCACACCATCTGCTTGTGCAACAACTTCCAACACAACTTTGTCAGTTTCAATATCTACTAATACCTGATCACGGCTAACGGCTTCACCAGTTTTTACGTGCCAGGTGGCGATGGTTGCATCTGCAACAGATTCCGGAAGTACGGGTACTTTAATTTCCACTTTTTCACCTTTAACGGTTGGTCTATATCAGTTATCACAGCCTGCAGCATGCAGGCTGGAAAATCATTATTTAACGGTTAGCGCGTCATTAACGAGAGCTTGTTGCTGCTTGTTATGCACAGACAAGTAACCTACTGCAGGTGAAGACGACGCTTCACGACCGGCATAATTCAGGTAACCCGTTTTTGGAATTGCAGCACGGAAGTGATGCTGACTACAGTACCAAGCACCTTGGTTTTGTGGCTCTTCTTGACACCAAACAAAATCAGTTACATGTTGGTACTGGCTTAATACTTCGGCCATTTCCTCATGTGGGAAAGGATAAAGTTGTTCAACCCGCACGATAGCCACATCGGTTTGCTCGCGCTTACGACGCTCTTCAAGCAATTCGTAATACACTTTACCGCTACAGAACACGACACGTTTCACCGCTTTTGCATCAAGTTCGTCAATTTCACCAATCACGTTATGGAAGGTACCCGAGGCAAGTTCTTCTAACGAAGAAGTCGCTAATGGGTGACGTAACAATGATTTTGGAGACATTACGATCAATGGACGACGCATTGGCCGCACCATTTGACGACGTAACATGTTGAAAACTTGCGCAGGGGTTGTTGGCACACACACTTGCATGTTGTGATCAGCACACAGCTGTAAGAAACGTTCCAGACGAGCAGACGAGTGCTCAGGGCCTTGCCCCTCATAGCCGTGCGGTAACAATAAAGTTAGACCGCATAAACGACCCCACTTTTGCTCGCCAGAACTTAAGAATTGGTCAATAACCACTTGGGCTCCGTTGGCGAAGTCACCAAATTGACCTTCCCAAATAACCATAGCCCGTGGCTCTGCTGTCGCATAACCGTATTCAAACGCTAAAACGGCTTCTTCAGATAAGGCCGAGTCGAAAACTTCAAACTTACCCTGCTGTTCACTGATTTTCTCTAACGGCGTATAGGTTGAACCATCCGTTTGATTATGCAGTACAGCATGGCGATGGAAAAAGGTACCGCGACCAGAGTCTTGACCAACAATACGGATACGGCTTCCTTCACCAACCACCGAGGCGTAAGCTAAGATTTCAGCAAAACCCCAGTCAATTTTCTTCTCACCTTTTAACATCAATGCACGGTCTTCATAGACACGACCAACCTGACGTTGTAACACATGCGTTGCGGGCACCTGTATGGCTTTTTCACCTAACGCTTTGAGTTCTTCAAGCTTTAGACTGGCGTCATAATGGGTATCCCAGTCTTTACCAATAAAGGGGGTCCAATCTACTGAAGAAGGTGCCATCGGTTGCCATTCTTCAACAACACAATCGCCTTTGTCTAAAGCATCCCGGTAACCGTCAATTAATGCTTTCACTTCGTCAGCAGTAATAACCCCTTCTTGCACCAACTTCTCAGCGTAAATTTCCCGCGGCGTTGGGTGCTTTTTGATCTTCTGATACATCAGAGGTTGCGTTGCATTTGGCTCATCGGCTTCGTTATGGCCATTACGGCGATAACAGAATAAATCGATGACCACATCACGCTTAAAGGTATTACGATAATCAACCGCTAATTGGGCAATCATCACTACCGCTTCAGGATCATCACCGTTCACGTGAAAAATGGGCGCCTGTACCATTTTAGCAATGTCGGTACAGTAAGGGGTTGAGCGCGTATCTTCAGGGTTTGACGTAGTAAAACCCACTTGGTTGTTAATGACCAAGCGGATGGTGCCACCGACTTTGAATGCACGCGTTTGCGAGATGTTGAAGGTTTCAGCAACTACACCCTGACCGGCGAAAGCTGAGTCACCATGAATGGTAATAGGCAGTGCTAGCGAGCCGTCGGTACAACCGCGGCGATCTAAACGGGCACGCACAGAGCCTAAAACAACAGGGTTAACAATTTCTAAATGTGATGGGTTAAAGGCCAGTGCTAAATGCACATTACCGCCTTTGGTGGCAAAGTCAGATGAGAAACCCATATGGTATTTCACATCGCCAGCACCCACTACTTCGTATTTACCGGCAAATTCATCAAATAACTTCGAAGGATTCTTACCCAGTACGTTGATCAAGGTATTCAGACGACCACGGTGCGCCATACCAATCACTGAATCTTTGGCGCCTTGCTCACCGGCACGGTGGATCATGGCTTTCAGTAATGGGATCATCGCATCGCCGCCTTCAAGACCAAAGCGCTTAGCACCTGGGAATTTTGAGCTTAAATACTTTTCCAGACCATCAGCCGCGATTAATCCTTTCAGGATACCCAGCTTAGTGTCTTTATCAAAACGAGGCTGAGATTGCACACTTTCTAAGCGCTGTTGGATCCAACGTTTCTCATCGGTTGAGACAATATGCATATACTCAGCACCAATAGAACCGCAGTAAGTGCGCTCCAGTGCTTTGTGCAAATCGCCCAATTTCATTGTTTCTTGACCAGAAGCAAATGATCCAATGTTGAACTCAGTTTCGTAATCAGCTTCAGACAGATCGTGAAACGACAATTCAAGGTCACGTACCCGAGGTTGTTTCCACAGGTTTAACGGATCCAAGTTGGCGTGTTGATGGCCACGGAAGCGATAAGAGTTGATTAATTGCAGTACTTTAACCTGACGGTTGTCAGCACCAGAACCAGAGTTTACCACCACAACTTCACGATGTTTGTTGCGGGCCAACTCAGCGAAATGTTCACGAACATCGCTATGTCGGGTTTCAAGCTCGACCCCATCGATCTTTGGTAACTGGGCAAAAAACTCACGCCATTCGTCACCAACACTGGTGGGCTCTGCTAGGTAGGATTCATAGAGTTCATCCACATAGGCCATGTTACCACCGCCAAGATGTGAAGACTCTAACCACGCCTTCATTACACCTTCGTGCATTTAGTTTCCCTTATTTTTGAGCACCTGGAAAAAGTAGCAAAAAAACTGCCACCCCGCTAAGTGGATGGACAGTTTTCAATTAAATCACTAAAAAAGGGCGCATTACAGCGCCCGGTTTAACAACATCGACTTAATCTGGCCGATTGCCTTAGTCGGGTTTAACCCTTTCGGACAAACGCTTACGCAGTTCATAATACCATGACAACGGAATACGCTGAAAGCGTCATCTAAGTCATTTAACCGTTGTTCGGTTGCAGTATCACGGCTGTCTGCCAAGAAACGATAAGCATGTAATAAACCCGCTGGACCGATAAATTTATCAGGATTCCACCAGAACGAAGGACACGATGTTGAACAACATGCACAAAGAATACACTCGTACAAGCCATCTAACTTAGCGCGTTCTTCCGGCGTTTGCAAAAATTCACCGGCTGGCGGCAAGCCATCGTTGATCAAATACGGCTTCACTTTCTCGTATTGCGTATAGAACTGGCTCATATCGATAACCAGATCGCGAATGACTGGTAAACCAGGTAATGGACGCACCACGATTTTACCGCCTTTCAAACCCACTGCAGATAGCGGTGTAATACAAGCCAAACCGTTTTTGCCATTCATGTTCACGCCATCTGAACCACAAACACCCTCACGGCAGCTGCGGCGGAAAGATAACGTTGGATCTTGCTCTTTCAATTTGACCAGTGCATCAAGCACCATCATATCCCGGCCATCCGGGTTGTCTAAAGTATAATCCTGCATGCGCGGCGCTTGGTCGACATCAGGGTTGTAACGATAGATCGAAAAAACTAATTTCTGCATCGCTGTAGCCCTCTTAGTACTTACGTGCTTTCGGTGGGAAAGCTTCACGGAACTTCGGTTCCAGATTCACTTTACGCTTAAACATTGACTCAGTGTCTGGAGTATAAACACTGTGACACAACCAGTTCTCGTCATCACGATCTGGGAAGTCGAAACGTGCATGAGCACCACGGCTTTCAGTACGGAAGTTTGCAGCAACAGCAGTAGAGAATGCGGTTTCCATTAAGTTATCTAACTCTAAACACTCGATACGCTGGGTGTTGAAGTCAGAGCTCTTATCATCTAAACGAGCAAACTGCAGACGTTCACGAATTTCTTTTAACTGCTGTAAACCTTCGGCCATTGCTTCACCTTCACGGAACACCGAGAAATTAAGCTGCATACATTTTTGCAGGTCTTTCTTAATTTGTACCGGATCTTCACCCTGGCCAGGCTTGCTCTCTTCCCAACGGCGTGTGCGTGCTAAGGCCGCATCAATGTCAGATTGAGTGGCATCACGAGCTTGCGCGGTTGCGGCTAAAGCTTCACCAAGGTGTAAACCTGTTGCACGACCAAATACCACTAAGTCTAACAATGAGTTACCACCTAAACGGTTTGCACCGTGCACGGATACACAAGCAATCTCACCACAAGCAAATAAACCAGCAACAACAGATTCTGTACCATCGGCTTTCGGTGTAATGACCTGACCGTGGACGTTAGTTGGAATACCACCCATCATATAGTGACAAGTAGGAATAACCGGGATGGGCTCTTTAACCGGGTCAACGTGCGCAAAAGTACGTGATAATTCACAAATACCAGGTAAGCGGCTTTCTAAAACTTCAGCACCTAAGTGATCCAGTTTTAGTTTAATGTGAACACCCCATGGGCCCTCACAGCCACGACCTTCGCGGATTTCTGTCATCATGGCACGAGCCACAACGTCACGACCAGCTAAGTCTTTCGCGTTTGGCGCATAACGTTCCATGAAACGTTCGCCATCTTTGTTTAATAAGTAACCACCTTCACCACGACAACCTTCGGTTACCAAGGTACCTGCACCTGCGATGCCTGTTGGGTGGAACTGCCACATTTCCATATCTTGTAAAGGCACACCCGCACGTAAAGCCATACCGACACCGTCACCGGTGTTGATGTGTGCGTTAGTGGTTGAAGCGTAAATACGACCTGCACCACCGGTAGCCAGTACCGTGGCTTTGGCTTTGAAATAAACGATTTCGCCAGATTCAATATCAATAGCAGTACAACCGACAATGGCGCCATCTTGGTTTTTCACCAAATCTAGGGCATACCATTCAGAGAAAACTTGAGTACGGTTTTTAACGTTTTGTTGATAAAGCAGGTGTAACAAGGCGTGACCAGTTCGGTCAGCAGCAGCGGCAGTACGGGCAGCTTGCTCACCACCGAAGTTCTTCGATTGACCACCAAATGGGCGCTGATAAACGCGGCCAGCTTCAGTACGAGAGAACGGTAAGCCCATGTTCTCTAATTCAGTGATCGCTTCTGGACCCGTTTTACACATGTATTCAATCGCGTCTTGGTCACCGATATAATCCGACCCTTTTACGGTGTCGAACATGTGCCATTCCCAGTTATCTTCATGGCTATTACCCAGCGCTACCGTAATACCGCCTTGCGCCGACACCGTGTGTGAACGCGTAGGAAAAACTTTTGATAACAATGCACAGGTTAAACCTGATTGGGTGATTTGTAGCGCTGCGCGCATACCGGCACCACCGGCTCCAATGACGATCGCGTCAAATTCTCTTACTGGAATATTCACTTAAGCACCCCACAACACAAATAAACCCACTGCCACGTAGCTAAAGGCAATTACGTACAGGACAAACTGTAAAGCGGCGCGTAACTTGGCACACTTTACGTAGTCGGTTAATACCTGCCATAAGCCAATACGGGTATGAATGGCAATCGAGATCAACGCTAACAAGGTATACACCTTCATTAACACGTTACTGAACAGGCCATGCCATATCTCGAAAGTCACTTCTGGAGTGAAAAGAAAAAAACCTAAAATGAAAAGTGCGTATGTCGCTAGGACAACAGCAGTTGCTCTTAATGATACGTAATCCTGAACACCATCGCGTTTCAGGCTTGCCTGATTTAGAACCATAACCATACCCCCGCTAAAACAGCTAATATAATCCATAACACCATAGTGATGTTGGCGCTGGCGTTACCTGAGTCGAGTTCCTCCCAGTAGCCTTGGTCCATGATCATGTGGCGGATACCGCCTAGCAGGTGGTAAATAAGTACCGTGATAGTGCCCCATGCGATAAACTTCGCAAAATGTGAGTTTAGCAAGGACTTCACGTAGTCAAAGCTTTCTGCACTTTGCAATGAAACCGCCCATGCCCAAATAACAAAAAGCAGTGCGAAAAACATTGCAACACCGGTAACCCGATGCAGAATAGAAGCTTTGGCAGTCGCAGGTAGAGAGATAGTTGTTAAATCAAGATTTATTGGTCTTTGCTTTTTCACAGTGTCTTGCCTATCGATGCCCGTGTAGAGCGTAGTTGTCATTATTGTCGCTGCAAAAAACAGCCACATCCCGAAGCAGATATACTCTTTTTCTATAAAGCTGGTTCAGCAAAAAGGTTCTGGTAAGGTGAACTGTTTTTACGCCGCAAATAGTATATATTTCATGACACGCTATTACAATTTTTGTTTGGTTTTTAACGGAAAAATCCGTTGCACAAAACTTTACAGCTTTTTAGCGGTACGGCAATACGACTAGAGTCGAATACTTATTAATTGATTACCCTTTAGAATTGACTTTCAGGTGCGGTTTGCGAGTAGAATACCCCTAACCCTAATATCCGATAATAAAACAGTAGGAGAAATCCAATGGCAGATAAAAAAGCCGTCGTTCAGATTGATGGTAAAACCTTTGAGTTACCGATCTACTCTGGTACGGCAGGCACTGACGTGATTGACGTTCGTACACTAGGTCAACAGGGCTATTTCACGTTTGACCCGGGCTTTATGTCTACCGGCTCCTGTGAATCGAAAATCACATACATCGATGGCGACAACGGCATTTTGTTACACCGCGGTTACCCAATAGAGCAACTCGCTGATAAATCAGACTATTTAGAGACTTGCTACCTGTTATTAGAAGGCGAATTACCCACAAAAGAGCAGTATGATAACTTCGTTAAAACCATTACTCGTCACACGATGGTTCACGAAAAAATCGCCGCATTTTTCCAAGGTTTCCGTGTAGATGCACACCCAATGGCGATGCTGTGTGGTGTGGTTGGCGCGATGTCATCGTTTTATCACTCTGATTTAGACATCAACGATCCGCAACAACGTACCCGTAGCGCTCATCGTTTGATTGCTAAATTACCAACAATTGCCGCGATGGCGTATAAATATACTGCCGGTCAGCCATTCGTTTATCCACGTAATGAACTGAGCTACTCAGAAAACTTCTTACACATGATGTTCTCTGTACCCGCTGAAGACTACAAAGTTAGCCCAGTATTAGCCAAAGCAATGGATCGGATTTTCATGTTACACGCCGATCATGAGCAAAATGCTTCTACTTCAACTGTCCGTTTAGCTGGTTCATCAGGTGCGAATCCTTATGCATGTATCGCGGCAGGTATTGCCTCTTTATGGGGGCCTGCACATGGTGGTGCCAACGAAGCCTGTTTAAAAATGTTACAACAAATTGGTTCTGTTGACCGTATTCCTGAATTTGTAGCTAAAGCCAAAGACAAAAATGATTCTTTCCGTTTAATGGGTTTTGGTCACCGCGTTTATAAAAACTTTGACCCACGTGCCAAAGTTATGCGTGATACCTGTCATGAAGTATTAACCGAACTGAACATTAAAGATCCACTATTAGATGTCGCCATGGAATTAGAGCGCATTGCGTTATCTGACCCGTACTTCATCGAGAAGAAACTGTATCCTAACGTTGACTTCTACTCAGGCATCATCTTAAAAGCTATTGGTATTCCTACCAGTATGTTTACGGTGATCTTTGCGATGTCACGTACAGTGGGTTGGATCTCACACTGGGACGAGATGTTAGCAGACAAAGGCCACAAAATCGGTCGTCCACGTCAGCTATACACTGGCCATGCCGCGCGCGATTACAAAAAGTAATTTGCTCTGGCAAGCAGCAACTTAAAAGCGGCCATTGGCCGCTTTTTTCGTTTTTAGCGCAGTCAATTGGCTCATCATTGCAAAGTAATCTCGGCTACTTTAATACTTTTACCTTAGCCTCATGCAGCAAAAACCAGCTGAAATCACCAATACGCCTGAGTAATGACGCTTTTATTAGGCTCATTAAAAGGTGCTTCTCGCTAAAAGGGGTGGCTTTAGGCATAATAGTCGCCTTGTTTTTGTCTTGAGCTTCCCGACATGTCTGTGTTTGATGCCGCCGCTTTTCGTCAACAGTTCCCTTTTTTTCGTGAGCAACCCACTTGGATCTACCTTGATAACGCAGCAACTACACACAAACCTCAGGTCGTCATTGATAGCCTGGTAAAGTTCTATCAGCATGACAATAGCAATGTGCATCGCGGAACGCATCAGTTAAGCCAACAGGCAACAAGCCAATTTGAAGAGGCAAGACGCACGGTACAGCAGTTTATTAATGCCGCCGAGCCTGCCGAAATTGTCTTTACCAGTGGTACCACAGCGGCGTTTAACCAATTAGCCTTTGGCTTAATGCATTCCATATTGCAAGCCGGTGATCGTATTTTAATCTCGGCCTTAGAACATCACGCGAATATCGTACCTTGGCAACTGCATTGTCAACAGCATGGGGTTATCATCGATGTGATCCCATTAACCGTTGACAGACAACTTGATCAAGCCGCCTATCAAACACTGTTAGAGCGCAAGCCAAAAATTGTCAGTCTTACCCAAGTATCTAATGCACTTGGCAATGTTTTACCTTTAGCACAGATGTTAAGCGACGCAAAAGCAGCCGGTGCTATCACCATAGTCGATGGCGCTCAAGGCATCGCTTGGCAACGACCCGATGTACAAAAATTGCCTGCCGACTTTTACTGTTTCTCAGCGCATAAGTTATATGGGCCAACCGGGATCGGAGTATTGTATGGCAAGCGAGCATTCTTAGAACGACTGACACCGTTACATGGCGGCGGTGAAATGATTGAGCATGTTAGCTTTAGTGGCAGTCGCTTTAACAGCTTACCCGCCCGTTTAGAAGCGGGTACCCCGCACATTGCGGGCGCGCAGGGCCTTGCTCAGGCCATTAAATTTATTAGTGGGTTTGACGCTCAACAAATAAACAGTTATAAAGGCCTGTTATTAAAGGCTTTTCATAATGGCTTACAGCATATCCCTGGCATTAAATTGTTATCGTCTCGCCACGATAATGCCGGTATTGTGACCTTGAACATTCAAGGTGAACACCCTGCCGATGTCGCGACATTGCTGAACGAACAACACATTGCTGTGCGCGCGGGCAGTCATTGTGCTATGCCCTTATTTGAACAATTAGCCGCGCCAGGCGCGCTGCGTTTCGCATTTGCACCTTATAATCAGTTAACCGAAGTTGAGCAATGTTTAGCAGCATTGGCTCAGGCAGTGGAGATCCTTACGGTATGACCATGGCACAACTTATTACGGATACTGCGACAGCCCTTACGGCTATCCGGCAACAGGATTTGCCACAGTTACAACAACCTCAAGATTGGCAAAGTAAGTATCGTTTATTGATGCAGTTAGGTAAAAAATTACCGCCGATCCCAGAAAAAATGCGCCAAAATGAGTGGCTAGTTAAAGGCTGCGAAAGTCGGGCTTGGCTACTGCACTACTATGATAGCCGCACCGAACAACACTTTTTTGTGTTAGACAGCGATGCCCGCATCGTCAAAGGGTTACTGGCTATCATGTTATGCTTTGTTAATGGCCTGACGCGGCAAGAAATCTCTACACTAGATTTACAACGCAGCTTTGATAGTTTGAATTTGAAACCCTATTTAAGCCAATCGCGAGGCAATGGCTTAAATGCGATGGTCAATCGAATAAAAGACGTGGTCGCCGCCCATTAAACGGCGGCTTTTTGCTGCAGCTTGATTAAAATTCGCGACACGGCGGCCAAACCAAAGGTTGCCGTAACCACCATAGCGGCGCCAAAACCGCCACTACAATCTAAGCGCATACTGCCTGTGTTGTCGGGTTTTTGTTGGCAAATACTGCCGTCGGCTTGTGGATAACGTAATTGTTCAGTAGAAAATACACAATCCACACCAAAACGCCGTTTGGGATTACGGGTAAACTGATGATCGCGCCTGAGCATATTGCGTACTTTCGCCAACAACGGGTCATTAAACGCTAAGGTTAAATCAGCCAATTGAATTTGCGTTGGATCCAATTGCCCACCGGCCCCACCGGTTGTGATCAGTGGCATTTTATTGCGTTTGCACCAGGCAATTAATGCGACCTTTGCTTTAACAGCATCAATCGCATCTAACACATAGTCTGCGTTAGCTGGTAATAGACTCGCTAAGTTATCCGGGGCAATAAAATCCGCGACTTGATTCAATTTACACTCTGGATTAATTTGTAAAATCCGCTCAGCCATCACAGCCACTTTGTCTTGGCCGACCGTGTCGGTCAGCGCATGTGCTTGCCGATTGATATTACTCACACAGACATCATCTAAATCGATTAGCGTTAACTCACCGATCCCTGAGCGCGCTAAAGCTTCACAAGCCCAGCTTCCGACGCCACCAATACCGATCACCACCACATGTGATCGCTGAAATTTTGCTAAGGCCTGCTGACCATATAAACGCGCAATGCCAGCAAAACGCGTATTAAAATCTGACATACTTCTTCCTGTTAACGCTCAAACGGCAAGCTAGGTGCCGCGGGCCAAGCATATTGCCATGGTGTTAGCCACGATCCCGGTAATCCGTGATGCACTAACGCCAGAAACTGCTCACCGCTGTCGGGTAATAATTGATATTGATACTCTGTGCCAGCAAAATGAAACGCCAAGGCATAGGCATGCAGATAAACGCGGTCGGCCTCTGCAGCACCATATAAGCTATCGCCTAGGATAGGCGCCCCCTGACTTTTTAACGCCACGCGTAATTGATGTGTTTTACCGGTATAAGGCCGCAGCAAATAAGCGCGAAACGGTAAGTTTTCAAAGCCCTGGCTAACAAAATACGTGACCGCTAAAGCCTGTTGTGCTGAGGTTAACTTCCAACCGCCGCGTCGGCCAGGCTGCATGGCACCTTTCACCCAACCTTGTTTTTTGTTAGGCCGTGCTGCACTTAACGCCAAGTAACATTTCTGGATTTGCCGACGACTAAATAATTGGGTAAATTCTGCGGCTGCAACAGTATTGCGCGCCAATAGCAATAAACCCGAGGTGACTTTATCTAATCGATGCACCGCAAACAGCTTTTCGCCTAACTGTTGCTCGGCAATGGCCACTACCCCCGGCCCCTCTTCCGAATGAAAGCTTAAGCCTGCGGGTTTATTAATAACCACAAAATCTGCGGTACTATCGACGATAGTCAGCGATTTAAACATGTTGTTGCGTGGCAAAAGCAATGGCTCGCGCCAGATCTTCTGCGGTATCAACGCCAACCGCCGGCGTTTCTATGGCTGTCGCCACATGAATGGCTTCCCCCTGCCACAGCACTCGTAACTGCTCCAACGCTTCAATTTGTTCCAGGGTTGATGTTGGCCACGCCACGTAATCGGCAATAAAACCCGCACGATACGCATATAAGCCAATATGCCGCCGATAGTGTGTTGCAAGGGCATCACGGTAACGTTCGTCCCGGTCAAACGGAATGGCTGAACGACTAAAATATAAGGCGTAACCAGCATGATCGGTTACCACTTTCACCACATTCGGATTTTTCAGCTCAGCAAGATCATGCAGCGGCACGGCTAAAGTGGCCATCCGAGCTTTTTGTTGCAGCGCTAAATTCTCTGCTACCTGACGAATAATTTGCGGTGGGATAAAAGGCTCATCGCCCTGCACATTCACCACGATATCATCTGCAGCTAAACCTAATTGAGTGACCACTTCGGCCAAGCGTTCCGTACCAGAATTATGACTGGCCGCCGTCATGCATACTTCACCGCCAAACTCGTGCACTGCAGCGGCAACCCGCTGGTCATCGGTCGCAACCAGCACGCGCTCGGCACCGCTTTGTATCGCTTGTCGATACACACGCTCAATCATGCTTTGACCTGCAATATCCGCTAACGGCTTACCCGGTAAGCGAGAGCTGGCGTAGCGAGCAGGAATAACGACTATGAACGCCATTTTTCACACTCTTCTGAGCTTAATGGTGTTGCTTCATTCGCCAGTAACACCGGGATATTATTGCTTAAACGATAAGCCAGTTGATCAAAGGTGCAGATCAAGCGCTCGCCTGTTTTGTCATATTTTAATTTACCCTTACATACCGGGCAGGCCAAAATATCAATCAATGCCAGATTCATGGCCATATTGACTCCGTAATAAGTTAAGTTTTTTGCTTAGTTGCTCAGTAAATTGGGGATCTAACCGCGCCTGAACGGCTAAATAGTACCAACCGCTTTTGGCAAAAGACCGACATTTTACCGCATCTTTTTCCGTCATTAACAGCGGGGGTGTCAAATCGGTAAAATCGTCAGGGCTAAAAGGATGGTGATCGGCAAAGAAATGCTGCCCTGCAATGTTAAAACCGGCCTCTTGCGCCGAACGAGCAAAACGTGCTGGATTGCCAATTGCCGCCACTAACTGAACCGGTGTCGACATCGCTAACGCCGGTTGCTCAGCCAAAAGGGGCCGCGCAGCAACAACGGTTAATGTCATGTGGCCATCAACACCGTCTAATGGCCCACTGTTTGCCACCGTAAAATCTACTGAGGCTAAACGAGAAGGCAACTCGCGCAAGGGGCCGGCTGGCAGTAACCAGCCATTCCCCAGACCACGCTGACCGTCAATCAGTACAATTTCTAGATCGCGCGCTAATCGATAATGCTGTAGGCCATCATCAGAGATAATAATGTCGACGTCGGGGCAACGTGACAGCAAATGTTGGCCGGCGCTAACACGATCCGGATACACGACCACTGGACAACCACTGCGCTGAGCCAATAAGAGTGGCTCATCCCCCACCTGATTTGCCATGCAGTTAGCGGTAACTAAACGTGGCGCCGTTAATTTTACGCCATAGCCCCGACTAATAATGCCTGGGGTAAAGCCTTGCTCGCGCAATAACTGGCATAACCATAACGTAAACGGCGTTTTACCCGTACCGCCAACAGTAATATTGCCGACAACAATAACCGGCACCGTTAAACGATAATGGCGTTTAATGCCTCGGCGAAATAACGTGCGGCGCAAGGTCGACAATAACCAAAACAACAGGCTAAATGGCGCCAGTAAATAACACCACCATCGACCTTGATACCAGCCACGCTCCAGTGCGGTCATTTTTCAGAGCCGAACTGTAATTTATGTAACGAAGCATAAACACCATCACGCGCTACTAATTCGGCGTGTGTGCCCTGCTCTAAAATACGACCTTGATCCATCACAATAATGCTGTCGGCATTTTCAATGGTTGATAAGCGGTGGGCAATCACAATACTGGTGCGCCCTTTTAACAGCACGTCAAGAGCAGCTTGGATCTTGCGTTCAGATTCTGTATCCAAAGCCGAGGTGGCTTCATCTAAAATCAGTACTGGCGCTTGGCGTAATAACGCGCGAGCAATGGCAATACGTTGGCGCTGGCCACCAGATAAACTGACGCCATTTTCACCAATTTGTGTATCGAGGCCCTCTGGCATCTTCTTAGCAAATTCCATCACGTGGGCTTGCTCGGCAACCGCCAATAATTGCTCGCGACTGACCGGCTCTGCCATACCGTAACAAATGTTATTGGCGATTGAATCGTTAAAAAGCATCACATGCTGAGAAACTACGGCGATTTGATGACGCAGAGAACTGCGGCTATACAATTGAATGTTTTGACCATCCACTAAAATCTCGCCCTGCTCTACCTCATAAAACCGCGGTAATAAACTGGAGATGGTGGTTTTACCACTGCCTGAACGCCCCACTAACGCCACCGTTTTACCTGCAGGCACGTGAAACGACACATCGTCGAGAACCTGCTGCTGATGGCCTGGATAGTTAAAGGTGACATGTTTAAACTCGATGTCGCCTTTGGCCTGCTTTAATTCAATGGTTCCCGTCTCCCGCTCCGCGGTTTCATCCATAACTCGAAAAATACTGGCAGCGGCGGCTAAACCGCGTTGAAACTCGCTATTTACCGTGGTTAATTGTTTTAGTGGCTTTAACAGCATGACCATCGACGTGACGATGGCAGAGAAAATACCGGCGGTTAAGGTATCAAGCATTTCCGGTTGACTGGCCATAAACACCACAAAAGCCAGAGCAAAAGAGGCGATCAGTTGGATCACACCAGAACTAATGGCCGAGGTAGCATCCATTTTCACGCCTTGTAAGCGAGTTTGATTATTCACTTCTTCAAAACGCGCATCTTCAACCGCTTGGCCACCAAAGGCTAAAATGACTTTATGCCCATTGAGCATCTGTTCAGAAGCGGTCGTTACGCCGCCCATCGCATGTTGAATTTTATGGCTTAACTTACGAAAGCGTTTCGAGACAAAGCTAACAATAACAGCGATCACAGGTGCAATTAAAA
Source organism: Alishewanella sp. HL-SH05 (assembly GCF_052655985.1). Next base: position 2,546,896 of record NZ_CP199753.1, read on the forward strand.
AGAAGATTAACGAGAGCTGCCAGCTATACCAAAACATCACACCAATTAAACCCAGTACCAAGGCGCCATCACGTACCAACACTATCAAGGCTTTGGTTAAAGATTGTTTGATTTGCTCTGAGTCATAGGTGATTTTAGAGATCAGCTCACCGGTAGAATGTTTATCATGAAAGCTCACCGGTAAACGCATCATATGGCTGAATAATTGCTGTCGCATGTCTTTGACAATTTGATTACCCACCCAACTAATACAATAGGTTGCGGTAAAGTGAAAAATGCCACGCAAGATAAACATCAAAATGACCACTAAAGGCGCTAGGCGTAAAAATTCAGTATCTTTTTCTTGAATGCCGCGGTCAATAAACGGCTGTACCGAGGCAATAAAACCTGCATCTACCGCTGAATACCCCACCATGCCGATAATGGCGGCGACAAAACCTAAGCGGTAGGGTTTTAAATAGCTGAGTAACCGACGATAAACCGCCGATGACGTTGTTTGCTCTGTCTGCAAAATTCTAAACCTTTTATCGTTATCATCTGGCTATTCTAGCGTGTTGAGGCAGAGGTTTCAGCTATTGCTGTCGGCTTTTCTGCCCAAGGGTAGTGTTTTTCTCTATTTTCTTGGCGAATGCGCAGTTTTTCAGCCGTAAATTCAATCTGCAAGCTGCCTTGTAACCCAGTATGATACAGCGGTAAATTCAATAAGTTAATCCGTTGTTGCACGCCAGCTTGTGGATAAGTATAAGGCCCTTGTGCGTTGGCCGCTAATAGCAATTGCCGTGGCGCTAAAGCTTGTAAAAAAGCTAATGAATTAGCGTTGGCGCGCCCATAATCTGCCAGTAAATAAATATCCGCGGTTAAATCAGCATACTGCTGCAATAATGCCCGCTCTTGAGCTTGTTGCAACTTACCTGGCAACAACAATTGCCAGCCTGCCATATCAACACTGAGCACACAGGGATCGGCTTTAGCTAACAACCAATGCCGAAAGCCAATGTCAGGATAAGCTGCAACTAATTCAGTACAGGTCTGCACTTCTGGTAATGCCGCTACCGCACTGTAAAATTTTGCCATTGGATAAGCTTGTTGAATTAACGCCAAGGCTGGCGCCATTTCTCGCTCAAGTGCCGGTATAATGACCGGCCCCAATTGCCGCAACCGTTGCTGTTGTAACAAAGGTAATACCTGCTGGCGTACCAGCCCTTCCAACTGTGTCGCAGGGGCATCTAAATATAAGATGGCGTTATGAGGTTTCTGTAATAATAATACCGTGCGCTGCCCGCTATCGATTAGCTGTAATTGCGGGTGAACATTCACCGGTAAACAGATCATTAATACCACCACAGTAAGCCATAACAGCCACAGAGAGCCCTTTACACGGCAGGCTAGCAGCATTGCTAAGGCCCCGGACAGTAAAAACGCCGTCAGGGGGGAGAGCTGAGGTAAACTCCACCAAACTGCTTGAGAGCCACTCCATTCTAACCAAATCATTAAGGGAATAAACAACCCATCGGTTAACTGCCAGAGCCATTGAACATAAGGCAAGCCCGCCAAGCTCCAACAGACCGTGATCAATAAAAACGGGATCGCGAGCAACGTACACCAAGGGACAAACAACAGATTAGAGAGAATGGATAAGACACTAACACCCGAGAAAAAAGCCATACTAATAAATGACATTAACAAGGTTAATGCTAATTGAAACCGCAACCAGTAACGTAATTTTGCCCATCGCTTTGGCGCTGCAGGGGCTAAGCACCACAGCAGTAACACAATGCAGCCTACGGCTAACATCGACAACCAAAAACTATAACTGAGTAACCACAATGGATTGGCCAGGAGCAATAATGCCAATAACAGCAACCACGCTTGAGACTTGGCTAAGGGGCGCAGTAATAATCGGCTCAGCACAAAAATAGCCAAAGCCACGGCCGCGCGTAATGTTGGGATGGTAAAACCAGCCAACCAGCCATAGCCTAAAACCGGCAACAAACTGAGTAATAAAGCCAGCTCCTCTTTAAATCGACAGGGTCTAAGGCGCAACAACCCGCTAAATAACAACAGGCTCCAACCATAGACCAAGCCAAGGTGTAAACCCGAGATAGTTAAAATATGTCCCAAGCCACTGTGCCGGATCCCTTGCCACAATTGCGCATCAAATTGTCGCTCTGCTACAGTTAACGCTAACAGCAATGGTGCACTGCTAAGGGATGCAGTCGACGTTTTTAGCTGGGTAATGAGGGTTTCTCTGGCTGACACAGGGGCCTGTAATAAGATAGTTGGCTGCTCTGGCAACACATATCCCTCGCCAATCACACCTTGCAATAAGGCTTGCAGCGAACGAGGCCGTGACAGTGGAGTCCAACTCTGTGCTACCGGTCGCAATTTTAATGGTAAACGCCAAAGTTGATTATTTTCGAGGCTTGGAGCTTGTCGCCAGCGCACAGAGAGCAGATACTGATTGTATGAGCTTTGCTGTAGTTGCAGTTTCACTGTTAAATCACCAATGCCGTGATCGCTCCAACTGACAATCCGCACATCGTGATAGCTGCTTGCTGAGTTTAAGAACGCATTTTGTGCCTGCCAGTATGCAGACAACTGCCAATGCCAACTGACTATAAACGCGCTGCAACCGGCTAAAAAAAACAGCCGAAAGCGGCAGCTGACTAGAAAAGCCGCTAGAAAAATATATTGAAAAAAAGCTGGCGGAAGCGGTAAAAATAACGACAATAGGCTGCCAGCTAATACACCTGTGCAAAAGTGTTGCATGTTTACTTTTCGTAAATAGGTTGTAATGCCAAAGAAGACTATTAAGAAATATTTACCATCTCCAGAAAAAATCAAGCAGATGAAGTTATTAAATCTGTTCGGTTCGATGCTGCACGATGGTAATTTATGGCACTTAAACCGCCGCTCTGCGCGCGGCGCTTTTGCTGTCGGTCTTTTTTGGGCCTGGATGCCCTTTCCTTTTCAAATGCTATTCTCGGCGCTGATGGCCGTACCCTTACGCGTTAATTTACCGTTAAGTGTGGCGTTAGTGTGGATTTCAAACCCGCTCACCATGCCGGTGATGCTGTATCTCTGTTATCTAATTGGCAGTGTGGTACTTAAAGCACCTGCCGAGCCCTTTGCTTTTGAAGCTTCGTTTGGTTGGTTGTGGCATAGCATGCAAACCATCGGTAAACCTTTACTGACCGGCTGTTTATTAATGGGCATTACCGCCAGCATTGTTGGCTATTTTGCCATTGACTGGTTATGGCGTTTATCGGTAAAGAAAGAAAAACTTGCGCGCTTGTTACGCCATAAAAATCGCCTAAAACAAAACTAAGGGTTTAATTAGTATTGCTTTAGGCAGAGAGTTACTAAAAAGCATGAATAAAACACTACGGGGGATGTTATCGTTGCCCCAGCACGTTTGCCGGTTGCACCCGACTAGCACGAAATGCCGGATACAGCGTCGATAATAAACTTAAGCCCAATGCCAACAGCACCGTAACGACCACATCCTGCCACAGCAATAACGACGGCACGTAATCTATAAAGTAGATGCTCGGATCTAATAACGATTTGCCAAGTGTCGAGGTTACAAAAGCAAAGATCGGCTCAATGTAATGTGCCAGTAACACGCCAACAACGGCCCCGCCTAAGGTGCCAACCAAACCATTTAGCCAGCCTAGCAACATAAAGGTTTTAATTAATGCCGCCGGTCGCATGCCCATGGTTAGCAAAATGGCAATATCCGATTCTTTTTCCCGCACAGCCATCACCAAGGTCGCGACAATATTAAAGCAGGCCACGGCGATCACCAGCGACAACACCAAATATAAAATGGCGCGCACCATTTGTATATCTTGATAAACATGGCCTTGGCTACGAAACCAATCGAGCAGATAGACATAATCATCCGACAACTGCCCGAGTTGCCGTGCCATGGCCGGTGCCGCAAAGATATCGTCTAAACGAAAGGCTAAACCGTGTACGGTGTCTTCTGGCATAGCTAAAAAATCGGCTAATGCATCCAAACCCAGCCACGCTTGGCTATAATCGAGTTGCCCGCCCACCCCAATAATGGCACTGACACTCAGCACTCGATTAGAATAACTGGCTAAACGACCATCATCGGTAAAACGAGGAAGCATTAATTGCACATTATCACCGACCCGCAAACCCAGTGCCGCGGCAATACCGCTGCCTAGCACAACTTGCTCTGCCGCTAATGTCTCTAGGCTGCCGCTTTGCAAGTAAGTGGCGAAGTCACTGAGTTGCTGTTCAAGTTGCAAATCAATACCACGCAGCTGTACCGCTTTAATTTGGCTCCCAGCACGCAGCATGCCGTTGGCTTTAATATAAGGTGCGCCCGCTATTACGCCTTTTACAGCGCTTAAGCGCGGTAGCTTGCTTTGCCATTGCTGTAAGTTATTTTCCACTGACTCTAATTCAACATGCGGGATCACCGCCAACAAACGCTGTTTTAGTGCCTGCTCAAAACCATTCATCACCGACAGCGCTAAAATTAAAATCGCTACGCCTAAGCCAATACCCCAGGTCGATGAAGCCGAAATAAAGCGAATAAAGCCACTGGTATGGCGAGTATTGCGATAACGTCGCGCCAGTTGCCAAACGAGAGCATTCATGGCGCAGGCTCCAAACGACCATCTGTCATCAAATAGTGTTTGTCTAAGCGAGCCGCTAGGGCACGATCGTGGGTCACCACCACAAAGCTGGTGGCAAATTCACGATTAAGCTCACGTAACAATTGATAAATAGACTCTGCGGTTTGCTGATCTAAATTACCGGTGGGCTCATCGGCTAAAATTAGAGCGGGTTTAGTCACCAATGCCCGAGCAATAGCAACGCGTTGCCGCTCGCCGCCGCTTAATTCAGACGGTTTATGGGTTAAACGATGCGCCAAGCCCACTCGGCTTAGCAAAGCGGTGGCGGCGGCATTCGCTTCGACAGGGGCTTGCCCACGGATTAGTAAGGGCATGGCCACGTTTTCAACCGCCGTAAAATCCATTAACAAATGGTGGAACTGATAAATAAAACCCAGTTTTTCATTACGCAAGCTGGCTTTTTGATTGGCGCTGAGCTTAGCAATCTGTTGTCCAGCGATCTGCACATTGCCACTGTCTGGCGTATCTAAAGTGCCTAAAATATGCAATAAGGTACTTTTGCCAGAGCCTGAACTGCCCACAATGGCCACCATTTGAGCTTTGGCAATGGTTAAATTAACCTGATGCAACACCTCGGTGACCTGCTGGCCATCACGGTAAGTTTTACAAATTTGAGAGGCTTCAAGAACATTATTCATCGCGTAATACTTCCGCCGGATTAATTTTTACCGCACGCCAAGCTGGATACAACACGGCGAGCAAGGTTAAGCCAATAGCACTAATGAAGATGGTGGCAATTTGGCTGGCATCCATTAACACAGGTAATTGAATACCGCCTGCAACTTGGAAATTGAACAGATCTAATAACGCATTAAGCTGCCAACTGACTAACACGCCAGCTATCACACCAAGCACAGCACCGAGCAACCCGTTAAATAAACCTTGTATGGCAAATACAAAAAATAGCGCGCGGTCGGTCATGCCTTGGGTTTTTAAAATCGCCACTTCTGCTTGTTTCTCGGTAACCATCATCACTAAGGCTGACACAATGTTAAAGGCCGCCACAGCGACAATCAGTAATAACATCAGCCACATCATGGCTTTTTCCATGGCCACTGCCGCAAATAATTTTCCATGGCTCTGCCGCCAATCTTGCACTGAGCCTATTTGCGTATCAGCTGATAATTGCTCAGCTAACAACGGCGCTTGAAAAGGCTCTAATAAACTGACCCGCCAACTCGGCGTGCGCTCGGCAACCGGCAATAACCGCATTAAATCTTCTTGCGCCGTGATCGCGATAACACTATCCACTTCAGAGCCGGTATCAATAATTCCAGCGACGGTAAATAAGCGCTGGCGTGGCATCCAGCCTAAGGGCGTATGGCTGCCACCTTGCGCTAATAGTACCCGAATTTGTTGCCCTAAATGCACATCCAGCTGTTCGGCTAAACCGCGGCCGAGCATGATGCTATAACGCTGCTCGCTTAATGTTTGCCAATCGCCCAGTGCTAAAGATTGTCTTAAAAACTGCGGTAACTGCTCAGGTGTTAAGCCTTGCAGCATCACGGCCGTTAATTGCCGAGGCGCTTGCACTAAGGCTTCAGTTTGCAGAAATGGGGTAATATCCAACACCTTGGCTTGTTGTTGTAAGCGTTGTTGCCAGCGGGTATCCCCCTGTGGCGCTTCCACAATAAGATGGGGCACCACGCCTAAGATGCGACGCTTTAATTCCGCCTCAAAGCCGTTCATAACCGAGCTGACAATGGTTAACGCCATCACCCCAAGTAAAATACCGGCAACAGAAAACAGGGTGATAAACGAAATAAAAGCATTACCCTTGCGACTTTGGCTATAACGTAAGCCAATAAACAGGCTGACTGGAAGGTGCATGTGAATTTTCAGGACTTTACCTAGGTTAGATGATAAATTAGCGCAAAAGTGGTGCCGATAATAGTGATAATTCGGTGCAATGACAAGCACCAACCCGGGAGAACCCAGATGAGCTCTGAACTGGATAGCCTAGCCGAAGATTTTCAACAGTATTTCAAAGTTGAGCATCGCATTGCCATTAATGTGGTACCACTGAGTACGCCTCTGCCAAGCGAAGCAGACTTTACGGCGGCCATCCCCGAGCCTTTTTTGTTAGCCGGGAATGTGGGCCAACTGAATATGAATGCACTGCGCTCGTTACAACGCGTCGGTGAATTAGCCGAAGAGTTAGCGAACTACTTGCAACAGCAAGCAAAAAAGCTCGATTTGCTGCTGCATTACGTTTTACAACAACAAGATGTTGCGGCGTATCGCCATCATACGCAAAGCTACGGTGGTGCTGGCCTCACCTTTAAGACTGATAGCGCCATGCCAGCACTGCAAGCAGTTGAAGTGAAGTTATTTCTTGCTGACAATGCTGGGGCGGTTTTTTGTTTTGGTCAAGTATTAAGCGCTGAACAAACCACAGATGGCTATCTGATCAAAGTGGTGTTTAAACTGATCCGTGATGAAGATCGCGAATTGCTGGTGCGCGCCAGTTTGCAGCAGCAAGCCCGACAATTAAAATTAAAAGCGGAGCAGCGCTGAACTAGCAGCGCCAAATCACTGTAACAGCCAACGCGATTAATCAGGATACGAGTTTATAATTCAATGAGTGTTTTTCCTTCGATACCGCAATTACGCGGCGCTACTGATCAGCAAGCATGGGGCCAACTGACTGGCGCTGCCTTACCTCTAGCCATCAGCAGCTATGTCACACAGCAACAAGGTGTCTGTGTCTTAGTGGTACAAGACACCCCCGCAGCGATGCGTTTAGAGCAAGAGTTAACGGTCTTTCTTGACCCCGCAAAGTGTCCCATTCTCACGCTGCCCGATTGGGAAACCCTGCCCTATGATATGTTTTCGCCGCATCAGGACATTATTTCTCAGCGTTTAACCACGCTGTATCAATTGCCTCGGCTCAGTCATGCCTTAGTGATAGTGCCGGTGAGTACCTTGTTATTGAAAATTGCTGGTCGTGCCCATTTAGAGCAACACAGTTTTATTTTGGCCGAGCAACAACAAACCGATTTAAGTGCTTTTAAGCAGCAATTAGCCGCGGTGGGCTATCGACATGTCGATCAAGTTATGGAGCATGGCGAGTTCTCTGTTCGTGGCTCCTTACTAGACTTGTATCCGATGGGCGCAACGCAGCCTTATCGCATCGACTTTTTTGATAATGAAGTGGATGCCATTCGCACCTTTGATCCTGACACGCAGCGCAGTTTAGATAAAGTAAAACAGATTTCGCTCTTGCCGGCACATGAGTTTCCAACCGACAAGGCGGCGATTGAACGCTTTCGTTTGCGTTATCGCGAACGCTTTGCCGCTCGCAATGAAAAAGAATCCTTATATCAGCAAGTCACCCAAGGTATTTTACCGGCCGGTATTGAATATTATTTACCGCTGTTTGCTGAAGATACCTCAAGTTTATTCAGTTACTTACCGGCTAACTCGCATATTTTAACCTGTGGTGATATCGAGCACAGCGCCAATCAGTTTTGGCTAGAGTTAAAACGTCGCTATCAAGATCGAGCCATTGATTTACTGCGGCCCATTTTACAACCGACCGAATTGTATTTAGCCACCGATGAGCTGTTTGCCGCGCTAAAAGCTTACCCTAGGTTACGTTTAAGCCGTGCAGAGTTACCGCTTAAAAATGGTCACATCAATGCGCCAATTGCAAACCTGCCTGATCTTAATATTAATCATCAGCTGAAAAATCCGTTAGAAGCCCTTTTAAACTTTTTAACAGCGCTAAAAAAGCAGCAAGGCCGCGCGCTATTTTTAGTGGAAAGTGAAGGCCGTCGTGAAAGTTTATTGCAGCTGTTGCACAAGGCCGCCGTGCATCTGCCGCAAACCAGTAGCTTGGCGCAGTTTTTAACGCAACAGCAAGATATTGCCGTGTTGGTCGGAACCCTGGATCAAGGTACTTTCGTTAACACCACACCGCCGCTAGCCCTGATCAGCGAAAACGAGCTATTTGGCCAAAAAATTAGCCAGCGCAGGCGTCGTAAGAAAAGCCAGCAAATCTCTTCTGATACCATCATTCGTAATCTGGCCGAATTAAGCCTTGGTCAACCTATTGTGCATTTACAACATGGCATTGGCCGTTATCAAGGCTTGCAGGTGCTGGATGCCAATGGCATTAGTGCTGAGTTTGTGACCATTGAATATGCCGGCAGTAGCAAACTGTATGTACCGGTGTCATCACTGCATCTGTTAAGTCGTTACTCAGGCAGCGATGCCGAACATGCCCCCTTGCACAAACTCGGTAACGATACGTGGGAAAAAGCCCGCCGTAAGGCTGCTGAAAAAGGTGCGTGATGTTGCAGCAGAATTACTCGATGTCTATGCGCAGCGTGCCGCACATCAGGGCCATGCCTTTAAACTGGATGAAAATGACTACGCGGCTTTTGCCGACAGCTTCCCGTTTGAAGAAACAGCCGATCAGCTCGACGCCATTAATGCCGTATTGCAGGATATGCAGCAACCGCAACCAATGGATCGCCTAGTGTGTGGTGATGTCGGCTTTGGTAAAACCGAAGTGGCTATGCGCGCCGCCTTTGTTGCGGTTAACGGCGGTAAGCAAGTGGCTTTGTTGGTACCCACTACCTTACTTGCACAACAACATTTTGAAAACTTTAAAGATCGTTTTGCTAATTGGCCGGTGCGAATTGAGGTGCTGTCTCGTTTTGTTAGTCCCAAAGCGCAAAAAGCCATATTAGAAGATGTCAGTAACGGTAAAGTTGATATTGTTATTGGTACGCACAAACTGCTGCAAGATGATATTAAACTGCACGATTTAGGCCTGCTGATTGTCGATGAAGAACACCGTTTTGGTGTACGCCAAAAAGAGAAAATTAAAGCGCTGCGCGCCAATATTGATATTTTAACCTTAACCGCCACGCCCATTCCGCGCACCCTGAATATGTCTATGTCGGGCATGCGTGATCTGTCGATTATCGCCACCCCACCCGCGCGGCGTTTAGCAGTGAAAACCTTTGTGCGCGAATACGAAAACGGCTTGCTACGCGAAGCGGTGATGCGCGAGATCTTACGGGGTGGTCAGGTGTACTTTTTACACAATGATGTTGCCTCTATCGAAAAAATGGCAGCCGATTTACAAGAGCTGATCCCTGAAGCGAATATCGCCATTGCCCATGGTCAGCTACGTGAACGCGAGCTCGAACAAATTATGGCTGATTTTTATCATCAGCGTTTTAACCTGTTACTGTGCTCCACTATTATCGAAACTGGCATCGATGTGCCCACAGCCAATACCATCATTATTAACCGTGCGGATAACTTTGGCTTGGCGCAGTTACATCAATTGCGAGGCCGGGTTGGCCGCTCCCATCATCAGGCCTATGCCTATTTAATGACCCCGCCGCCCAAGCGTTTATCTAAAGATGCCGAAAAACGTTTAGAAGCCATCGCCAGTTTAGAAGACTTGGGTGCCGGTTTTGCTTTAGCGACGCACGATTTAGAAATTCGTGGCGCAGGTGAGTTATTAGGCGATGAACAAAGCGGTCAAATTGAATCGGTCGGTTTTAGTTTGTATATGGAAATGCTCGAAGAAGCCGTGCAAGCCTTAAAAGCGGGGCGAGTACCCAGCCTTGAAGCCATGCTCAGCCAACAAACTGAAATGGATTTAAAACTGCCTGCGCTGTTTCCAGAGAGCTACATCCCTGATGTCAATTTACGGCTATCATTTTATAAAAAACTGGCCAGTGCCAAAAACCCAGAAGAGATCGATGAAGTTCAGGTCGAGTTAATCGACCGTTTCGGATTATTACCCGATGCGGCGAAAAACTTAGTGGCCGTTGCTGAGTTAAAATTGCAAGCACAGGCTCTGGGTATTAAACGGATAGAAGCCAATAGCAAAGGTGGTGTGGTAGAATTCGCCGAGAAAACCCTGGTCAATCCAAGTTACATTATTACGTTGATCCAAACCCAATCGCGCGTCTTTAAACTGGAAGGCGGGCAAAAACTGCGTTTTAGTATTGCCGCAGAGGATCATAAAGATCGACTCAGCCTCATCAGCTCGATGTTGGCTGACTTTACCAAACATAAGGTAGGAAACGCATGAAAGTTCGGCTATTGCTGACCGGATGTCTGTTACTGAACACCATGTTGCTGCAAGCCAATGAGCGCTGGTTTGAAGTAGAACTGATTGTTTTTGAACGTACAGGCGATAGCCAATTACGCGAACATTTTCCCGAGCAGGTTACGCCAATTCGCTTGGGCCGCATTATTGATTTGGTGTCTCCTTTGTATAATCCGATTATTCAGCCGCTAGTCAGTGCTTTAGAAGATTGCAGCCCAGCACCGTTAAATACAGCAGCAAGCAGTGTGTTTCCAAGTAATTGGCAGCCCCCCCATAAACTGATGTGCCAACAGGAAACCCAGCCGTTGGCTTGGCAGCGTCTGGCGTTGTTTCCTGAAAAATGGCTCAGCCATAAGGTGCCTTGGCCCTCACGGCTGCCCCATACCTTAGCCGGTCGCGGCGAGTTTCAAGGCGTGCCCTTTTTAGCCGAGCCCGAAGCCTTTGCTTTAACTGATGTGGTCGCTAAACTGCGCCGACAACGCCAACAACAAGTGCTGTTGCATACGGTATGGCGTCAAGCACCTGTCACCGAGCGCCGAGCGATCCCCAGCCGTTGGTTTGCCGGTGAAAACTTCAGCCAGCGTTTTGATTATTGGGGACAGCCTATCACCTCTGAGCAAGATGATACCCCGGTGAATGACACCCAAGTTGCGGCCAATGCCAGCGACGTGACCAGCGTGCTTGAGCAAATTAATAGCCGCCGCCAACAACTGGCCGCGGGAGTATCGTTGGATCAACCGAGCACAGCGGCAATCGACAATAGCAGCAACGTACAAAGCCAGGCTAATTTACCGACGGAAGTATGGCAACTGGATGGTTTATTTAAACTGCATTTAGATCATTATCTGTTTGTCAATACAGACTTTAATCTGCGCAGAATGCATAATGGCGCCCTACAAAGTATCAATGTGAAACAAAGCCGACGGGTGATCAGTGGCGAAATTCATTATCTGGATCATCCTAAATTAGGCATAATACTGCAAATTCGCCGTTATCAACCGCCTGAAGTCGCACAGCCATAACCTAGATTGTGCCGCAGTTTGCCCTTTTTCTGGCTGCGGCGTGTCGTTGGTTCAACCCCGCTAACAAATGAACGAGTCATCATGCAATTACGTGTTATTGAAAAACATCGCTATCGCCAACGGCTAAACCGCATCACTGTTTCAAGCATTATCGCATTGTTACTGATCAGTTTAGGCAGCTCGACCTTACTGATCGCACTGTTCGCAACCGGAATAGGTTCAAATTTTTGGCTAAATTTTAGTGGTGTGGTGATCGGCTGTTTAGTGGTCGGTTTCAGTTTGAAACGTTTAAAAACGCATCCTTATTTTCATGATGTGGCCTACATTTGGGATCTGAAACACGAATTAAATTTAATCCAACGTAAACAGCGCGCTATCGACGCGGCCGCCGAACAAAATGATGTCATTGCACTATTAATATTGGCTTACAGCTACGAAGCATCAAAACTGGTGTGGCAATTGGATGATAATACTTTGATGATGTCCGAGCTCAATTTGGCCGCCAACAAACTGCAAGATAAACTGAACGCGGCAGGCTTAAGCATCAATCTAGCCGATTATCGGCGCGAATTACTGGCGCGTTTTTAACGCCAAAGGAACTGTCATGTCTATTAACTGGTTTCCGGGCCATATGCACAAAGCCCGCAAAGAAATCGCCGAAGTAATGCCGCAAGTCGATATCATTATCGAAATGCTCGATGCCCGTATTCCGTTTTCCAGTGAAAACCCGCTGGTGCCGCAACTGCGCGGTAATACGCCCTGTATTAAAGTGTTAAACAAAGCCGATCTGGCCGATCCTGTGCTTACCCAGCGTTGGGTTCAGCACTTTGACAGTCAAAGCGGCGTGAAAGCCATCCCGATCAGTCAGCAAAATCCTGAACATATTCGCGCCCTATTACAGCTGTGTAATGACATGCTGCCAGAGCGTAACCTGGAGATCCGAGGCGCTCGAGCTATGATTATGGGGATACCTAACGTGGGTAAGTCCACGTTAATTAATACCCTCGCTGGGCGGACTATCGCCAAAACCGGCAACGAAGCTGGCGTGACCAAAACACAGCAGCGTATTAAGCTGGATAACAATGTGATTTTAACCGACACGCCGGGCTTTTTATGGCCGAAACTGAGCCCGCCTACCTGTGGCTATCGCTTAGCCGTGACCGGCGCCATCAAAGATACGGTGTTTGAGTATGCCGATATTGCGCTGTTTGCGGCTGATTATTTGTTACAAGCCTACCCTGCTGCAGTGATGCAGCGCTTTGATTTAACCGAGCAACCGGAAAATGATCTGGCGCTATTAGATGCGATTGGCATTCGTCGTGGCTGTATGCGCAAAGGTGGCGTGGTCGATCTAGAAAAAGCCGGCACTATCCTGATCACTGAACTGCGCGCCGGTAACTTAGGGCCCATTACGCTAGAAACCCCAGAGATGGTTAGCCAAGAGCAAATTGATGCCAAGGCCGATGAAGCGGCGAAAGCCAAAGACAAAGCCGAGCGAGAAGCCGAGCGTAAACGCAAAGCGCAACGTAAATACCGATAATTGAGATCAGCATGCCAGAGCAACCGTTATTGCAACTTGCCTATGTCAGTACTGCCCAAACGGACATAACCGCTGACTGTATTGCTGAAATTCATCAGCAAGCAGAGCGTAATAATCGGTTACACCACATCACCGGTTTGCTGCTCGCCACGGAGCAGCATTTTTTACAACTGCTTGAAGGGCCAAAACGGGATGTTGAGCTCACTTATGCGCGGATCCAACGAGATAAGCGGCATCACCACGTGCGATTGATTTTTCAAAATACCGTCAGCGAACGGCAATTTCCTGAATGGCATATGGGGCTGCGTCGTAGTTTTGATCAAGCAGAACATGAAGATGTGACAGCCATTGTTAATTTGTATGGCCAGCGTTCGCAATTTTCTGCCCAGCATGGCGCAGCGTTAGTCTTGCTGTTAAGCTCGTTGTAAGCCGCTTAACAGCAAGTTAAAGTGGTTTAACGTTCTAACACGATACGATAACGCGCTTTACCACTTTCGAGGTGCGCTAAGGCTTCGTTGATCTGACTAAATTTAAAGGTTTCAACCACCGGTTTAATGTCATGTTGCACGGCAAAATCGAGCATCTTGGCAATGGTTGCAGGGCTTCCCACCGGTGAGCCTGATACCGAACGCTGCGCCATAATCAAACTAAACACATTCAAATCTAACGGCTCTAGCGTTGCGCCGACAAAATGCAAACGGCCTTTCGGTTTTAAAGTACCTAAATACAAGTTCCAATCAAGCTTCACATTGACGGTAGAAATAATAAAATCAAACTTGCCAGCCGCTTGCTCAATGTCTGCGGCGCTGCGAGAATTAATGCAATGATGCGCACCTAATTCTTTCGCTTCAGCGGCTTTACTGTCGCTCGAAGTAAAAGCCGTGACTTCACAGCCCCAAGCCCGTAAAAACTGCAAGCCCAAATGCCCTAAGCCACCAATACCAATAACCGCCACTTTATCGGTTGGCTTAACGTCAAACTGCACCATCGGGTTAAACACCGTAATACCACCGCAAAACAACGGGCCTGCGGTTTTTGCATCCATGCCCTCTGGCAATGGGATCACCGCACTGGCATTGGCCCGTACTTTATCGGCAAAGCCACCATGATGGGCTACGATAGTACCTTGCGCACTGGCGCAAAGGTTGTGATCGCCACTACCACAGGTGCTACAGACCTTACAGTAATCAGAATGCCAGCCTAAGCCGACCACTTGCCCTATTTTTAAGTGGGTCACATCGGCGCCAACCGCAGCAATGCGGCCCACCACTTCATGCCCAGCCACCAGCGGGTAACTCGACATACCCCATTCATTATTTAACATTGAAATGTCAGAGTGACAGATGCCGCAATAATCCACATCAATCTCGACTTGATCGCGCGCTAATGCGCCTGGATCATATTGCCAAGGTTCAAGTTTGCCATGGGCTTTCATTGCAGCGTATGCGTTAATCATAAAAACTCCTGTGTGCTAAAAAATCCAACAGTGCAAAGTACAGTGCTAAGTATTAACCAGATCTCAAGAATTGCTTGTTAAATTTTGGAATAAGCACCTCAAGCACTGATTACGGCTATTTTGTGCTGTCAATCGTTGAAAATGGCTAAAGGCGCCAGATATTCACTTTATACTTCTGTTTATTTACCAAACCACAACCCGCGATGGCAAATAAAGAAATCACGCCGTAACATTGTTAAACGCACTAAAACACCGCATAGTGCAGCCACATCTAACGTAACAGCTATGAACAAAACCGCAGCCAATACCAACTGACCATTTAAGCTGTTCTATCACACTGATTATTAACCCAGCCCGAGGCCAACCCCATGTATTTTCAATTGAGCATTACCCAAGCCACTAAAATGTTACATAACCTACAGCACATCTTAGACAAAAGCAGCGCTTATGCACTTAGCAAAAAAATTGATATGAGCGTGCTGTTAAATGCGCGTTTAGCCCCTGACCAATTTCCGTTGATCCGCCAAGTACAAATTGCCTGTGATACCGCGAAGCTCGGTGCCGCGCGCTTGACCAACCAAGTCGAAAATGCACCTAAGCATGCCGATGACGAGAGTACACTTGAGCAACTGACGCAGCGCATCAATGACACTGTCGCGTACTTAGCCAGCTTTAAAGAAACCGACTTTGCCAGCGCCGCCACGCAGCACGTCAGCCAGCCCCGTTGGGAAGGAAAATACCTGACCGGTGAAGAATTTTTAATGCAACATATACTGCCTAATTTATATTTTCATATCACTACTGCTTACGCCATCTTGCGCCATAACGGTGTGGATGTCGGTAAAAAAGACTATTTAGGCGCGATGCCTTACAAAGTTTAACCACCCCTCTTCGATCATGCGGGCGATGCCCGTATGATCTTATTTCATCCGCAACGCATTTACGCATCAATAAAGCCTGCTTCGCCTTATTTTCCGCTGCAATAACTGACACCAGTGTTCATTTTTTAGTCAGCAACCCCTGTAACTTTGCTACGTATCAGGTATAATCCGCCGACTTTTTTCAGGCAACGCCCAATCTAAGAGACACTATGACTGTTCAAACCTTTGATCCAAGCCAAACCACGACCCTCGATACGCCTCGCAAAAGCCTGACTGACCAAGCCGGCAGCGCGCATAAGGGCAACAATACCATCGGCTTTGTGAGCTTAGGCTGTCCAAAAAACTTGGTCGATTCTGAGCGGATCTTAACGCAATTAAAAGCTGAAGGTTATAACATCGTACCCAGCTATGATGATGCCCAGTTAGTTATTGTAAACACCTGCGGCTTTATTGATTCGGCCGTACAAGAGTCACTGGAAACCATCGGCGAAGCTTTAGCGGAAAACGGTAATGTGATTGTCACCGGCTGTTTAGGCGCGCGCGAAGATGAAATTCGTCAAGTGCACCCGAACGTGCTAGGCATTACTGGGCCGCACAGTTATGAAAACGTGTTAAAGCAAGTTCACGAGTTTGTACCCAAGCCAAAATACGATCCCTTCACCATGCTGGTACCGGATCACGGAGTTAAACTTACCCCTAAACACTATGCCTATTTAAAAATTTCGGAAGGTTGTAATCACCGCTGTACCTTCTGCATTATTCCATCGATGCGCGGTGATTTAGTCAGCCGGCCGGTGGGTGAAGTGTTAGATGAAGCGCAGCGCTTAAAAAATGCGGGCGTAAAAGAGCTACTGATCATTTCACAAGACACCAGCGCTTATGGCGTAGATGTGAAACATCGCACCGGCTTTTGGAATGGCCAACCGGTGAAAACCTCGATGCAGTCACTGTGTGAAGCACTTGGTGAAATGGGTATTTGGGTGCGGTTGCACTACGTTTATCCTTACCCGCATGTTGACGATATTATCCCGTTAATGGCACAAGGTAAGGTGTTACCTTATTTAGATATCCCGTTTCAACATGCCAGCCCGCGCATCTTAAAACTAATGAAGCGCCCAGGCCAAGCCGAACGTGTATTAGAGCGCATTAAAAAATGGCGCACTATCTGCCCAGAACTGACCATCCGTTCAACCTTTATTGTCGGCTTCCCAGGTGAAACCGAAGAAGATTTCCAAATGTTACTTGACTGGTTAGATGAAGCGCAGCTTGATCGCGTAGGCTGTTTTAAATACAGCCCGGTCGAAGGTGCAAAAGCCAATGAGCTTGCTGACCCTGTGCCACAAGCGGTAATGGACGAGCGTTACGATCGCTTTATGTTAAAACAACAAGCGATCAGTGCGGCGCGGTTACAAGCGAAAGTGGGCAAAACCATTAAAGTACTGATTGATGAAGTTGACGCAGAAGGCGCCATTGGCCGCAGTTTTGCTGATGCGCCAGAAATTGATGGTGCGGTGTATTTAAACGGTTTAACTAACGTCAAACCTGGCGATCTGATTGATGCAGTAGTAGACGAAGCCGATGAATATGACTTATGGGCGTCGCTTGCAGAATAATTTTTGCAGATGTACAAAATACTAACAGGCAGCTCCGGCTGCCTGTTTTTTTCGTATGACGCACCAAAATTAGCGAAACGATGTAAATAGCTCTGCCATATACTCAGCCGCAGCCTCTGCTGTGGCAAATTGCGCCGCTTTTGCCCCTTCAATTTGTAATGTGAATAAATAACGGGGCGTTACCGCGCGAGCAAACCACAGCCCATCTTCAGCTTTTTGCGCATCACTACCAATACAAATACTATAACGCGGGGTGTTAGCTTGATAAGTAGCATGCCATACCGGTAAGCCCGTCTGCTCTAAATAATTTAGGCAGTTGCGATAAAGCTGTAATTGCAAATCAATGTTGGCTTGCAGCGCTTTTTTAAAAAAAGCTTTTTGAGTGGCATCCGCCTCAGCCCGATCCCAGCGTTGCAAAGCAGGCATCACATCCAGATCTAAAGCCATTACCGAAAACGTCCAAACGCTCTGTTGATCAGCACTCATAAAAGTTGAAGATGCTGTAGGTAACACCGCATCACAATCCCAATAGTGCTCGCTAATCGCTTCATCAATTAAGGCGTCAGGCAACAACGTAAATAAATCAGTAAAATGAGGGCAATCTATTAATAGGGTGTTTTCATCCACCTCTGGCGAATCGTCACTGTAGGTTTCATTTATTGCTAGCGGCTGTGCAGACGGCTCGACCACACTTTGTGCATTAATTGCCCCAGAGCAGGCAACCAACCACAGCAAAATCCACAACCCACCTCTTTTGTTCATCGTCATGCTTTTTCTCATCGGTAACGTTATTTGTCGTTCTAGTATTAAGCATCTTTAACGAAATTCAACTTAACCAACAACTAAATTTTTTTGCTCACCGCAACAGGCTTTATTCACGCTTAAAATGAACTTGGGCAATGCCAATACATGGGCTGTAAACGAGTGGGATGCTCAAAGTCGATATCACTGGCATGTAGTAATAAACGCTCAGCCATCTGCTCACTTTGTGTGTTGTGATATAAATCACAACCTAAAATAGGATGACCAATACTCTGACTATGAATGCGTAACTGGTGGGTTCGCCCGGTGTGTGGCGTAAATGCCACTAAGCTTCGCGGTGGATCATTTAACCGTTTAAGCACGCGAAATTGACTCAAAGCGGCCTTACCGGTATCCGCACACATTCTGACTCGCCCAAAACCGTGTTTATCTTTGACTATCGCCGCACTAATCATGCCTTCGTCCGCCGTTAGCCAACCATCGAGCATCGCCAAATAGCGTTTTTGCACGGCTCTTATTTGAAACTGTCGGTTTAAATGCTGGGTAGCCTGCTCTGTTAGCCCCACCAACATAATACCTGAGGTGCCGTAATCTAAGCGGTGCGGCAATTTAGCTTGCGCAAATGCAGGGCTGATGTCCTGCTGACCATTTACTAAACGGTAATGCACCGAATCCCAATTAAGTGGGTTTTTACCCGATAAACTTAATAAACCACTGGGTTTGTTGATCACTAATATGTCTGCATCTTGATATAAAATATCAACACTCGCCGCACAGGGTTTGGCAACAAAGTGATCCATCAGACTGTCGGTTAAACTGGCACTGTTTGACATGGCGCTTTCTCTGCTCACTGGAGCATCGTGATAAATAGCTTAGTGATGGTAACCCACTGGCTGACGAGGCGATACGACTTATTGCTGCTAGCGCACACCGTTATTGAAAAATTTGACCTGAAATTTAGCGCATTATAAAAGTCAATTACCGTCATGTCTTTGCTGTTACTGAAAAAGTCTGTAACTGTCAGTTGACAGTATCAGTAAAGAAATTAGCCGGTGACAATAATTTTTTCTGCAAAACATTTAAAAATCCTGTATATTGTCGCACTATTTTCAAACCCCTAGCTTATAGAGATGACTATGTCAGCAGATTTATCCTTATACAGAAACATTGGTATCTTCGCCCACGTTGATGCCGGCAAAACCACGACTACCGAACGTATCCTGAAACTGACCGGTAAAATCCATAAGTTAGGCGAAGTTCACGAAGGTGAATCAACTACCGACTTCATGGAACAAGAAGCCGAGCGCGGTATTACTATCCAGTCAGCAGCGGTTAGCTGTTTCTGGAAAGGCTACCGTTTCAACGTTATCGATACCCCGGGACACGTTGACTTCACTGTTGAAGTATATCGTTCATTAAAAGTATTAGACGGCGGTGTTGGCGTATTCTGTGGTTCTGGTGGTGTTGAGCCGCAATCAGAAACTAACTGGCGTTATGCTAACGACGCTGAAGTATCACGTCTGATCTTCGTTAACAAGCTTGACCGTATCGGCGCTGATTTCATCCGCGTAACTGAACAAGTTAAGAAAGTGTTAGGTGCTAAGCCATTAATCATGGTGTTACCTATCGGTCGCGAAGACACCTTTAAAGGTGTAGTTGACCTGTTAACTGAAAAAGCGTACATCTGGGATGAAACGGGTTTACCAGAAAACTACACCATTACTGATATTCCAGCTGACATGGCTGATGACGTTGCGATGTATCGCGAACAGTTAATCGAAACGGCTGTTGAGCAAGACGATGACCTGTTAATGGCCTACATGGAAGGCGAACAGCCTTCATTAGAAGACATTAAGCGTTGTATCCGTAAAGGTACTCGTGATTTAGCCTTCTTCCCAACTTACTGTGGTTCTGCTTTCAAAAACAAAGGCATGCAATTACTGTTAGACGCCGTTGTTGATTACTTACCGTCACCTACTGAGGTTATCCCTCAGCCACTGACTGACGAAGAAGGTAACGAAACAGGTAATTCTGCTATCGTTTCTCCAGATGAGCCATTCCGCGCTTTAGCGTTCAAAATCATGGATGACCGTTTTGGCGCCCTGACTTTCGTGCGTATCTACTCTGGCGTATTGAACAAAGGCGACACTATCCTTAACTCATTCACGGGTAAAACCGAGCGTATCGGCCGTATGGTTGAGATGCAAGCAAACGATCGTACTGACCTGACTACTGCGCAAGCCGGTGACATCATTGCTATCGTTGGTATGAAAAACAACACGCAAACAGGCCACACGCTGTGTGATCCGAAGCACCCTTGTACCCTTGAGCCAATGGTATTCCCAGAACCAGTAATCTCTATCTCTGTTACACCAAAAGATAAAGGTTCAGTTGAGAAGATGGGTATCGCTATCGGTAAGATGGTTGCTGAAGATCCAACGTTCCGTGTTGAAACCGATGTTGATTCTGGTGAAACCATCCTGAAAGGTATGGGTGAATTACACTTAGACATCAAAGTAGACATCTTAAAGCGTACTTACGGTGTTGAATTAGTTGTAGGTCAACCACAGGTTGCTTACCGCGAAACCATTACCCGTGAAATCGAAGATAGCTACACGCACAAGAAGCAATCTGGTGGTTCAGGTCAGTACGGTAAAATCGACTACCGCATCCGTCCGGGCGAGCAAAACTCTGGCTTCAAGTTCGTTTCTACTGTTGTAGGTGGTAGCGTACCAAAAGAATTTATGCCAGCCATCGAGAAAGGCTTTGCCTCTATGATGTCTACCGGTACTTTAGCGGGCTTCCCAGTATTAGACGTAGAAGTTGAAGTATTTGACGGTGGTTTCCACGCCGTTGACTCATCAGCCATCGCGTTTGAAATCGCGGCTAAAGGTGCATTCCGTCAGTCAATCCCGAAAGCAGGCGCACAACTGCTTGAGCCAATCATGAAAGTTGACGTGTTCACGCCGGAAGATCACGTAGGTGATGTTATCGGTGACTTAAACCGTCGTCGTGGCATGATCTCTGGTCAAGAAGCGGGTGTAACAGGCGTTCGTATCAAAGCTGACGTACCATTGTCAGAAATGTTTGGTTACATAAGTACATTACGTACGATGACATCAGGTCGTGGTCAGTTCTCTATGGAGTTCTCGCACTACTCACCGTGTCCATCTAACGTAGCGGAAGCCGTCATCGCTAAAGAAAAAGAAAAGAAAGCCGCTGCTGCTAAAAACTAAGCTGTAAGCGCATAGCAAGCCCCGCTGGTGAAAACCGCGGGGCTTTTTTATACTTGTGCTCGCGCTGGCATAAGCTTTGCTATGCTTCTTGTACAAACTAAAGCGATAGCCCGTTGCTATCGGCTCAGAAGTGCAAGGAGCTGTGCATGAGTCTGGAAAATTTTACCGGGGGCCGCTACCCCCTTTTAAAAAATTGTTTTGATGAATTAGTCGCTACCGATGGTAGTGCCAGACCGCCTGCCTCTGCGATTGCCCGCTTTATTGCTAAACATGGTGATTTAGAACTGTGCAAAAGACAACTACAACTAAATCAAACAATTAGCGATATGGGGGTCTGCTTTACCTTGTATGCAGACGGGGCGAATATCGACCGCGCTTGGCCATTAGATGTGATCCCACGAACCATCCCAAGCTCAGAATGGCAACGCACTAGCGCCGGTTTAAAACAACGCTTAGCTGCACTTAATCTGTTTATTGATGATTTATACAACGAGCAGAAAATCCTCAAACAAGGCATTGTGCCGGCAGAATTAATACTCGACTCTAAAAACTTTCTTGCACCATGTCAGGGCGTATCACCGATCCATGGTGTCTGGGCAAACATTTGTGGCACCGATTTGGTGCGTGATGAGCAAGGCCAATTTTTAGTGTTAGAAGATAACCTACGAGTACCATCAGGGGTATCTTACATGCTGGAAAACCGCACCGTGATGAAACGCGTGTTTCCCGAATTGTTCGCCGACTCTACTATTGTGCCGGTAGATGATTATCCCGCGCAATTATGGCAAATGCTGGCATCATTATCGCCACGAGGAGAACATGTCCCGCCCTGCATCGTGGTACTTACGCCCGGTATTTATAACTCAGCTTACTTTGAACACAGCTTTTTAGCACAACAAATGGGCGTAGAGTTGGCTGAAAACCATGATTTATTCGTTGAAGATGACCGTGTCTGGCTAAAAACGCTGCGTGGCAAACGCCAAGTTGATGTGATTTACCGACGAATCGATGACATTTTTATCGATCCGCAAGCCTTTAGACCCGATTCCGTGTTGGGGATCCCAGGATTGATTGCCGTTTGGCGCAAAGGCTTGGTGGCCATTGCCAATGCACCGGGGTCAGGGGTGGCCGATGATAAAGTGATTTATTCGTTCGTGCCGAAGATTATTCAGTATTATCTAGGTGAAGAGCCGCTGCTACAAAATGTCGAAACCTACTTGTGCCAAGATCCCTTGCAACGCAGCTTTGTGTTAGCCAATTTAGATAAGCTGGTGGTGAAACCCGCAAACGAGTCTGGCGGTTACGGTATTTTAATTGGCCCTCGTGCCAGCCAAAGCGAGCGCGATGAGATGGCCATGGCCATTAAAGCCAACCCACGTAATTTTATTGCCCAGCCCACACTCAACCTGTCAACGGCACCAACGCTTTGTGAGGGGATGTTAGAACCACGCCATTTAGATCTTCGCCCCTTTATTTTACAGGGTGCCGAGTTGTATTGCTCCACTGGCGGTTTAAGCCGTGTCGCACTGACCAAAGGCTCTTTGGTCGTTAATTCTTCACAAGGTGGCGGTAGTAAAGACACCTGGATCATCAATGATGAGGGCTAAGCAATGTTAGCAAGATCCGTAGAAAATATATTTTGGTTGGGCCGTTATTTAGAACGGCTCGACGATACTGCTCGTTTAGTCAATGCCACCAGCCACTTACTGATCGACAGCCATAAAGATACTGAGTTTGGCTGGCCGGTGTTACTCGAGGTGATGGGACAAGACAGTGCGAAGGTACTGGCCAGTTATGGCTTGGAGCATCAAAATCGGCAACAATTAGCGCAAATTGAACAAGTGGTGATGCAACACCTGATCAGCAATATCGACAGCCCCGTTTCTATCCGTAATGCCTGCAGTCAGTTACGTTATAACGCCCGAACAATTCGACAATTACTGCCGCGTGATATGTGGGAAGAGCTAAACAAACTCGACAGTTTCGTCCAGCAACAATGTGTGGAAACAGTCAGTCGCCAGCAGCGCTATCAATTGATGACCGAAATCAGTCGTCGTTGCCAAATGGTCATTGGCACCTTAGATAGCGTCATGTTACGCGGTGATGCTTTTGATCTTTTTACTATAGGTCGTCATTTAGAGCGTGCGGATATGGTGACGCGGATCATGGACGTGATGGTGCTGCAAACCTTACAACCCACGCAGTTAAAACGGCCACGTTTTCGTTGGATCTCCATTCTCAATGCCTTGGGCGGAGCGGAATCCTATCAATATTATATCGCCAATAATCTGGCTGGGGCGGCTGCCGATGCAATTGATTATCTGTTATGCTATGCCGATTTTCCACGCTCAGTAAGTTATTGTCTGCACCGCATCGCGGCCTCAGGCAAAGCCTTACCGAATAGCCCGGCCATCTTGCAGCAGGTACATCAATTACAGCATTTGCTCACCGAGCAAGCAGTAACCGAGTTAAGTACTGTGCAGTTGCATGAACTGATTGACCAGATCCAAACCGGCATTATTGACTTGCATCAGGTTCTGCTCAATATCGCCACAGCTGAGCAGCAACCATTAATCGCCTAGCGCCATCGCGCTTGCAGGAGTAGCCGTGCCAGCAGTGAATGCACCGCCAAGCTCAACCGAACAGCTTTTGGCGTGGTTTGCTAAGTTTCCTTTAGCGCTGCGTAGCCGTTGGTATGATGATATTCAACATCAGCTACGCGAAAATGGCGCAAACTTTGATCGTTGGCAAAAACCGGGGCGCAAACTTGATTTGTATCCGTGGTTAATCAGTACGGCAGATTGGCAACAGATGCAGGCTGGTATCGCGCAGCGCCATCAATTACTCGCCTTGATCCTGCAAGATCTGTATGGGCCGCAACAGTTAGTACAAAGCGGGATTATTCCCGCAGAACTCCTGTTTTCCAACCCCCAGTTTCTGTTTGAAAGTGCCGGCTTAGTGCAGCAACCTGAACAATGGCTACCGCTACTGGCAACCGATTTAGGCTTTGATCATCATGGTCAGGTTTGCGCCTTTGCCGACAGCTGTAAGGCGCCTGCTGGCTTAGGTTTTGCGCTAGAACATCGTTTAGCATTAAAGCAGAGTATTCCTGAGCTGCAACAACTGCGCGCTAAAGCTCATCTGTCTGGTTTTTTTCGGCAGCTGCGTTTCTTTTTACAGCAACAAGGCAATGGCATTGCGGCTATCTTAACTCATGGCGCGCGCGATGAAGCCTACTTTGAGCAAGCCTTTTTAGCCAACTATCTCGACTTAGCTTTGGTGCATGGTGCCGATCTGATGTTTAGCGAACAACGCATCTGGTTAAAAACACTCAGTGGTTTGCAACCGGTCAGTGCCTTGATGCGCTTTTTAGATGATCGTTTAACCGATCCGCTGGAACTTGACAGTGAAGGTGCTGGCGTAGCAGGGCTGTTACACAGTATTCGGCAACAGCAACTGTTTTGTGCCAACCCTCCCGGCACCGCGTTATTGGATAGCGGTATCTTGTTACCGTTTTTAACGGCTGCGGCCGATTACTTCTGGCAAAAGCCGCTGCTGCTCAATACCGTGCAAGCCTATTGGTGCAAAGAAACGCAACCCTTGCAACAGGTACTAAAAAACCCAGAGCAATTTTTACTGCATGACCTATCCGCACAGCAGCAATATGCGGCAGATAACACCTGTGCCTTATTGCAGCGCCCTGCCGATTTTATCGCGCGGCAAAAATTGTCGTTACACATGCAGCCTTGCTATGATCAGCAAAACCCAACTTGGCAATTGCCAGCAGTGCTTAGAACCTTTAGTTTGTACCAATCGAATCACCCCCCGCTGCTGCTGCCTGGCGGTTTTGCGCGTTTAGGTGAGCTGAGTCAAATTCAATTACCGGTTATTGCCCAAGATGGCTCAGAGTTAAGTAAGGATGTCTGGGTACTGGGCATGGATCAACCCACAGAATCCCTACTGCAACCGAGCTACAATTCAATGCCGTTATCACGTGAAGCGGGCTTGCTACCCAGTCGCGTCGCTGAGCATTTATTTTGGTTAGGTCGTTATAACGAGCGTTTAAACTTATTAATTCGGGCACTGCGGGTTGCGCTGCCGTTATTGCCCCCGACTCAAGCTACTCAAACTGAACAACAGCTCTATTGTTTTATCGATTTTTGTTTGTTGGCCAATGGCAGCCCACCGCGCAAAGTAAATGAGCCCATTAGTGTTGCACTGGCGCAATTGTTCTCTCCGAGTAATCCACTTAGTGTCATCGGCTTACTGAAAAATTTGATTTACAACGCGCAATCTGTGCGTGAGTACTTTAGTGAAGATACCTGGCTGTTACTCGATAAGTTACAAGCTACCGTCTATCAATGGCCACAAACGCCAGACTTACAGCAGCCCATGACCATTATTTATTTATTAGATGAGATGGTATTACTACAAACCGCGATTTATGGCCTGAATAACGAAACGATGAGTCGCACCCAAGCATTGCGTTTTATGGATATTGGCCAGCACCTCGAGCGCGCGTTACAAACCAGTTTATTGTTGCAGCGTATTTACAGCCAAGATTTACCCTCTGCCGGCGTGATGGAAGCCTTATTACGCATGGCCGATACCTTGATGACCTATCGACGGCGCTACCGCTCAGAGCTCAACCCGATGGCGATTTTAGACTTACTGTTACTCGATACCACCACTCCTCGCTCCGTCGGCTATCAAATCAGTCGATTACATCGACAAACGCGAGCCTTACCAGAATTAACCAGTGCGGATCGGCAGCATTTACCCGTGCTGACCACGGAGCTGAGCCAACTATTAGAACAAGTCAGTACCCAACAATTAGATGCTAATTATCCGTCTTGTTTAACCTTGCACGCCCAGCTTGGTCAGTTACAGTATTTGTTAAGGCAACTGTCGAACGAATTATCGCTGTGTTACTTTACCCATGCGCATCGAAGCAGTCCTTGGTCCATGTCATGAACTACCAGCTCAAGCACCTTACCGAATATCAATACGAACATGCTGTAGCGAACAGTTACAACCTCGCGTGTTTAATG
Organism: Alishewanella sp. HL-SH05; assembly: GCF_052655985.1. The sequence continues at coordinate 2,573,209 of NZ_CP199753.1, forward strand.
CCACGGCAATTACCCTATCAACACGTCAGCCAGGCCAGTGTCCGTTTAACGCCCGATCTGGGACACATCAGCCAATATCAGGATTACTTTGGTAATACCCGACATTTAATTCATTTACAGCCCCCCCATCAACAGCTAAAGGTATGCAGTGAAGCCTTAGTTGAAGTGTTACCGCGCCACAACAGTGCCTTACTCGACAGCGGCAGCGGTGTGGACATACCACAGCTAAAGCATTATTTAAATAGCAACCTAACAGCCGCGGCCATGCAAGCTAAACTGTTTTGCCAAGCCAGTAAGCTCGCTCCGTTTTTAACTGAAACCGCTGCGCTGTTACCGCCGTTACGCGCCCCTAAGCAAACCCTGTTGCAATTAGTAGAATGTTTAAACCAGTATATCTTTGAGCATTTTATCTACACACCGGGCTTTACTACCGTCGTCACCCCCCTTACCGAGGTGCTACAACATCGGCGCGGCGTTTGCCAAGATTTTGCCCAGCTAGCCATCAGCTGCCTGCGGGCAAATGGTATCCCTTGTCGCTATGTCAGTGGTTATCTCGAAACACAACCGCCACCAGGACAAGCACGATTGCAAGGCGCAGATGCTTCACATGCGTGGTTTGCGGTGTTTGATCCAGAGCTCGGCTGGATTGATTTTGATCCGACCAATAACGTATTGCCGTGCCAGCAACATCTAACTTTGGCTTTTGGTCGTGATTATGCCGATGTGGTGCCATTAAAAGGCGTAGTGCAAGGCAGTGGCGCCCATCAATTACAAGTCGCAGTGGATGTGATCCCGTGCTAAGTTAATGGCCTCTTTGCTCTGCAAAGGCGCATGCTCACGCAACTCAGTGATGTAAACAAGCACGCGCCAGTGCAGTGAGCAGTTTTCAGCAAAACGGAGTTCTCGATGCGCGTCACCACCGCCGAACAGGCCCTTAGTATTTTGCAAGATAACGACACTATTTGGTGTCAGTCGATGGCGGCAACACCCTATTATTTATTGCACGCTTTAGCCACAGTGGCGTTATCCCGGCGCAATCTTACCTTATTACAATTACATACTGAGCATAGCGAAGTATTGTGCGCTCCGGAACTGAGCGGTCATTTACGTCAGCGAGCATTTTTTGTGGGGAGCAGTACGCGCCAGGCCGTGCAATGTGGCTTAGCCGATTATGTCCCAATATTTTTATCCGAAATTCCCAAATTATTTCGAAGCGGCGAACAACCTCTTGATGCGGTATTAATTCAAGTTTCTCCGCCAGATAAACATGGCTACTGCAGTTTAGGGATCTCGGTAGAAGCAACGCGTGCCGCCCTACAAATGGCTAAACGCGTGATTGCCTGGATCAATCCGTTAATGCCCAGAACTCATGGTGACTCTTTTGTGCATCTGAGTCGATTTGACCGTTATGTTGAGTACCGCGCCCCGCTACCGCAACATTTGCCCGTGCCGCTGGATGCCATTACCCAGCAAATTGGCCAACATGTCGCCAGCTTAATCCGCGATGGCGATTGTTTACAACTGGGTATTGGCGCCATACCCGATGCCACCCTAGCCTGTTTAGGCCAACATCAGCATTTAGGTATTCATACCGAAATGTTTTCCGATGGGGTGCTACCGCTTATCCAAACGGGCGTCATCAATAATCAGCGTAAACGCAAACATCGCGGTAAAATTGTCACCACTTTTGCGATGGGCTCTCAAGCCTTGTACAACTATTTGGATGACAACCCCGAAGTGGTCTTTTTAGATGTCGAGTACACCAACGATACCGCGGTTATTCGGCAAAACCCGCAAGTGGTCGCGATTAATAGCGCTTTACAAGTCGATTTAAGCGGCCAAGTGTGTGCCGATTCGCTGGGCACCAAAATTTACTCTGGCGTGGGCGGACAAATGGATTTTGTGCGTGGCGCGAGTTTATCCGAACGGGGACGCGCGATTATTGCCTTGCCCGCTACCGCGGCGGGCGGCACAGTATCACGCATCAGCAGTTTATTGGCACCCGGTGCGGGAGTGGTTACCACCCGCGCTCATGTTAACTATATTGTTACCGAGTACGGTATTGCTCAACTTCGCGGTAAAAGTTTAACTGAACGTGCCAAGGCGCTGATTAACATTGCGGCGCCCGCTTTTCAAGAACGGCTGGCGCAGCAAGCCTGGGATGATTGGCGCTTAAACGTGTAAGCGCCGTTAACGATTGCGACAAACATAAGGGTTTAGCTTTCTGGTAATTCCAGTAAGCGCTGTTTGATTTTATGTACCTGATCACGCAGCGCTGCCGCTTGTTCAAACTCGAGATCCCGGGCATGTTGCAGCATTTTTTGTTCCAGCTGTTTAATTTCAGCCTGCATTTGATAAGGCGTTTTGCCTTTAAAGAACGCTTTCGTTTCAGCTACTTGGCGCAATACAATATTTTTGGTTTGTGGCGATTGCCCCAGATCCATCACATCGGCTACTTTCTTCAGAATCGCCTTGGGCGAAATACCATGCTCAGCGTTAAAGGCAAGTTGTTTATCGCGCCGACGATCCGTTTCATCAATCGCTTTGCGCATAGAATTGGTAATGCGATCAGCATATAAAATCGCCCGTCCTGCTAAGTTTCGCGCCGCACGACCTATGGTTTGAATTAACGAACGCTCTGAGCGTAAAAAACCTTCTTTATCTGCATCAAGAATGGCCACTAATGACACCTCAGGAATATCCAGACCTTCTCGCAGCAAATTGATACCCACCAAAACATCGAAGATCCCTAAGCGTAAATCACGAATAATTTCCATGCGCTCGACGGTATCGATATCAGAGTGTAAATAACGCACACGAATACCATGTTCACTTAAGTACTCGGTAAGATCTTCCGCCATCTTTTTGGTCAGGGTTGTCACCAGCACCCGCTCTTGTCGCGCAGCGCGCTGCATCGCTTCCGACATTAAATCATCAACTTGCGTCGCGACGGGGCGAATTTCAATAATCGGATCAACCAAGGCCGTTGGCCGCACCACCTGCTCAATCACTTCGCCATGAGAGTGTTCTAACTCATAAGCCGCCGGTGTGGCCGAGACATAGATGCGCTGCGGTGCGATCATTTCAAATTCTTCGAACTTCAGCGGCCGGTTATCTAGAGCAGATGGTAAGCGAAAGCCATAGTTAACCAAGTTTTCTTTCCGTGAGCGGTCGCCCTTATACATCGCGCCAATTTGCGAAATAGTGACGTGCGACTCGTCAATAAACATTAAACCATCGTCTGGAAAATATTCCAGTAAGGTCGGTGGTGGTGCACCATCACCACGGCCCGATAAATAGCGCGAATAGTTTTCAATACCCGAGCAATAGCCTAATTCAATCATCATTTCGATATCAAACTGCGTGCGCTGCGCTAAACGCTGCTCTTCAACCAGTTTATTGGCACTGAGTAACTGCTGACGACGCTCAGCAAGGTCAACCTTGATTTGCTCTACGGCTTTAAGAATCGTCTCCCTGGGTGTGACATAGTGCGTTTTAGGATAGATGGTATAGCGCGTCACAATTTTTTCCACCGCTCCGGTGAGCGGGTCGAATAAACTGATACGTTCAATTTCTTCATCAAATAATTCGATACGAACAGCAATCTCTTCCGACTCTGCCGGAAACACATCAATCACATCACCGCGTACCCGATAAGTGGCACGCTCAAAGGCCAAATCATTTCGGCTGTATTGCAGTTCGGCCAAGCGCCTTAAGATAAAGCGCTGGTCAATAATATCGCCTTGCTTTAAATGCAACAGCATTTGCATATAAGACTGCGGATCGCCCAAACCATAAATGGCCGACACCGATGCGATAATCACCACATCACGACGCTCCATCAGCGCTTTGGTCGCAGACAGGCGCATTTGCTCAATATGCTCATTTATCGACGCATCTTTTTCAATAAAGGTATCCGTCGAGGGTACATAGGCTTCAGGCTGATAATAATCATAATAAGACACAAAATATTCGACGGCATTATGCGGGAAAAACGCTTTCATCTCGCCGTAAAGCTGCGCGGCGAGTGTTTTATTGTGCGCCATAATTAGCGTCGGTCGGCCCACTTGAGCAATCACATTGGCCATCGTAAAGGTTTTACCTGAGCCGGTGACACCTAATAACGTTTGATGCGCTAGGCCACTTTCTAAGCCGCTGACCAACTTTTCGATCGCGCCAGGTTGATCGCCAGCCGGTTGATAATCTGATACCAGTTCAAAAGCACGTGACATGGTGTTTCCTATTACATATAGCGTTGCTGCACTCGGTTAAACCAATAATAAGCCACGGCAGCCGTGAGCAAATTAGCAAGAATGCATCCGATAAAAATGCCGACCACGCCAAACATAACGCCGCCAAGCCAAGCAAGGGGTACATAGCAAACAAACAAACGGATCACGCTAAGTACTACGGCTTTCGCCGGTAAATGCAACGCATTAAAAGAAGAATTGGTTAAAATGATGATGCCTTGTAAGCCATAAGCCAAAGGCATCAGCCAGATAAACCAACGTAAATAACTGGCGACTTGCGGATTATCCGTGAACATAGCGGCAATCGGATAAGCCAGTAGCGCTAAGATAAGATAAATACAGGCTTGCCAAAACATCACAAAACGACAACATAACTGATAAGCCTCTTTGACACGATCAAAACGCGATGCCCCAAAGTTTTGACTAATCACCGGTGGTAGGGTCATCGATAACGCTAACACCACTAACGAAGCAATACTTTCAATCCGTGCTCCCACACCAAAGGCCGCGACGGCTTCTGGACCATAAGATGCCATAATCGCCGTGAGAATCGCCATCGCCACCGGCGTGAGCATGTTGGCGCCCGCAGCCGGTAGACCAATATGCAAAATTTTACGACAGATCTGACGAAACAAACCCCAAGGTAATATCCAAGCCGTTAATAAACCGCGCTTAACACTGAGCCAATATAAAATAAACACAAAGCCAGCTAACCAAGAGATGACCGTCGCAATGGCAGCCCCACTGATCCCCATAGCAGGAATAGGGCCAATACCAAAAATCAGGATCGGATCCAAAATCGCATTAATCACACCGCTGCCGGCCATCACTAGACTGGGGATTTTTGTATCACCAGCTGCACGTAAAATGGCATTACCGACCATGGGTGTTACTAATAAAATCGACCCCGCCAGCCAAATCAGCATGTAGCGTTCAATATAAGCAAAGATCTCTGGCGTCGCCCCCAACAAAAAAAACAGCGGCTCTAACAAAAGATAGCCCAGCAAGGCGAGAATAGTGACTAAAATTGCCGACAGCCATAAAGCCGCTAAACTGTCGGCCCGCGCCGTGTCGGTTTGCCCTGCCCCCAGAGCTTTGGCAATAATGGCTGAAGTACCAATGCTTAAACCAATCGCTAAACTGATTAAGGTAAAGGTAACCGGAAAGGTAAAACTGATTGCCGCCAGTTGCTGAGTTCCTAGTAAGCTAATAAAAAAGGTATCGACCAGGTTAAAACTCATTAGCGTCAACATCCCGCCCATCACTGGCCAAGTCAGACGTTTTAATAAGGGAGCCATGCTGGCTGTTAACAGTGGATTCGTGCTCATCAAAGATAACTGCTTCTTACGATGTCAGAAAAGTCAGTCTCTATTGTAGAGAAAAGCGCGAGTCAGCACCATGCTCGTCGTCGAATAAGCCAAATTACCGGTTTAGTGGCATGAATGACCTGAAACTCACAAAAACAGTGCACAATGGCAAGCGGATCGGACAGGCAGTAAACAAAAACTGCACTTAAAAAGCACAATCCGCTCAAAAAATCATAAGAGACTGAAATTTAACACAAAAAATTTTTATCGCAAAGCTATTGACCACGATGAAATTAAGCAATGACAAGGCTTTGCTCGATTAAGCAACCAGTCATTCACAGAGTTATCCACAGCTTCCGTGGATAACTCTGTACAAGGCTTATTGGCTAAGGTGTTGCGGTCATTGCCATCTGAATGACCCGTCATCGTTCCTCGATTCGTATTGAAAATGTGCATTTTGGCGAAACTATATGCAAGTAAACCACTTCTGTAAAAATCAGCTCTGCAAAGTGTTGACAGTCTCCTAAGGTGGCATTAGTATTGCGCCCCGTTGAATGCTGTTCCCTAGTAGCTCAGTTGGTTAGAGCGGCGGACTGTTAATCCGTAGGTCACTGGTTCGAGTCCAGTCTGGGGAGCCAACAGCAATATTCAACGAATGTATCACCCTTCCCTAGTAGCTCAGTTGGTTAGAGCGGCGGACTGTTAATCCGTAGGTCACTGGTTCGAGTCCAGTCTGGGGAGCCAAATCTCTGCATACCTTTTTGTTCCCTAGTAGCTCAGTTGGTTAGAGCGGCGGACTGTTAATCCGTAGGTCACTGGTTCGAGTCCAGTCTGGGGAGCCACAATTTTTCTGTTATACTCCTTTTACCCCCTGTGTTTTATAATCTGACATTTGCGTGTTATTTATTTATTTTTAAAGATTTTTTTGCTTTAATAGGCACAGTGAGTTGCGTGATAAAAGCCACATTTGCGCTTTTATAATGGATGCAATATTGATTGGTGGTCTAGGAATGATGAAAAACTTTCGAACGTTACTTACAGCACAGTTAGTCTCTGCGACTCTGCTAGTAATTGTCTTGCTGGTTGGTTTCCTCTATTACGGCAAGAACCAACTCATTTTACAAGAAAATACAGCCAAACTTGCCATAGAACAAACCATCGCAACCCATGTTACCGCAGATGGTAAATCATTAAGCCGTCAACTAGACCGCAGCTTTAAATTAAAAAGCCTACAAGTCAGCCGTTTAGATGGCACCATTTTATATGAACAAAGCAATAATGCTTATCAAGCCAGCTTTATTAGTCAGCTTTTTGCGCTAGCCGGTAAAGTAGACGATACCGTGACCATCAAAGATGAACAACAAGACGTGCTGGTGCGTTATGAGTTAGATCACCGCGCCACCTTAAAAGGCATGCAATATTTTTTATTCGTGCTGGTTGGTAGCCCTTTCATTCTGTTTATGTTGCCAGTGCTCATTATCAAAAACAGTTTGCAACGCAAGTATCGTCGTATCTCTAGAGTGGTTAACGAGACCATCGAGGCGTTCTTATCAGACAATCAACAAACAAAAACAGAAAACAGTGAACTCCCTGCTGAGTTTTCTGAAATCAGTATTTCATTACGCAAGTTAACGCAATATACCCAGCAACAAGCTGAAAAAATGAAAGCTGATGCCCAACTGATTGCAGAAGAAGCCTATAAAGATGCAGTGACAGGTCTGCCGAACCGTAATCGCTTTGTGCAAAACTATGAAGAGCATTTTACTAATACCAGCCAAGCCAACTATGGTATTTTTGGTATTACCCGCTGTACCGAATTGCAAAGTATTAACCAAACCCGTGGCTTCCATGAGGGTGATCAATACATTAAAGAAGTGTCAGATATTCTTAAACGGGTAATAGCAACCTATCGCGATAGCAAATTATTCCGTTTAAATGGTTCTGACTTTGGTATTTTAATGCCCAAAGTGACACCTAAAGAAGCAGAAAACTTTGCCCTGCAATTACAAAGCCGCTTTAATGAGTTTCAAAAACTGTCTGAACTTGACTCGGTAGCCTACACCGGTTTAGTCAGCTATGAAAATGGCAAAGCCTTAGGTGAGTTATTGGCCAGTGCCGATACCTCTATCAGTTTAGCGCAAACTAAACAGCCGAATGCCTGGCACTTACAAAAAGAAAGCAGTGGCTTAGACAGTGCGGGTAACAGTTACGGCAATCAAAATTGGCGTAATGTGATTGACGATGTGATCGCAAATAATCGGTTAGCGTTATTAGTTCAACATATCATGCCGTCTTCGCGCGCAGCTAAAGCCTATTCCGAAATTCTGGTGCGCTTTAAAACGCATGAAGAGCAAACGCTGCCTACGGCTTCTTTCTTAGCCATGGCAGAGAAACTGGACAAAATTATTGCCATTGATCGTTTAATTGTTGAAACCTCTTTGACGACGATCAAAACCAAAAGCATGCATGACCAGTACTTTGGTATAAATCTTTCGCCACGCAGTGTGCATGATGATCAATTTGTGATCTGGTTAGAACGGCGCTTGCTAAAAGATGCCAATATTGCCGCTAAATTGGTGTTTGAAGTCAGCGAATTTGGTTTACAACAAAATCTGAAAACCAGTAAACGTTTTATCGACATGCTACATCGTGCCGGTTCACGTATTACCGTTGAGAAATTTGGTGTGGGTATTACCTCATTTAAATTCTTCCGCGATTTAAAACCCGATTATGTGAAAATGGATGGCAGCTACACCCGCCATATCAATGAAGATAAAAATAATCAGTATTTTATGCGTTTAATGATCGATTTAGCACACCGCATTGGTGTGGGTGTGTTTGCTGAAAGCGTTGAAACGCAGGAAGAAAAACACATGCTGGAATCGTTGTTTATTGACGGCAACCAAGGCTATTACATCGGCAAACCTAGCCCCATGTAATACCCCATGCCGTGTGGCGGCTGCCAGCAAAGTTTTACAGTTAAGGGCTTCTGCATAGCAAAAGCCCTTACTTTTATCAGGTTGTATGCCATACAGGCTAACGGCATAATACGCACTGAGAACCCTATAACGTAACCCTATGACTGAATTTTTATTACTCCTTGTAAGTACAGTATTGGTCAATAACTTTGTCCTGGTTAAATTTCTTGGGCTTTGTCCCTTTATGGGCGTGTCAGGCAAGTTAGAAACCGCCATTGGTATGTCTTTAGCGACCACCTTTGTACTGACACTGGCTTCTATCAGTAGCTATCTTGTTGACAGCTATGTACTCGCGCCGTTAGATCTATTGTATTTACGAACCCTGAGCTTTATTTTGGTGATTGCCGTGGTCGTGCAATTTACCGAAATGGTCGTGCACAAAACGAGTCCTAATTTATATCGGTTATTGGGCATCTTTTTACCGCTGATCACCACTAATTGTGCGGTATTAGGCGTGGCCTTATTAAATGTTAATGCACGGCATAATTTTATTAATTCCGCATTATATGGCTTTGGCGCTGCCGCTGGGTTTTCGTTAGTGTTGATCTTATTTGCCGCTATGCGTGAGCGTTTAGCTGCAGCCGATGTGCCGGTACCTTTTAAGGGTGCGGCCATTGCGATGATCACCGCAGGTTTAATGTCCCTGGCCTTTATGGGCTTTAGTGGCTTGGTGAAATCGGTATGACTATTATTACCGCACTCATCGCACTGGGTGTACTGGCGTTATTGTTCGGTGCTTTACTCGGCTATTCGGCTATTCGCTTTAAAGTGGAAAGCGACCCCTTGGTCGAGCAAATTGATGACATTTTACCGCAAACTCAGTGTGGCCAATGTGGCTATCCTGGCTGTCGCCCCTATGCAGAAGCAATTGCCAATGGCGATGACATTAACAAATGCCCTCCGGGTGGCGATGCCACTATAAAAAAACTGTCCGAGCTGATGGGCGTTGAAGCGAAACCGTTAAATGCTGCGCAAGAGCCTGCGGTAAAACGTGTGGCTTTTATTCGCGAAGATGAGTGCATTGGCTGTACCAAATGTATTCAAGCCTGCCCCGTCGATGCCATAGTTGGCGCGTCCAAATTAATGCATACCGTACTGGTTGATGAATGTACGGGCTGTGATCTGTGTGTTGAACCTTGCCCGGTTGATTGTATTGATATGATCCCTGTTCCGGTGACCGCTGAGCGCTGGAAATGGGATTTACAGGCAATCCCGGTAAAAGTGGTGGAGTAACCCAACGGTGCCAAGTTTATTTCAACAAATTCAAGCCGGCGCGCTATGGGACTTTCATGGTGGTGTGCATCCCCCTACGCGTAAAGCGGTAACCAGCGAAAAGCCGATCATTAGCATGTCGCTTCCAGAGCGGCTTTACATTCCACTACGCCAGCATATTGGTGTTGCGGGCCAATTGCTGGTGGGCGTAGGTGAGCGCGTGCTCAAAGGCCAAGCACTCACCGCTGCCGATAACTCCATGACGGTGCCCGTGCATGCGCCGACATCGGGGATGATTATCGCCATTACCGATCACACCAGCCCACATCCATCGGCCTTACCTGAAAGCGTCATCGTCATTGAGCCAGATGGCTTAGAAGAGTGGCGTGAGCGGGAGCCACTGAACTTTGCCACAGCGGATACCCAGACCCTTTTAGAGCGCATTCAAGACAGCGGTATTGCCGGTATGGGCGGTGCGGGCTTCCCCACTCATATTAAAGCGGGCTTGCACCAACCGGTCGATTATTTAATTATCAACGCCGTTGAATGCGAACCCTATATCACCGCTGATGATGCCCTGATGCAAGAAGCGCCAACGACCATCGTCAAAGGCATTGATATTCTGTGCAAGCTGCTCAACCCAAAAGCCGTATTAATTGGTATTGAAGCCGATAAGCCGATTGCGGCAGCCGGTATGCGCGCGGCATGTAGCCAACGCGAACATTACTATGTTCGAGAAGTGCCGGTTAAGTACCCCTCAGGCGGTGAAAAGCAACTGATCCAATTACTAACTAACAAAGAAGTGCCAGCGGGCCGTCGCCCTGCCGACATCGGTATTGTGATGCAGAATATCGGCACCGCCTTTGCTATCGCGCAAGCGGTGTTAGACGATCATCCGTTAATTTCGCGTATTGTTACCGTCACCGGGGAAACCTTGCAGCGGCCACAAAATGTGCAGGCGTTAATCGGCACACCTGTTGCGGCCTTATTAGATTTTTGTGGTTATCAGGCCGAACTGGAACAAAAAGTGATTATGGGCGGGCCGATGATGGGTTTTACCCTGCCCGACCTAGCCGTGCCCGTTGTAAAAACCACTAACTGCATTTTAGCGCCCAGCCTTACTGAATTACCCAACGCAGGGCCAGAATTAGATTGCATACGTTGTAGCGCTTGTGCTGATGCTTGCCCCGCTACGTTATTACCACAACAATTGCTGTGGTATAGCAAAGCCAAAGATCATGACAAACTCAAAGAGTATAATCTGGCCGATTGTATTGAATGCGGTGCCTGCGCTTACGTTTGCCCCAGTGAAATCCCATTAGTGCAGTATTACCGTATTGCCAAAGCCGATATCCGTGAGCAGCAGCGTGAAGCACTAAAAGCCGAACAAGCAAAAGCGCGTTTTGAAGCACGCAATGCCAGGCTGGAGGCGGAAAAACAAGCACGCCTGGCTAAAAATCAACAGCTGGCTGCGGCACGGCAACAGTCTCAACAACAAAATGCCGGCAGCAATACGGTTGCCGCAGCACTTGAGCGCATTAAAGCCAAACAGCAAAACGCTACCGAAACAGCACAGCGTTCGCATGCGGATATCGTGGCTGAACGCGAAGTGAAAAAACAACAAGCGCGTGCGTATCAAGCGCAACAAGCTGCGGCAGCACATACCGATGCCGAGTCTGGTGCGCAAAGTCAGTCAGCAAGCCAAAATCTCGACGCTACAGCAACCGATCCACGCCAAGCCGCAGTCGCAGCGGCTATTGCGCGAGCCAAAGCACGGCAACAACAACATACCACTGAGACTGCACAGAGCAGCGCAAGCGCACCAGTGGTAACTGACAGCCAAGCCACACAAAACCATGCGGATAAGGCATCAAGCCAAGACGATCCGCGTAAAGCCGCCGTTGCCGCCGCTTTAGCACGTGCCAAAGCGCGTAAACAGCAGCAGGGCGCTGAAGCTGAACAAAACAGCGCTTTAGAAAACAATGATGAGGCAGCCGCTAGCAGCGAGGCTGCCTCAGAAAACACGCCAAGCGAGGATGATCCGCGTAAAGCCGCTGTTGCCGCCGCTTTAGCACGTGCCAAAGCACGTAAACAGCAGCAGGGCGCTGAAGCTGAACAAAACAGCGCTTTAGAAAACAACGATGCGACAGCCGCTTGCAGCGAGGCTGCATCAGAAAACACGCCAAGCCAAGATGATCCGCGTAAAGCCGCGGTTGCCGCCGCTTTAGCACGCGCTAAAGCCCGTAAACAACAAGCCGCAGCCGATACGAGGTTTGCCTCTGAGCACGACGAGAATGCCCAGGCTGAATTAGCGAAAACAAAAGGTGACTCTGCATGAGTTTTAAAATTGCCAGTTCGCCGCATCATCACAATCGACGAAGTACGGCCAGCTTAATGCAGTTGGTAGCGATTGCCTGTATTCCAGGGATCGCCGTACAAGCCGTGTTTTTTGGCTATGGTGTGCTCGTGCAATTGGTGCTGGCGATTGCTACCGCCTGGTTGGCAGAGGCAATGATATTAAGCTTGCGCCATAAAGCCATCAGACCGCGCTTAATGGATCACAGTGCTTTAGTGACAGCCGTGTTGCTCGCTGTGGCTATCCCACCTTTTGCGCCTTGGTGGTTAATTGTTATTGGCACCGCTTTTGCCATCATCATGGTCAAACAACTGTATGGCGGTTTAGGGCATAATCTGTTTAATCCGGCCATGGCAGCCTATGTCATGTTATTAATATCCTTCCCGGTACAGATGACACAGTGGCTACCGCCTTTGCCCTTACAATCGGTAACCATCAGCCCATTAGATGCCATTTGTACCATCTTTACCCAATTTAGCTGCGGTGGCTTTAGTTTAAGCCAGATGCAACTTAGCGTGGATGGCATCACCTTAGCCACACCACTGGATACCCTACGTACTGATCTGGCTCAAGGCTTAACCTTAACCGAAAGCTGGCAGAAGCCAGTTTATCTAAGCTTTGCCGGCTCAGGCTGGTTATGGGTCAATTTAGCTTACCTTGCAGGAGGCTTATTTTTACTCCAGCAAAAAGTCATTACGTGGCGCATTCCGGTGGCAGTTCTGACCAGCTTGTTTGTGTTTACTATGTTGAGTTGGTTAGCATCACCGGATGCTTTTGCCAGCCCGCTGTTTCATTTATTTAGCGGTGGCACCATGTTAGCCGCCTTTTTCATCGCCACCGATCCTGTGTCGGCCTCTACCACCGATCGGGGGCGTTTGTGGTACGGGGCGTTAATTGGTCTGTTAATTTATTTAATCCGCAGCTTTGGCGGTTATCCTGACGCGATTGCTTTTGCGGTGTTACTGGCGAATATGTGTGTGCCGCTGATCGACTATTATACTCGTCCGCGTACCTATGGCCACAAAGCCAAAGGAGCAACCAAATGATCCGTATGGTCAGTAAAAATGCCTTAGCCCTAGCGTTGGTTGCGATTATTTGTGTGGTCATTTTAGGCAGTTTACATTTATTAACGCAGCCCAAAATTGCCGAGCAGCGTCGCTTAAGCCAACTGGCTATCCTCAGTGAAGTGTTACCTGAAGTACAGCAAACGCGGGCACTGTTGGCCAATTGTACGCTGGTTAATGCACCAGACGAGCTTGGCGGTAAGGCGCAGCGCGTGTATCGTTGGCAAGAAGATGACCAACTTCGTGCCTATGTACTTGATGTCACCGCTCCAGACGGTTACAGCGGTAATATTGAGCTTATTGTTGCCATTAGTCCAAGCGGTACCGTGCTAGGTACGCGCGTTTTAAACCATCAGGAAACACCGGGCTTAGGTGATAAAATTGAAACCAGACGCAGTAACTGGATCTACAGTTTCAGTGGCAAAGCCGCCACACCCGCTGAGGCTAAGCACTGGGCTGTTAAAAAAGATGGCGGCGATTTTGATCAATTTACGGGTGCAACCATTACGCCGCGCGCCGTGATTAACGCCGTGTATCGGGCCGCTAGCTATGTGCAGCAGCACCCTGAACTGGCCCATGCCGCCACAAATTGTGAGTTAACCCCATGAGCCTATTTAAAGAACTGACGCTACAAGGATTATGGAAAAACAACCCTGGCTTAGTGCAATTATTGGGGCTTTGCCCGTTGCTCGCGGTGACCAACACCGTAATCAATGCGCTAGGTTTAGGCTTGGCAACCTTGTTAGTGTTACTCGGCTCGAATATCGTGGTGTCGTCGATCCGTAGCCACGTGCCTAATGAAATTCGTATCCCGATTTTTGTGATGATTATCGCCACCTTTGTAACTGCCGTACAATTGCTGATGAATGCGTTTACCTTTGGTTTGTATCAATCCTTAGGTATTTTTATTCCGCTGATTGTCACCAACTGCGCCATTATTGGCCGGGCAGAAGCCTTTGCTTCAAAAAATGCAGTACTGCCCTCAGCGCTAGATGCACTGATGATGGGTTTAGGCTTTTTATTGGTGTTACTGGTGTTAGGCGCCATACGCGAAATCTTAGGCCAAGGCAGTTTATTTGCCGGGGCTGATCTATTGTTAGGCAGTTGGGCTAGCGGCTTGCATTTACAGTTATTTCAAAGCGATAGCCATTTTTTACTGGCTATTCTACCGCCAGGCGCTTTTATTGGTATGGGCTTACTTATCGCATTAAAAAATAGCATCGATCAGCATTACGCCAGTAAAAAAGTTGTCAATAAAGGGGATATTGCTCGGGCCCGCGTGACCGGCAGCCCACAATAACCAGAGCGATAGTATGAATAAACAAAAACGTATTGCCATGCTCACTCGGCTGCGCGAGGCCAATCCGCATCCGAAGACCGAACTTGAATACAGTTCACCCTTTGAGCTCCTTATTGCGGTATTGCTGTCGGCACAGGCGACCGATGTTGGCGTCAATAAAGCCACACGGCAGTTATTTCCAGTCGCACGCACCGCACAAGCCATGCTTGATCTGAATGTTGAGGGCGTAAAGCACTATATTAAAACCATCGGCTTGTTTAATACCAAGGCAGAAAATGTCATTAAAACCTGTCGAATTTTGGTTGAGCAGCATGGTGGTGAAGTACCGCAAAACCGCGCGGCCTTAGAAGCACTGCCAGGGGTGGGTCGCAAAACAGCCAATGTGGTGCTTAATACCGGTTTTGGTTTACTGAAAGACAACGAAGGCCATTATTTTATCGCGGTTGATACGCATATTCAGCGGGTTGCTAATCGCACCGGCTATGCCAAAGGCAACACCGTTGAGGCCACTGAACAGAGCATTATAAAAAACACCCCGCAAAAATCTGAATTTATGTTTGATCTGCATCACTGGTTGATCTTGCATGGTCGCTACACCTGCACCGCCAGAAAACCTCGCTGTGGTTCTTGTATTATTGAAGACCTTTGTGATTTCAAACAAAAAACAGAATAATTCATGTTTTATTCCGCCATTCAGGCTGCGCCAACTCCTTAGCACGCTGTGATGCGAGCGCTCAGTCAGATCATGCCCCGTCGGTGGCGCGCAGGCTTTGCAAAATGCAGCAGTCTTGGATCTGTTCGCTACGACACGAGGTGACCAGTGCCTCTAGCGTATGTTCTAACTTTGCCAGCTCGCGCTGAGTTTGTCGCACTCTGGCCAGTTGTTCGCTAATAATGCTGTCAACGGTGGCACATGACGCCTCAGGATCTCTCTGCACGGTAACCAACTGCTTGATATCGACAATTGAGATATTCAGCTCTCGACAACGACGGATAAAAACCAGTGTTTCTATATCTGCTGAATGGTAATACCGATAACCGTTGGCCTGCCGTACCGCTGTACTCAACAGGCCAATACTTTCATAGTAGCGAATGGTTTTTGCTGGGACCTGACTGGCTTCGGCCAGTTCACTAATTTTCATCTTGGCCTTCCAGTAACGGTAAGCTTTAAGCTGCAAGCTATCACAGCACAAGCTAATTTCAATAAAGCCGGTGATATTCTTGCAAAAATAGTCGTTTTTCTCGTTAGATAAGGTGATTAAATGTCCAAAATGACACCTGCAACCCTGTTGCTGTTATCGCTCAGTGTTCACGGTATTAGCCATGCAGCACAAGCCGCTGCTGCTGTTACAGCAGAGCATAATGCTCGTCAGCAGCCGCAGTCAGCCAAGCCTAAAGCTCACCCAGAGACGGCGCTGGCTCAACACCCTGACGAACACCATGACAGCCATGCAGCTGAACATGCAGACGAGCACCATGACAGCCATTCAGCTAAACACGCAGACGAGCATGAGCATGCCGACTCGCATACGGATGAGCATGAGCATCACGAGGATATTGAAAAAATCGTGGTACAGGCGACTCGCAGCGGACGCATTGCCGATGAGCAACCGATCCGTGTTGAGCTGATCAACCGTGAAGAAATTGAAGAAAAAGCGGCTATGCGCCCTGGCAATATCTCCATGCTGGTTGCCGAAACAGGTGGTGTGCGCGTGCAAACAACGTCACCTGCGCTGGGCAGTGCCAATATCCGCCTGCAAGGGCTATATGGCCGCTATACCCAACTGTTAGCCGATGGTTTACCGCTTTATGGCAATCAGGCCTCTTCGATTGGCCTGTTGCAAATACCACCAACGGATCTAAAACGCGTCGAAATTATTAAAGGCTCGGCCTCGTCTTTGTATGGCGGCTCAGCCATGGGAGGCGTGATTAATCTAGTCTCAAGAACCCCAGGGGATACACTTCAAGGTGAAGTATTATTCAATGCCACCAGCCGCGATGGCCAAGATATTACCAGCTACATTGAGACGCCACTGACAGCTCGTCTGCAAGGTTCGATAACTGCCGGCGCACACCATCAGGCCAGCACCGATGTGGATCAAGACGGCTGGATTGATCTGGCCGGTTATGAACGTTATACCGCAAGGCCCAGACTTTACTGGCAAGGTGAACAGGGTGCCACGCTATATGGCACGCTAGGCGTGATGTCTGAAAAACGTCAAGGCGGCACCATGCCCGGCAGCAGTGTCAGTGATGGCAACCCTTTTAACCAAAGCCAAGACTCCGAGCGACTGGATGGCGGCGTTGTCTTTAACCTGCCGGTGTTTGATAACCTGATCCTAAATAGCCGTGGCTCAGTCATGCAGCAACAACATTTACATCGATTTGGCGCGGTGCTAGAAGAGGATCAGCATGAGAGTTATTTGCTTGAATCCAGCCTCGCTGGCTACACGGCAAACAGTGACTGGGTGATAGGTGCCGCTTATCAAGCGGAGCAATTCACATCGCAAACCTTTCAACAATTTGATTATCACTACAGAGTACCGGGTTTATTTTCTCAATTTGATTATGCATTTAATGCGTTAATTAGCACCTCGTTAAGCGCCCGCTTGGAAAATCACAGTGAGTTTGGACACCAATTCAGCCCGAGAGTCTCACTGTTGTACCGCCCTGGCGATCTCACGGTTCGCGTGTCTTATGGCCGAGGCTACTTTGCCCCAACCCCTTTTGTCGAAGAGATTGATGCCGCCGGTTTATCCAGACTCGAAACCATTGATAACCTACGGGCCGAAACCGCGCAAACGGCGTCTTTGGATGTTACCTACAGCCATGAAAACATTGAAAGCAGCATCACGCTATTCGCGGCTAATATTGATGATGCTATTGGTTTAGCGCCGATAGCCACGGGCAATAATGGCGAGTTCAATGGCGTGCGCTTAGTTAATAATACGGGCGCCAGTAAAATCCGCGGCTCAGAGTTACTGCTGCGTTACTACTGGCAAGATATCAAGTTAACCGCCAGCTATCTCTATCTTGATGCCACCGAGCTCGAAGCTGATACCCTTCAACAGCGCAAAATTGCACTAACGCCCGAACATTCAGCAGGCTTTGTCGCCATGTGGGAGCAACATGGTCGTTTCAGAGCGGGCTTTGAAGCCTACTACACGGGTGTACAACGCTTAAACGACAACCCATTCACTGATTATTCAACGCCCTATTGGCACCTAGGCTTAATGGGAGAAATCACCGTGGGCCAATTTAGCTGGTTTGTGAATTTAGAAAACCTGCTCGATGTGAAGCAAACCGATCAACACCCAATGATCTTACCAAACCGAGCCGCGAGCGGTCAGTGGACAACGGATATTTGGTCGCGTAACGATGGCTTTATTGTTAATGCCGGCGTGAGGGTAAAGTTTAACGGTTAGACTTCAATACGCCTTGCGGTTCTTCTGCAAGGCGTTTTCACCTTAAGCGCTACCAGCACAACATCGATCCGCAGCTTGGCGAATAGCGGTCTCTTCATATAACAGATATGTTACTATCTGCTGTGCTTTGCCATAGCTCATCCGGGCGATGATACTGTCGACATTTAGGGCAAGCATACAGTTTTAAGAACATTGCAAGCAGAAACAGCAAAGGGGTCATCATGCGAATTTTACATACCATGCTACGCGTTGGAAATTTAGAACGGTCAATCGCCTTTTATACCGAGGTGCTGGGCATGAGATTATTACGCCAATCCGAAAACAGTGAATATCGCTATACGCTGGCTTTTGTTGGTTATGGCGATGAGAAAAGTGATGCCGTTTTAGAGCTGACCTACAATTGGGGTGTTGACAGCTATGAGCTAGGTGGCGCTTTTGGTCATATTGCCTTAGAAGTAGAAGATGTTTATGCCGCCTGCGACAAGATCCGCGCTAAAGGCGGTGTGATTAGCCGCGAGCCAGGCCCCGTAAAAGGTGGCACAACAGAAATCGCATTTGTGCGCGATCCTGACAATTACGCTATTGAGTTAATTCAGAAAAAAGCCAGTTACGATACGTTATAAGGTTTAACCTGAAAACTCGACGCTTAGCGGCTGAACGCTAAGTGTCGAGCAAGCATTAGGATGCCGTATTTGGCAACTTACCGGCTAATTGCTCAAGCTTTTCAATCACGCGCGCTGGGTAATTTGATTCATAAAAACGACGTAAGGTACCATCGCGATACAATTGTTCTAATTGTTGCTGCCACAACGCAATTTCACTGTCAGAAAAATCCAACGAAAACGCCATATACAATGCCACTTCATTGAGTGCAATAAGCGGCACTAAACGCAGCTGTGGCTCTTCATACATGTCGCCACGTCGAAAACCATTCATGGGCGTGACATCGGCGCGGCCTAATCTGAGCATATCTAAACAATCTGTCTGCGTTTTCATTAAGACCAAATTGGTATCTTCAGAAAAGCCTAATATTGCTAATATCGGTAAATAAGAAGCGCCACGATAACCGCAGGCAACATAGTTTTTACTGATCTGCTCTGCATTCATGCCCTTTAGTTTCGGTGGGCCATATAACTGCATGTCGAAATACATAATAGGGCCAACCCATTTAAATAATGGTTCGCGCTCGGTATTACGCACGGTTTCGAACAAAATACTGCGCGGTGTATGCTGAGCACGTTGCATCGCTCGCGCCCAAGGCATTAAATAAAACACCCTTTCTTTGCCAACACGTTCAGCTAAGATATTCATCAGATCGATAGTGGGCCCGATGACGTCACCATGGCTATCAAGTTGCACACCGGGATAGCTTGTTTCAGTTAAGAACACCACTGAACTTTGACATTGTTTGCTTTGACAACCGAGCGCCGAGGCAGGCGCACAGGCCACCCCCAACACTAACCACAAGCCAAGTGCTCGAACACGCCGTAAAGTGCTATGACTAACAGATAAGCTCATACACATCCTATGTTTAAAGGCGAACTCGTTTAGCGCACGCCTTTTTTATTCCAATTCTATA
Source organism: Alishewanella sp. HL-SH05 (assembly GCF_052655985.1). The sequence continues at coordinate 2,592,680 of NZ_CP199753.1, forward strand.
ATGACTTTTTCATTTAATGACATCGCCAAATTATTATCATAATAAGCCGCTTCATTAATAAAGGTAGGATAGACTACATGTTCACCTTCATAAAGTACTTCAGTACCATCAAACAAGGTGAAGATTGGATCGCCTGGGTTAATCGGTTGATAATCACGATCTTGCACATTTTTATGCACCATACCTATGCGCTCACCCGCTGCATTCATCGGTAACTTAATCGAATGTAAGTAACGAAACGCCTCGGTTTTTTTCGGTAAGGCTGGTAAGTTATCCTGATTGTAAAGCTCAACAAAATCAAGAATGTGCTGCACCATTGTTTGCATTAAGTCTAACACATCTTGGCGTAAAACCGATTGTGGCTGTGGCCCTACTTCAACCAACACGCCATAACGGCCTAAGGTACACATTAAAGCGTGATCTTCTGCCGCGAAATGATCTTCATCACGCGAAATTATCGCGTCTGGCATGTTCATTTTAACGTAAGCCGCCATTTTATTATAAAAAGGCCCGGCTTGCGTCAAAATCAAACATGCGCCCATATTACTGGTGGTGTTGTGCAAATCGATCAGCAGATCGGTGCGCGCAGCGCCTTTGGGCCCCAGCTGGGCGTTTAACACTTTAGCTCGGCTTTGCTCGTAGTCGGTAAGCTCAGGGTTTGCCAGATCCACGTTTTTAAATTGTCGATTTAAATCGCTGTGCAAATAGCGCTTATTGGCAGCATAAGCCGCAGGATTAGCCCAGACCGTTTCAGTAGTAAAACTGGTACGGCGGCAGCGCTCAGGCTCAGCTTGATATTGTTTAACCAAGTAGATCCCTGAAAACTCATTACCATGTACACCACCGACGATGGCAACCTGCTTAATCTTATCCATTAACTGCTCCAAAGCGTTCGACTTACCTTCACAAAACCACGTTTACTATACTGCAACGCCTTTACAGGCTTCTGTATGAGCAACAGTGAGCTATTATGCTGGGCTTTGCGACGGAATGAAAATAGAAATGTGGCGATAAGCGGAATTAATTGGGTACGAACTTAAGCAGCCGGTTTCGCTAACGTGTCGATAATATCGGCACTCGGTTGTTGCTTCACCAGTTCATTATGCAGCAACTGTGCTGCCTGACACAGACATTTACCACACTGAGAGCCTACCCCCAGCTGATTTTTGAGTGCGCGCATTGAATCGGCACCTTCAGCGATAGCCTGCTTAATGGCTTTGTCAGATACCGCTTTGCAAACACAGATGAACATGGCGTGATCTCCGTTCTGGACACCACGCCATATTAATACTATTGCGAATCGTTATCAATAGCTTTTAGTTGTCATTTAACGAAACAGCACTTTTTCTTGTTGGAACCAGTGCACACAAAAGGCAATTAATACCGCAGCTAATAGCACTGTCGCACCAAAAATCAGCGCAATCATACTGGTTTCAGCCGTACCTTTAATCAACTCTTTAATGGCTAACGCGACATTCATTACCGGAATAAAAGCGGTTTTCGCATTTAATTCAACACCCGGCATCATGGCTGCAGCAAGAGGCACAAACATCAAAATACTGAGCGGACTCATATAGTTTTGCGCTTCTTTAAAGGTTTTGGCATAAATCGAGATCGCCAATAATAAAGAGGCAAAGATGGCCGACGTTGGTACGATCATCATAAAAATTAACAACAACTCTGGTACAGAAATCGCTCCCATCGCCTCTTTGACCACTGAAAAACCGGCAAAAGAGCCTATCACCGCGCCCCATATACCGAAGCTGGCCACCGTGATCAGTGCCCCCGCCAAGCCTGTCGTCAGCACCGTAGCAAATTTACCCAACACAATGGCAGTTCGGCTAATCGGACAAATTAACAAAGTTTCCAGCGTACCCCGCTCTTTCTCCCCCGCGCCCATGTCAATTGCCGGATAAGACGCGCCGAGCAAGCACAACGGGATCAAAATATAAGCAACTAAAGCCCCAAATTTTTCACCCAGGTTTTCACGTTTCGCTGCCGTATCCAGTTTTTCAACCGACACGGGTTTTAAAATCGCAGTCAGCTTTTCAGGATCAACACCCAGTGCACTTAAGGATTGACGTTGTAAGGTGCCGGTATAATTTTCAAGCATTTCATTAAAATAACGAGACATAAAGTCTAACTGGCTAGCTTGGTTGTAAATAAGCTGCCATTGGCTTTGCTCAACGGCTTGTTGTTTTGCTTGAAAATCAGCAGGGATCACCACGGCAACGTCAAAATCACCGGCACGAATAGCCGCGATCAACGCTTCAGGCTCGGTCAATGAGGTTGTCACCTGCTTAAAGTTTTTATGATAAAACAACGCTTGGGTAAACTCAGGAGCTTGCTGCTCGTTAATAATGACGTAGCGATGTTGCTCTTGCATAGCTTTATTGGTGGTTGAAGATAACACCAGGCCCATAATGCCGAAGATCACCGGGAAAATAAAAATTGGCAGTAGGATCACGAAAATTAATGTTTTTTTATCCCGCATTAATTCCGTAAGTTCTTTAAGATAAACTTGCCACATTAGACGGCTCCTTGTGCTGCAGGTTGTTGCTGTAAGACAGATAAAAAGGCTTGACGTAAATCGCCCGTGGAACTTAAGGCACTAAATTGTGCCAATGCACCCGAAAAGCTGCTGATCCCTTTATCAATGACCACCACACGATCACACAAACTCGCCACTTCATCTAAGTGGTGAGTAGAGAAAATCACTGGGATCCCTGTCGTTTTTAACGACTGAATAAAATCTAATACCGTTTGCACGGTCATGATGTCTAAACCTGTGGTCGGCTCATCGAAAATCACCACTTTGGGAGAATGAACTACCGCCCGCGCTATCGCCGTTTTTTGTTTCATACCGGTAGACATATTATCGGCTCGCCGATTGGCAAAATCGTGCATGTTCAGCAAGGTAAACAGTTCATCAATGCGCTTTTTAATGGCCGCATCAGACATACCATGTAATTTGGCAAAATAAGCAATATTTTCATAGGCGGTTAATTTGCCATATAAGCCAGTATCCGCTGATAAAAAACCAATTAACTTACGGGCTTTTACGGGTTCTTTTAAGACATCCACACCGTTAATCAACACCGCACCCGCATCAGGTTTTAAGGCCGTTGACAGCATCCGTAACGTCGTAGTTTTACCCGCGCCATTCGGACCAAGCAAGCCTAACACTTCACCTTGACCACAGGTAAAACTGACATCACGTACCGAATGAAAGACTTTATTACTGTAGCGAACATCCTGTTTCTCTGTATCAGATAACTTATTGCCTTTACTTAACGTAAAGCCCTTGGCAAGTTGTTTTATTTCTATCATCTAACAGTCCTATTGTTGAGTCTTGCGTGGACGAAAATACTCCGTATTGGCATAAAAATCCTCTGCATTATTATCTGCATACCAACCGGGTAAACCTAATAACGGCAAAGGTGTAAGCTGGTCATTATTAAGCAGTTGCTTAGTGTTAGCAATTTGTTGAGAGAGTTTTTCATCGAGAAAAGTGTAACGATCTGTTAAAGCCCATTGACTAAAACCGTTAGGCACATCAATAAACCAGGTTTTCGCGGTTAAGCCGATAAAGGGTTGAGTGGCCATTTCATAAATAGCATGGCCGAAGATCACTGGCACAATAGCGTGTTGCCAATCATGGCGCTGCTGCCAAAAACTGCGCCGCCAAGCATGCTGTTGTAACCACTGACGATGAGCCTGACCGCTCGGCTCCAGCGCAATCAGCACACCACATTCATCCAGCAAGGTTAATTTGTTGCGAATTTTACTACGCTGCTGTTGTCCATGTAAGGCCATTTCGCTGATGTGAAGCTGGTTGATCTGACGTTTGGTTTTAGGAAACAACCCCCAAATTAAACCGCCAAACAGATCATGCCAATTTTCAGCACGGGTCGGAATGTGCGACGTCGCAAAAATAAAAGCTTCGTAGTAACGTCCGTCAGCTTGCAACAGCGCATCGTCCACCAAGCGATAGTTGCTTTGGCCCAACCAATGATTAAGTTGGACTAAGGTTGGCCAGTTGTTAAGTTCGGTCAGTGGAAACAACTGACACAACTCGCTGAAGATCGGGTTAGCGCTTAAATACTGCGCCGACCAGTTGGCGGGGGCGTTAAAGCGGTTTTTTGCTGATTTTTTATTCATAAGCTTTCACATTTGACGAGAGTGGTTATTTTTTGGACTATTAAAGGAAATAAACCAAAAAGCACTTGCAATTTAACGCTAGCATGGCACATTCAATGGGTACGTATAGACGTACATACTGCCAAAACTTATTGTGTTATTAATTTGATTATCAGAGGTTATCATGTGTTCGATATTTGGGGTGCTTGACATCAAGACAGATGTTAAAGCATTGCGCCAGCAAGCGCTGCAGTTATCTAAGTTATTACGTCATCGTGGTCCTGACTGGTCAGGCATTTGGAACGATGATAATGCTATTCTGGTGCATGAGCGCCTAGCGATTGTAGATACTGAAAATGGTGCCCAACCTCTCATTAATACCGAGCGAAATCACATTCTGGCAGTGAATGGTGAGATCTACAATCATAAAGCACTCGAAAAAACCTTGAGTACGCCCTATCCGTTTAAAACAAAATCGGATTGTGAAGTGATATTACCGTTGTATTTAGAGCATGGAGCTGAATTTATTGATCAGCTGCACGGCATGTTTGCCTTTATTTTGTATGATGCCGAACAGCAACGCTATTTAATTGCGCGTGATCATATGGGCATTATTCCGTTGTATTACGGCTATGACGAACATGGTCAGCTATTTGTCGCCTCAGAGTTAAAAGCGCTGGTACCGGTTTGTAAGCAAATAAAAGAATTCCCGCCAGGCCATTATTTTGATAGCAAAATTGGTGAACTGCGTCAGTACTATCAACGCGATTGGCAAAGTTTCGATGCGGTTAAAGACAACCCTGCCAATGAAACTGAGCTACGCGAAGCACTTGAGCACAGCGTAAAAACTCACCTGATGTCAGACGTCCCTTATGGAGTATTGTTATCCGGCGGTTTAGACTCGTCCTTAATTTCAGCTATTGCTCAGCAATTTGCCAAGCGCCGTGTCGAAGATGATGATCAATCAGAAGCTTGGTGGCCCCGTTTGCACTCTTTTGCCGTCGGTTTACCCGGCTCGCCTGATCTGATTGCCGCCCAAAAAGTAGCAGATGCCATTGGTACTGTGCATCACACGGTGCACTTTAGCGTGCAAGAGGCATTAGACTCACTGCGTGATGTGGTTTATCACTTAGAAACCTATGATGTAACCACAATCCGTGCTTCCACACCGATGTATTTGATGGCTCGTAAAATTAAAGCCATGGGCATTAAAATGGTGTTATCTGGCGAAGGCTCGGATGAACTGTTTGGTGGTTATTTGTATTTCCATAAAGCGCCGAATGCCAAAGAGTTCCATGAAGAAACACTGCGTAAATTAGACCGTTTACATTTGTTCGATTGTAATCGTGCTAACAAAGCCATGTCAGCTTGGGGTATTGAAGCGCGTGTGCCGTTCCTAGATAAAGAATTTATGGATGTGGCTATGCGCTTAAACCCACAAGCGAAGATGTGCGGTGGTGGCAAAATGGAAAAACACATTTTACGCCATGCATTTGAGGGTTTACTGCCTAACGAAATTTTATGGCGGCAAAAAGAGCAATTCTCGGACGGCGTCGGTTACAACTGGATTGACAGTTTAAAAGCGCATGCCGCAAAAGAAGTGTCTGATCAGCAGATGGCCACCGCCAGCTTCCGCTTTCCGGTCAACACGCCAGATAGCAAAGAAGCCTATTACTACCGAGTGATCTTTGAAGAGCATTTCCCACATGCAGGTGCCATCTCTTGTGTACCAGGAGGTAAGTCTGTCGCTTGTTCCACACCAGAAGCCTTAGCTTGGGATGCCAAAATGGCTGAAATGACCGATCCTTCGGGCCGGGCGGTTCGAGATGTTCACGCACAAGGTTATTAAGCCATCGCGTTTTTTAGCTATAAAAGTTGCCTGAAAAAGCCCAACCGCTAAACAGCACACTTTTATCGTTGTGGCACCGAGACTCAGTTGAAAAGGACTCAGGTCCTTTTCATTGCGGGCGGCTTTCCTCCCTAAATAGCCTGCTGATACCCTTTGTTGCTTTAAAGAGCACCGCTCATATCCGATGATCGGTGCTCTTTTCTGCTACCTTCAGCTTAGCTGAACGTCAAATGATTAACGACTTACCCTTAAACACTTTTATAGTGGCAAATCATTCGAGGCGCCTTCTTTCTCAATCACGGGTACCAGCAAATCTTCCCGCGTTAAACCCAACACTAAGGCGATGGCACTGGCCACATAAACTGACGAATAGGTGCCGACCAGAATGCCGAACAACAACGCCGTTGCAAAACCATGGATCAGCGCGCCCCCCATATAAAACAGTACCAGTAACACCAATAGCGTCGTTAACGAGGTAATAACCGTACGGTTTAAGGTGGTGGTAATAGCATGGTTAATCGTTTCTTCCGCGCTACTATCACGCAGCTTGCGAAAGCTCTCGCGAATGCGGTCAAATACCACAATCGTATCGTTGATTGAATATCCAATCAGCGCCAACACTGCCGCTAAAACGGTCAAATCGAACTCTAACTGCAATAAAGAAAATAAACCCAGCGTTAAAATCACATCGTGCCCTAAAGCCAAAACGGCCCCAAGTGACAAGCGCCATTCAAAGCGAAGGGTAACATAGAGTAAAATACCTAATAAGGCGACTAGCAACGCTAAGCCCCCATCTTGCTTTAAACCCGCGCCAACACTTGGCCCCACAAACTCAATGCGCTGCAAACTGATCAGAGGATCAATCTGCTGTGTTAACGCGCCTAATACCGTGCTGCCCAGCTGTGTTTGTGCAAGCCCTTGCTGCAACGGAATACGGATTAACACATCCTGACTACTGCCAAACAATTGCACAACAGCATCCGCATAACCGGCACCGGCTAAAACCTCGCGCACTTGCACCAAATTAGCGGCTTGCTGAAATGCCACTTCAATCACTGTACCGCCAGTAAAATCTAAACCCCAATTTAAACCACGCGTGGCTAATAGCATCAACGAGCTAAGCACCAACAGCACTGACACACTCACGGCCAGCCATTTATAGCGCATAAAATTAGCCGGTTGCGTAAAGTTAAATACTTGCATCAAATACCCCTTAAATAGACAGTGACTGCACACGGCGGCCACCCCAAATCATGTTAACAAGCAGGCGAGTACACAGCACCGCGGTAAAAATCGAGGTTAAGATCCCCAGTGCCAGCGTAATAGCAAAACCTTTCACCGGGCCGGTGCCAATACCAAACAGAATTAATGCCACTAACAAGGTGGTAATATTGGAATCGGCAATGGTGGCAAAGGCGCGATCGTAGCCTTCATGAATAGCCTGTTGAACAGAGCGCCCTGCGCTGAGCTCTTCTCTGATCCGCTCAAAGATCAACACATTGGCATCCACTGCCATGCCAACGGTTAACACTATGCCAGCCATGCCGGGCAAACTTAGGGTGGCGCCAGGGATCATCGACAATAGCCCCATCAGCAACACCACATTGGCGAGCAAAGCAACATTCGCGACCAAACCAAAGCCTTTGTAATACACCAGCATAAACAGCAACACGGCCAGCATGCCAAAAGAGATGGCTTGCATACCAAGCTTAATATTTTCTTGGCCTAAACTAGGGCCGATGCTGCGTTCTTCTAAGATTTGGATCGGTGCGATTAAGGCGCCCGCGCGTAATAACGACGCCAGCTGTTGAGCTTCAGCAGACGAGCTTAAACCGGTAATTTGAAAACTATGGCCAAGGCGCATACGAATGGTCGCATCGTTTATCACCTCTTGCTGTTTAATCAGCACGGCACTGCCATCTTCAGCACGCTCGGCACTGGCTTTGTATTCAACAAACACTGACGCCATGCGCCGCCCGGTGGCGTTTTTCGTTCCCGCAGAGAGCAACTCACCGCCCTGAGCATCTAACATGATACTGACTTGCGGCATACCATATTCATCATAGCCAGAGCTGGCATCGGTGATCCGATCCCCGGTCAACATAATGCGTTTTTCAAGTAAAATGGGCTGCCCGTCACGGGTTTGGAATAGCTCAGCATCGGCGGGTACGCGACCGGCGAGCGCAGCGGCTAAGTCAGCTTGGGTGTTCACCAGGCGAAACTCTAAAGAAGCCGTCGCCCCTAAAATCTCTTTGGCTTGCGCGGTATCTTGCACACCGGGTAATTGCACAATAATCCGATCGGCACCTTGGCGCTGCACAATCGGCTCGGCAACACCAATTTCGTTTACCCGATTACGCAAAATCGTTATATTTTGCTCCAGCGCCTCTTCACGCAGCGCTTTTAATTGCAGCTCAGACAGTTGCAACAGCAAGGTAACACCATCATCGGCACGACTGAGCAACCACTGTCGATCTAATTTTGACAGCAGTGATTCTAACGAGGGTAAATCATTAGCACTTCGCAGCGCTATCTGCAGTTGGGCATGAGTTGGATCGGCTTGCACGCTGCGATAACGAATATCGGCTTGCCGCATTTCCACACGCAGCCGTTGCTGCAAATCATTCATGTGTTTTTGCTGTGCCGCTTGCATATCCACCGCTAACAAAAAATGTACGCCACCGCGTAAGTCTAAACCCAACTTCATTGGCGTCGCACCAATACGGGCTAACCATTCGGGCGTGGCAGGCGCTAAACTCAAGGCCGTAACATAATTATGATCAAGTGTTTTGTTGAACAAGCTTTGCGCTTGTAACTGCGCTTCGGTATCAGCAAAACGTAACAGTAATTGACCGTCTTGTAATTGCAAGGCTTTAACGGGGATGTTCGCTTGTTGCAGCGTTTGGCTTAACTGCGCCTGAGTGTGTTCACTGATTTTCGCGCCACGGGTTGCACTGATACTCAGTGCCGGATCGGCTGGATACAGATTAGGCAGTGCGTAAACCAGAGCCAACAGCAGCAAACTGATCACCATGCATACCTGCCAAGTTGAATTCTTGTTTAGCATAGCTGCTCCTTGCTAACAGGCGCATCAACATGCCGACACACTTGAAGTAACAGCAGGGTAAATAACATAAAAAGCACAGGCAATAACGCTTTGCCAGGCATAAGCGCAATATCAATAAAAACCATATTTTCCTCACACACCAAAGCGCTTCTTGGCTTTGATTAAGCTATCTTAAACAGTGCGACGAACCACAATGGGTCGCGCCATCATTTAAATGCTGAGGAACAAAGGGGGGGCGCGTGCTTGCGCAGATGAAAATAAGCGGCTGACCAACACCGCTAAGCGCTGCGTCATCGCAACAGGGGTACTAAGATGCCCTAGCCCAAGGTTGCGACTAAGCAGGGCAACATCAGGCTGTTCGGGTTCTTCATCCGCTTCGTTAGCTAAAAACTGCGGCAGTGCCACCGGCACCGCTTGCAACTGGCTATCCATCTGCGGCAATACTCTAACGTCATACACCGCAGACGAATGCGGTGTGCAAAGTACCGTTAGATAAAACAAAATGATTAAACCGCTAAACCAGCGCATAACACCTCGATGGAGAAAAAAGCCTGCTACGCCGCTTAAAAACGCAGTGAAAACGTAACATAGGCCTGCATATGATGCGGCTAAATAGCGCATTACTCAAGTGGCCGAACTTAATAAAGTGGAATTGCATAATGCGCTGCCAACCCTGCATCAGATCTGCTATGATTTGCGGCTATAATTTACTGTTTAACCCCTAGTCGCCGTCTGTACAGGATAACAACATGATTAATCACTTTCGGGTACTGGGCGTAAAGTCTAATGCCAGTGATGACGAGATTAAAAAAGCGTATCGCCGCTTAGCCAATAAGTTTCACCCCGATAAACTACACGGTTTATCAGAAGAAGAATTGCAGCAAGCCGCCAATCAATTACAACGGGTCAAAACAGCCTATGAAGTGCTGGGCGATCCGAAGTTACGTAGCGCCTTCTTAAAAGATTTTAATAACGTTATTGTTACCGATCCTGCAGCCGCAATGCGTGAGCTGTGGGACGAATATTACGCCTGAGGCCATCATGAGCAGCAAATTAAACTTGGCACGGATCCGCGCCTTACAAACCGACGCCGGTGAAAATATAGATTCGTATAGCGACCCGGAAAATCCGAAAGCGCTTGAGCAATTTACCAGCAAAATGAAAGCCGTATTACTAGCTGATCCTGAAATGCTTGAGTCGGTACCAGAGTATTTACCGATGGCGCTTTATGGCCGCGTTAAGTTCCCCCCTGCCGCGGCAGCAAAATGGCAGCAATGGTTAAGCGCCGCTAAAAAGCCCAGTTGGGAAGAGTTTAAAGTGTCTGTTGCCTTTAATAATGCCGATTTGCCCTTGGTAAAAGCCATTCGTGATTATTCTGAAACGATGTTAATTGAAGCCTGTGCCGCACTGTATTTACTAACGCAAAATGTGACCATGCCCAAAAACCACGCGGCTGACGACAGCGATGATGAACAAGAAGACGCACCCTATGGTTTTGGTGGTGATGACGAACACGATGACGACGATAGCGATGAAGAAGGCTACGACGATCAATATGATGAAATCCGCTTTAACCGGGAGGGCTGAGAGTGAGTACCGATTTAATTGCTATTGCTGCGGCAGAAATAAAAGAATTAGCGCTAGTCGAACCAAAACAAGCCAGTAAGCGTTTTGAGATTATTGCCAACACCATGAGCGATCAACAACTGGTTGATGTGATTGAGCAAATTGATATTGTTACGCTAACACAAATGAACAGCCAGCATGACTTATCGTTCCCATCGATTATTTCTGAGCTGATGACGCCAGAAAAAATCCGCGATATTGTGTGTCAGCAACCCTTGTATTGGGAAGAAAAAATCAAAAACAATGCGGAAGATCTGAAACAGCATACCTTTGATTTTTTAACTTACCTGATCCGCACCCAAGATAACGAAGATAAGCAAGCCGAGATCTTAGAGTGTATTGCTGAAGATCCCGCCGGCTTGTTCTATTTATCGATCCCTTTTATTGAAATTTATCGCGGTGAAATTCTAGAGTATGAAAACTACTGGGAAGATAAGCTGTATGAAGATGAAGAACATTTAGAAGAGGCCGAAAGTTTCACTGAACGCCAGCTTGCCGAAGATGCCCACAACATTGGCTATGATGATCCGAAGAGCTTATTGGCACTGATCCGTCAATTAACCCCTAAGGTAGAAACAGCCATTAAAGCGCTGATCCGCAATGAAAAATCTGGCTGGGAAGGTATTATCAATAAATTTGCTACCGAGTTGGTGATGCAAGCTAAAGAGAAAAACCAAGCTGAAGACGAATTTAGCGAAGTCGACGATATGTTTAGCTTTTTGGATTAGGGATAATTTTCATGCAGTTAGTGGTGCGAGATAGCCAGCAAGGCCCCTTTTTAACGCAGGTGATTCGACACGCGCAAGCGGCAGAACAATTAAATGCCACTGAATTAGCGCAAATTAAAAACAAAGCCGTGTTGATGAGCCTAAAGTTTGCTGACAAGTTCTATAACAAATACAAGATGCACCTGTTAGAACAAGCCGCTTACGATGTCATCGGCATTGTCAGTCTGGGCCTGATGGCGTTAAGCGATAAAGATCCAGTACGGGCTCTCCAGCTCTTATTAGCGCCTGAAGGTTTAGTTAAACCGTTTCAAAAAGGCTGGCATATGCTCAGCACTGTGCATCGTAAAACCTCAGGCAAGAGTTCCTTATATGGCGAAGTTGATGAACAATTGCTGTCACAAGTATCTTGTCCGCCTGATGCAGAAGAGTGGCTAGGTTGGCAAGCCTATCAACAAGCCTTGACCGAGCATCATCGTTTTCAGGCTATGCAGCTATTACGACAACAGTTTTATCACCGGCAACAATTTGATGAATTTGAGCATTTTAGCTTAGAAGAAGTGTTGGCTGAGATTGTGCTCTATCGTGCTTTAACGGGTGGTGGTCAAGTAAAGCAAGATTTAAAACGTCGGCTACGCGAAATTGACTTTGCCGAGCATTGGTTTAATGATGCTTACCTGATGTTACAAACCGAAGCGGTATTAGCTGAATTGCCCGCTGAAAACGCCAATGCGATCCGCCAGGATCTGGGCCAGCATTTTCATCCTGCCTTACAGCGTACCTTGCTGTTTTGCCGTGAATATCAAAAACAGCAACGGTTAGACGCATCGCCAGAAAAACTCGATGCCTTTGAACATAAACACGGCTTAAACAGCCCGCTGCTAGGTTGGCCACATTATTTAGATTTGTAACCTCCCGTTGGCAATATGCTGCTGCAACCGCAGCCTGTTGCCATGGATCGGCTTAACGTTTGGCACTTTGCCAATTTACTATAGGGGTGTTATGAAAACACCAAAACGCATCCAACCTTTAATTGATGAAGGTATTATCGATGAAGTATTACGGCCATTGATGAGCGGCAAAGAAGCCTCTGTCTATGTCGTTCGTTGCGGTAACGCCATTCGATGTGCCAAAGTGTACAAGGATGCTAGCCAACGCAGTTTTAAAAAAGCCGTACAGTATCAAGAGGGCCGCAAAGTGCGCAGCTCGCGCCGCGCTCGCGCCATGGAGAAAGGCTCAAGCTTTGGCCGTGAGCAACAAGAAGAAAGCTGGCAACATGCTGAAGTAGATGCTTTATATAAGTTAGCCGATGCCGGAGTACGCGTACCTGAGCCTTACGGTTGTTATGATGGTATCTTGCTGATGGAATTAATTTTAGACGAAGATGGCGATGTCGCGCCGCGTTTAAATGATATCACGTTAGAACCCGAGCAAGCCAAACGCGATCACAAAACCATGATGCAACATATTTTGCGCATGTTAGCCGCAGGTTTGGTGCATGGCGATCTCTCTGAATTTAATGTACTGCAAGATCCTACTGGCCCGGTCATTATTGACTTACCTCAAGCAGTGGATGCGGCAGCCAATAACAACGCTCAGTGGATGTTAAGCCGAGACGTGAATAATATTACCCAATATTATGGGCAATTTGCACCTGAGCTATTAAACACAAAATATGCTAAAGAAATCTGGGCCTTGTTTGAAGCCGGTAACCTGAATCCTGACACTGAACTGACCGGTGAATTTGCCGAAGATGAACAGTTAGCCGATATCGATGCAGTGCTCGATGAAATTAACGCCGCTTATAATGAGATGCAAGAACGTAAAGCGCGCAATGCAGCAGCAGAGCAAGACGATTAAGGGATCATAGCCCTGATGCCCAGCCTCCGGCAGTAAAGCCAAGGCTTGCTTAAATGAAGTGAAACGTTATCGGTTTAGCAAAAAACCGATAAAAATGGCCAAGACGTTAAACGCCTTGGCCGTTTTTTTCTCGCCACCTGAATCTGGGGTATAACCTACCATAGCCCAGTAACCACAATACTGTAGTCAGTAGAATAACACTACGTTCCGCGCTCATCCGTTAACGCCTATTAAGCGGCACCAATCGCTATGGCCGTTGCGCTTAGCTAAGGCTTTTAATGGCATCAGATAAACCGGTAAGGGTTAACGGAAACATACGCTGCCGCATAATGCTTTGAACCAGACTGATGGAATGATAATGCCCCCACCATGCCAGCGGCTGCGGATTTAACCACGCCGCTTTGGGGTATTGTTGCAGCAAACGGTTTAACCACACTCGCCCAGGCTCGGCATTCCAGTGTTCAACACTGCCGCCAGGGAAGTCAATTTCATAAGGGCCCATAGTGGCATCCCCAACAAAAATCAGCTTGTAATCGCTACCGTAAGTGTGGATCACATCAAGCACCGAGGTTTGTTCGGTAAACCGTCGGCTATTATCACGCCAGACACCTTCATATACGCAGTTATGAAAGTAAAAAAACTCCAGATGCTTAAACTCGGTTTTCACGGCCGAAAAGAGTTGCTGACAAAGCGTGATGTGATCATCCATCGAGCCACCCACATCAAAAAACATGAGTACCTTGATGGCATTATGTCGCTCGGGTACAAAACGCAGATCCAGATAACCGCCCTGCTCTGAGGTGGCTTGAATGGTGCCGTTTAAATCCAATTCCGTCGCCGCACCACTGCGGGCAAAGCGCCGTAACTGACGTAGCGCCAACTTAATACTGCGATTGTTGAGCTCGCTGTGACTGTCTAAATCTTTAAACTCGCGTTTATCCCACACTTTTACCGCGCGGCGCGCACCACTGCCTTGTTGGCCAATGCGCACGCCTTCCGGGTTAAAGCCATAAGCGCCAAACGGCGAGGTACCGCCGGTGCCGATCCATTTATTGCCGCCAGCATGGCGTTTTTGCTGCTCGGCCAAACGCTCACGCAACTGTGCCATTAAGGCCTCTAAACTGCCCAGCCCTTTTAACGCCGCTTTATCTTGGGCTGATAACTGACGAATGATATCTGGAATGAGCCATTCATCAGGAATACTGCTGGCTAGATCGACCGCCGCAACCCCTTCAAAATACTCAGCAAAGGCACGGTCAAACTTGTCATACTGACTCTCGTCTTTTACCATGATTAAACGCGCTAGCTGATAAAAGGCTTCGCTATCGGCAAAGATCACCTGTTGCTGTAGCGCGTTGAGTAAATCCAGCAACTCAGTAATACTGACTTTTAAGCCGTACTTGCGTAAGGTGAAAAAAAACTCAATCAGCATAACAACTCACGATGGCGCGCAATAAAGCCCTTATCTGCTGCATATTAACGCCCTCGCTTCGCTATAAACGCCAGTTTTTCAACCAACTGCACATCTTGCTCGTTTTTCAACAGCGCACCAAACATCGGCATCAAACCGCCCTGCTGCTGTTTTTGTTGTAACACCTCGGCCGGAATTTGCTCGGCTAACAACAGTTTTAACCAATCCAGTAACTCGGAGGTAGACGGCTTTTTCTTTAAACCCGGTAGCTCACGTAACTCGAAGAACACCTCAAGTGCGGTACTGAGTAATTGCTGACGAATAGTCGGAAAATGCACCGCCACAATCTCGCGTAACACCTCGGCATCAGGAAAGCGTATGTAATGAAAAAAGCAGCGCCTTAAAAACGCATCCGGCAACTCTTTTTCATTATTGGAGGTAATAATCACAATCGGCCGCTGCTCAGCGCTGATATGCTCACCGGTTTCATGCACATAAAACGCCATCCGATCCAACTCATGCAACAAATCATTCGGAAACTCGATGTCGGCTTTATCAATTTCATCAATCAACAACACAGGTCGTTTTGCCGCAGTAAAGGCCTGCCACAGTTTGCCCGGTTTAATATAATTGGCAATATGTTGCACCTTTTCACTGCCTAGTTGGCTATCACGCAAGCGTGATACGGCATCATATTCATATAAGCCCTGTTGCGCTTTGGTGGTGGACTTAATATGCCACTGAATCAGCTCAGTGCCCAAACTCTCGGCAAGCTCTTCGGCCAGACGTGTTTTACCAGTGCCCGGTTCGCCTTTAATTAATAAGGGTTTTTCTAGGATAACAGCGGCATTAACCGCCAGTGCCAGCTCGGCAGACACGATGTAGTTTTCGGTACTTTGAAAGGCCATACAGGCTCCGTGCTTAGTGAAAAAACTGATATATGTTATAGCAAATTGCTACTTTAACTTTTAGCTAGGCCGCGTATGCTATGGGTTATTGTACTGGTTATTCCTTATCTTTTTTTGGAGTTTTTATGGCTAATGTATACGCAGATAACACATTGTCGATCGGCCGCACCCCTTTGGTCAAATTAAACCGTGTCGTTAAAGGCGCCAATGTCTATGCCAAAATTGAAGCGCGCAACCCAAGCTTTAGTGTGAAATGTCGCTTGGGCGCTGCTTTAATTTGGGATGCAGAGAAACGTGGCATCCTGACAAAAGACACCGAATTAGTCGAGCCAACCTCAGGTAACACGGGTATCGCCCTGGCATTTGTGGCGGCGAGCCGCGGTTACAAGCTCACCCTCACCATGCCGGCCACCATGAGTTTAGAGCGTCGTAAATTGTTAAAAGCCTTAGGCGCCAACTTGGTGTTAACTGAAGGGCCAAAAGGCATGAAAGGCGCAATTGAAAAAGCCAGAGAAATTCAAGCATCTAACCCAGATAAATACCTCATTTTGGGTCAGTTCGATAACCCGGCTAACCCACAAATTCACTTTGAAACGACCGGCCCAGAGATTTGGAATGATTTAGACGGTGCAGTGGATGTGTTTATTGCCGGTGTTGGTACTGGCGGGACTATCACGGGTGTCAGTCGCTTTTTAAAACAAGAGAAGCAGCATCCGCTAGTCACCGTGGCGGTTGAGCCCTCGGAATCGCCGGTCATTAGCCAAGTTAAAGCCGGTGAAGAAATCAAACCTGGCCCACATAAAATTCAAGGTATCGGTGCCGGTTTTATTCCTGGTGTGTTAGATGTCGATTTAATTGATCGGGTTGAGCAAGTCAGCAGTGATGATGCCATTGCCATGACACATCGCTTGATGAAAGAAGAAGGCATTTTAGCCGGTATCTCATCAGGTGCCGCGGTAGTTGCCGCAGCACGTTTAGCCGAGTTACCCGAGTTTGCCGGTAAAAATATCGTGGTGATCCTAGCCAGCGCGGCAGAGCGTTACTTATCAAGCCCCTTGTTCGCCAATATTTTCACCGAGCAAGAATTAGAAGCCTAATGGATAAATGCGGCCTTAGCTGTGATGCCCGTCAGTAAAGCATGACGGGTGTGTTTAAGCCACGTTGTCGGCCATGGATGGCCAGATAAATAGCCTTTTCGCCGCCTTTTTCTTTACAGATAGCCTGAAAACACCCACAATTCTGCTATCGCTTAAGGAAAATATGATGTTATGGCTTATTTAAAACTCCTACTGTTACCGCTACTATTGCTATTAGTCAGCTGCACTGAAGACAACCCGCAAGTTAATGCGCAAATTGGCACGCCTGAATTTATCGCCGGTGAATTTTTTCATGCTATTTATAATGAAAAAGATTTAAATCGGGCGAAAAGCTTGTCGACCAATGAATACGCCAAAATTTTAGAGTCTTACGGCTCGGTAAAACAAGTCAGCCGTACCCTATTGAATATGAGCTTTGATACCGTAGTCATTAACGTCAACAATAGCGGTCGTAATTTGCGCCAGCAGTACGATAACGATGCAACCATTCAGCTGGTTTTTGATGGCGAATTTGATAACAAACGCGTGCAAGACACTCGGACAGTTGAAATGGTAAGACACCGAGGTTCCTGGCTAGTCAAAACGGTACAAGCCGACAAGTTTAGTACCGCCATTCGTTAGTAAATGGCGGCCTTAAGGCTAAGTCATTGCTTCGTTAGCCTTAGCGTCGTTTAAAAAAAGCAGCCAGCTGTTGTTGGCAAGCGTCAGATGACAATAACTGCTGAAAATCCAGCAACTCCTGGCCAATCACTTGCTGCACTAACGCCTGTTGAGGGGCCTTTAACAGCGCCTTACTGCGTAACACCGCTTCGCTAGGTAATGCCGCCAGCGTTGCTGCTTTGGCCGCAACAAAAGCCAATAGCTGCTCGGCCGGCACAATGTCATTTACTAAGCCAAATTGTGCGGCTTGCTCACTGCTAAAAGCCTCCCCCAATAACAAATATTGCGCGGCGCGCTGGTAACCGGCGATCTGCGGTAATAATAAACTGGATGCGGCTTCAGGGCATAACCCCAGCAATGTGAACGGCATCTGCAAACGGCTGGCTGGCGCAGCGTAAACCAGATCACAGTGCAGCAGTAGTGTAGTACCGATGCCAATGGCAAGCCCTGCCACAGCGGCTATCAAGGGCTTGGGAAAACTGGCGGCTTCGTATAAAAACTGCACCACCGGATGCTGCATATCTAAAGCACCCGCAGATAAAAAATCTTGCAAATCATTACCACTGGTAAAGCAATCTGCATCCCCTTGAATTACCACAACTTTAGTCTGTGACTGCTGCCGTGCTTGTTGTAATGCCGCCGTAAGCTGCCGATACATCGCCAGATTTAACGCATTCTTTTTTTCAGGGCGCTGCATCGTCAGTGTTAACACACCGCTGGCCGCTTGCTCAATCAAGATAGTCATTATTACTCCAACCTAACGCTTAAAAACCACTGACCTTGCCTTCGCGGCGGGGATCTGCAGCACCTTCGAGCTGTTTTGCTTGTACTTCAATGGCGTGTAAACCACTGTTGAGATCTTGGATCCGCACATCATAACCCATTGCGGTTAAGCTCTCTTTTAACTCAGCCAACGGCGTGCCCTGCTCTAACGCCAAATAATCATTGCGATGGGTAAAACGAGGCAAGTTGATGGCTTGCTGCACATCTAAATCCCAATCCAATATGGCGATAATACTTAACGCCACATAATTGATAATACGGCTGCCACCGGGCGAACCAATCACTAAACGTAAATTATTATCGGCATCAAATACCATCATCGGTGCCATCGAGCTGCGAGGCCTTTTGCCACCTTCAACACGGTTGGCTACCCATAGCTCACCATCGCGAGGCGCTAAGCTAAAATCCGTTAACTGGTTATTAAGCAAATAGCCATTAACCATTAAACCTGAGCCAAACACATTTTCGATGCTGGTGGTCATACTCACCGCATTACCTTTTGCATCCACTACCGAAAAATGACTGGTATTCGGAAACTCCACTGCCTTTGAGGTGGCTTGTGCTTCAGCACCCCGCGGGATACCCGCTGTGGCCATTTGATCTTGAGCACTAATAAGACCGGCGCGTTGCTTTAAATAGGCCGGCTCGAGCAAACCGGCCAGCGGCACATGACCAAAAGCCGGATCCGTTACATACAGATCGCGGTCAGCAAACGCAAGGCGAGAGGCTTGGCTGATGACATGCACAGCTTGGGCACTATTGGGCTGCATCTCGGCCAGTGGGAAATGCTCTAAAATACCGAGCATTTGCAACACCGCAAGGCCGCCAGAGCTAGGGGGGGCCATGCCACATACTTGATATACCCGATACGCCACACAGAGCGCATCACGTTCAATGGCTTGATAATTGGCTAAATCAGATAACGCCAAACTGCCTGGGTTAATCGCGGCTTGTTGCACCGTTTTGACCATCGCCTCGGCATTTTCACCTTGATAAAAAGCACTGACCCCGTCTTTGGCAATGTTACGTAACAGCGCCGCATACGTTGGGTTTTTCAGCGTTGCGCCTTCAAGTAATGAGCTGCCATTCGGATAAAAAAACTCTTTAGCCGGCGACAGCTGCTTCAAACCACTGTTCCAGCCCATCGCTAATTGCTTCGAGGTGCGGCTACTCACGGCAAAGCCCTGCTCGGCTAGGGTAATAGCATCGGTAAATAGCGATTCCCAAGGCAGTTGGCCGTAGCGTTGATGGGCATCGGCTAAGGCTTTAAGTACACCCGGCACCCCCACCGATTTACCGCCAACATAAGCTTCGCGCCAACTCATCACCTTGCCATGATCGGCAAATAAATAAGGGCCCGCCGCAGCAGGTGCCGTTTCACGACCGTCAAAAGTGGTTAAGGCTTGGTTATCCGCTTGCCAATGTAAGATAAAAGCGCCGCCGCCGATCCCTGAGCTTTGTGGTTCAACTAAACCCAGCACTAACTGTGTGGCAATAGCCGCATCAATGGCACTGCCGCCAGCCCGCAACACGCGCTCGCCCGCATCAGATGCTAAGGGATGCGCCGCAGAGACCATTGCCGTAGGAAAGCGGGTAAGTTGTTGTTGCACAATACCAGTAGTAGCTTCAGGTTCACGCGTTTCCTGCGTAGCTTGGGCTAATAAGCTGGGGGCAAAACTTATTAGGAATAACGAAACGAGTGGGATAAGAGTGCTTTTCATTATCAAGACTTTCCTTATAATACAGTCATAAACACCCTACTCAGTTCCTATAATAAGATCAACCAGCACTATGCTATCTCAAACAATTAAATCTTATGCGCCCTATTTTTTGCTAGGTTTTTTAATATTCTTGTTACATTTTAGTCCCTTAGCATGGCATGAGCTGCTGCAATACAGCCGACCAGCCATTGGCCAAGGTGAAGTATGGCGTGTTCTGACCGGCCATTTATTACACAGTAATGCCTATCATTTGCTGATGAATATGGTGGGTTTGCTGTTAATTATGCTGATCCATGGGCATTTACCAGGGCGCTTAGCCTTTGGCTGGCAATTACTGATCTTAGGCTTGGGCACGAGTGCGGGATTATGGTGGCTGGCGCCCGACATGCTGTATTACGTAGGCTTATCAGGCGTTTTGCATGGCATTTTATGCTATGGCGCAGTCATTGATATTAAACAAGGCTTTCGTACCGGCTATCTCATTTTGGCGGGTGTACTGGTAAAAATCCTGAGCGAACAATTCTCTGCGCCTGATTTAGCCCTAGCGGCACAAATTAACGCTGATGTTGCCATCGATGCCCACCTGTTTGGTGCCAGTGTCGGTTGTCTGCTTGGTCTGGTGTTATTGAGTCGGACACCACGCCAGTAACTCACCTGTGTGGTGCCAGTGCCGAGAGTCTGCTCAGTCTGATGTTATTTAGTCAGACACCACGCCAGTCACTTCTTTGCCGGCCACGCGATACACTGCATAACTGGCGAACTCGGCCATTAGCTTACTGTACAAATCTAAATTACTTAAGTTGACCGTCAGCAGGCAGTTTAAACTGCAATTAACCGGGCGAAACGTTTGCGAGCGCACCACTCCTACACTGGCTGATAATTGATATTCTTTAATTAACTGTCGCACCCGCCAGCTATGAAAATCACTGGTGATAAAGCGAATAGCGTGTTGTGGGTTTAAACGCTTAGCAAGGGCTTGAAACTCTTGATAAGTATTTTCACCCGCATCAAAACAATCGATAGCGCCATGCCTTACCGTCTGTTGTAGCGCAGCTAAATAAGGCTCGCAATAACGGGTTGTGATAACCACGGCCAGGGGCGCCGCTTGGGGTAATAGGGCAATTTCACTGTTTAATTGTTGAATACGCGCTGCTGCACAGGCTGGTATCTGCTCGGCTGAGCCACCACAGCCTAACATCACAAATAAATCAGGCGTTCGCCCTGATACACTGGATGCTGAAACGACAGCTTGCTGTTGATACCATTGCCGTACCTGATTAGCCACAAAGGTATTACCAATTAAATAATAAAATAGCAACAAGCACCACAAGCCTTTTTTTCGATAGGCGATACAAGCGAATAACAACCCATATAGCAGCATATTATGCGGATAAATTAGCGGCTCAAGCAGATCTTTCATCAGCGGCTCCCGTTTCGGTCTGTAAAAGCGTTAATGCCAAGGCTCGCGGCAATGCTTGCTGTGCCAGTAAGGCGGCATTAATCAACGCCCAAGGCAGCCATAACATGCCTGAGGTCAGGACATGTCCGGCGAGTAACGCGACCAATAATAACAGGCTATTTAACAGTAACACCGGCCCCGCTGCTGAAGCTTTTTTCAAGGCGCCGGCACTTAAACCAAACACGCGCCAAAAAGATAAGGCGAATAATAAGCCTCCGGCTAAACCGTAAAACAACAGCAGATCGAATAAATCTAATTCGATAAAGTATTTTTTCAAATGCAGACGCAAGCCACCTTGGCCGACACCAAATAATTGTAACCACTCAGGGTAACGCTCGGCGACCAGGGTGAAATTACGCTGTAAATAATAATCGCGGGAGGACAAAATAATGCCCATAATACCCCGCTGTTGATAAGCAAATTGCAGCTTGTCGTAAATTCCTACCCATTGCAGGACACTGCTTAAATTCCATAGCAGTAGCATCAATAAACCTAAAATGATGGCGCTTAGCCCCAACAGCCATTGCCGTTTCGCGTAAAAATAAGCGCGTGGCGTTAATAAAATGGGGATCAGTAGCACTAACAGCAGCACACCAAACAAACCGGTTTTCGTTAGCAATAACGCGGCTATCGACAGTGCCGCTAAACTGAGCAAGGGATAGAACCAGCGCAGCGCTTGCCAACTGCGAACTAACAACCAACAGCTGAGCACCAGTAACAAACCTGACAACTCATTGGTTGAAATAAAGAAACCTTTTACGCCAAGAAATGGCTGCGCCACTTCATCCATCGGCTGATAGGCCGTGCCACCGTACCCGGCTAACCCCAGCAGGCTATTAACAAACAACAGCAGAAAGCTGGCAGCAAACACACCGTCTAGCCAGCGTAAAAAAGCCTGGGGTTGCTGGCGAGCCAATTCAGAAAAATAAGCCAGTGCCACTAATAGCGCTGCTGATTTACTGATTAATTGCAGATCGGCCAAGCCATAGTGATGGCCTGTTAGCCATAAAACATATAAAGGCCCGGGTAACATCAGCAGCATTAACGACAAGGGCCAGTACAAGGCTTGGCGATTTAACTGCCAACCACGGTAAATTAACAGCAACAATAGCAGCAGTTTAATACTGGCCGAGAAACCAAAACTGCTCCCAAAGGTATGCCACAACAGGCCATTACCCCAATCGATAAATACCAGCAACGAGGCGAGCAACACCAGAAGCTTATCAAGCGGCGTGGCGATACTGAGGTAATGTCGGATGCTTGACATTATTTTTTAAATAATCCACTTAAGCCTTTGCTCAGCAATCGCATCCGCAATTGACTTAAACCGGCTAATTTATGTTTTAAATAGTAACGCCACTTCACTTTAACCAAGCCATATCGGCACAGGCTTAAAAATTCTGTGAACCGCAGCACATGATGCTGCATCGTCAGCCGATAAAACATCTGATTTTGTAAGTTACGCTCACTCATTAAAGAGCGATGCTTCGCTACAAACTGCTGATGAGCATCTAGGCGTTTCGGTGAATTGGTAATACGGCCTTGCTCATGCCCTACATGCACGCGATAACTGGCTTCCGCCAAACGCAGTGCAGGGCCATAGGCCGCGACCACTCGCACCCACATATCGTAATCTTGAAACGCCGCCAAGCTAACATCGAAACCGCCTAATTGCAGCATGCGTTCACGTTTAACTAAGGCTTGGTTCGATAAAGTGTGTAAATCCAGTAAATTGGACAAATTCACGGTTTGTCTTTGCGCAAATAGGGTTTTAGTAAAGCTACCGTAATCCCACAAATAGGCCGAACACACACAGCTATAACGATCATCATAAGCGGCATAAAGTTGGCTTAGACGCTGTGGTAAAAACTCGTCATCGTCATCCAAGCCCGTGACAAACTCACCGTTAGCCACTTCAATGGCTCTATTGCGCGCGGCACAAGCCCCCTGCCCCTCGGTTTGCCGTAAAATTCGAACACGTACATCGGATGCATAACGTTCGGATAACACCGCAAAGGTGTCATCTTTGGAGGCGTCATCGACCACAATAAGCTCGATGTTAGGATACGTTTGGGCTAACACCGAATCGATAGCGCGACACGCCATCTGCGCACGATTGTAAGTCGGCATATATACACTGATTAATGGCCATTGCGACATAGTGCTTCCCTTAAATTTTACCCAGTCCATACCACCAAAGGTATCGGAATAAACGAAGTTGACGGCCAATGCGACTGGGCTGCGCTAATAACCGATACGCCCACTCTAAATTTAATTTACACCACAAGGCCGGTGCACGTTTCACATTACCGGTATACACATCATAAGTGCCACCGACTCCCATATAAAAACAGTGAGGATGGGCAGCTTGAATACGCTGGATCAATAACTCTTGCTTGGGCGATCCCATGGCAACGCTGACAATTTTCGCATCGGCGTGTTTAATGGCAGCGATAAGCGCGGCTTCATCTTTGAAATAGCCATCAATAGCACCGACCACGTTTACACCCTCAGCCAGTAACTTGGCTTGTGTTTGCGTTAATACCTCGGGCTTGGCCCCAACTAAGAACACCGGTACTTGTTGTTTTGCCGCACGTGACATCAGTTGTTGCCAAAGCTCACAGCCAGGGATCCGTTCAACATGACGACCTAACCGACGACGCATCACTTTCACCACGCCGATACCATCCGCATAACGAATATCCGCTTGCTCGATAACCGACATAATGGCCGAATTTTCCATCGCAGTTAATACTTTTTCGGGGTTAATGGCAATGGCAGAACCGGCGTAGCTCTCGCCCTGCTCAGGTAAAATAAACTGCAGCAGATGCGTCATATCTTTAAAGGCTGACACCTTAACCGGGCCAACCTTGACTTCAGCAATGGCCTCCGTCAAATCCTGTTCTGTACCACTCATGCTAAAGTTCCTGATAAAGTTGGGTTAACTGATGTATCACTTCGGGTAACAACACCTGCTCTGCTTGTTGGCGACCCGCTTGCTGCATTGCACGATATTCTGGCTCGTCTAACATTAACAGCGCCTTTATGGCTAAAACCAATTGCTGACAGAGTTGCGCTTCTGCTTGTTGCTGTGAAACGCGATAACCGGTTACCCCCGATGTTATTTGCGCTTTAGCGCCATCCGTATCGGTAGCCACCACTGGCGTATAACAAGCCATTGCCTCTGCCATCACTAAACCAAAAGATTCATTACGCGATAAGCTGATAAAACAGCGGGCACGTTGATAAAGTTTGACTAAAGCCGCAGCATCTTGAGCACCTAATAAACGCACATTGGGGTAATCTGCAACCGCCTGTTCTAGCTGACGTTGCCATGGCCCGGTGCCGGCAATCACGATGTGCAGTTCTCTCAACGCGGGCAACATAGCCAATAGCCTGTCCATGCCTTTATTTCGATCTAAAGCCCCGACATACAGCAGATCAATGTCTTTTTCGGTACGCGTTTGAAAACGCGCGGCAGCATAGCGACTCTGGATACCCGCTGACAAGATCCGTTGTGGCTTGGCTTGAAAATAAAACTGTTCACTTAATGCTTGGCTGGTAAAAATCCAAGCCTGCACCTGTTTTGCACACCAACGGTAAAGCTTACCGGGCGGTTGATAATGGTAAATATCACTGCCATGACAGGTCACCACAATCTTAACCTGCCGATTACGCAAGCCTCTATATAACAATGCTAGCCAAATCGTCGGATAAAAAAAGTGCACATGAATAAGGTCATAACGCTGACGGCTCAACATATATCGCCACAGAAAATCCAAAAAGAAAACCGGATATTTCAATAACCTGTTCAGCCAAGAGTCACTATGCCAGCGCATATAATGATAAGCAGAAGGATGGCCTTGTGCCTCAAGTTCATCTACTTGTGCTCGCACAAACTGGCCTTGAAAAGGCGCAGACGCTTTCGGGCCCATATTGGTGATCACAAGCAGTTTTTTAGTGGCAACTAACACAACGATGAATGCTCCTTAAAGCCAACCGTTTAGTGCTAAAAAAACGGGGCGGGGTCAGGGTTATACAAGCGAGAATAAACAAAATTTTTAACTATTACGTAAAGCCAGTCGTTTATTCTGTCACTAAGCATTATTATTACAACAAGTTTCAGCTGACGCCTGGCTGAATAATTCTGCGGTTTAACAAAATTGAGAAAAATTAGTCGGTTATGAAATCCCAGTTACTGTTAATGAGTTCAGCTTTAGGCTGTTGCCTGTTAGCCATTATTTTATTGTACCCGCTGTCACAACGCGTAGGCTTAGTGGATATTCCTCGGGGTCGTAAACAGCATCAAGGTGCCGTTCCGCTAATTGGTGGTTTATCGGTGTTTTGTGGTTTAGCCGTGGCCTTGGGCTTATTCGCCCCTTCTGAACTGGAACCTATCTATTATTTGTTATTAGCCGGTGCCTTGGTGATCTTGGGTGCCTTTGACGATTACCTCGATCTCAGTGTCAAACTGCGCCTTGCCGTGCAATTAGCCATTGGCCTTGGCATGGTGTTCGCGCTTGATTTACACCTGAATAGCTTGGGCAATATTTTCGGCTTAGGCGAAGTGACCTTAGGCCCACTGGGCATCCCTATCACCTTGATAGCGGTTATTGCCGCAATCAACGCCTTTAATATGACCGACGGTATTGACGGCCTTGCCGGTATGCTCAGTTTGGTTAGCTTTGTGGTCATTGCCGGCTTTATGTTGCTCTGGGGCCAACAAGAATATGCCTTGCTACCGTTAACCTTAATTTGTGCGCTACTGCCCTATTTAGCCTTTAACCTGCAATTGGTTCCGGGTAAAAAAATCTTTATGGGTGATGCCGGCAGTATGCTGATTGGTTTATCTGTTATTTGGTTATTACTGATTGGCACCCAAAGTGAGACAGCCAGTTTTCGCCCAGTTACCGCGTTATGGCTAATTGCTATTCCGCTAATGGATATGGCGGCGATTATGTTGCGACGCATTCGCAAAGGCCAATCGCCATTTCAAGCCGATCGCGAGCATTTGCATCATATTTCATTACGCTTAGGTTTAAATTCGCGAGAAGCCCTCACTTTAATCGTCGCGTTATCGTGTATCTTTGCTTGTATTGGCGTAATTGGTGAGTATTTGATGGTGCCCGAACCCGTAATGTTACTGCTGTTTGCCGCTGCCTTTGCCGGCTATATTTTGCTACTGCAAAATGTCTGGCGTATTGTTTCGACCTTGCGCCGCCGTGCCGCCGGAGCCCGTAAATGAAGATCATTAAAAAGTTATTGATGGCACGGGCTACCGCCATGCTCGGCGACAAATTAGTTAAATTAGCCGCTGGCGCCATCTTAACCGTCTTTGTGGCACGGATGCTCGGTGCGGCCGAGTTAGGTATTTATTCTATCGTTATGGCGTGGAGTGCGTTTTTAGTACCCCTAACCAGCATGGGCTTAAATAACCTTGTGGTTAGGCAAATGACCAAGCTATCAAGCGGTCAAGAAGCCATGACGATGTTGTATACCGCAGTGAGTATTCGTTTAACACTTGGCCTGATAGGCGGTGGTGTTTTACTCGGCTTGTTTTATTTGCTGAACCCAGAACTGTTTAGTGGTCATCTTAACTATGCCATCCCACTGTTATTTATGCTGCAGGCCTTTTTTGGCTTTTTATTGTTTGAGTTTTACCTAAATTACCAAGGCACCTTTCGCAGTCCAGCCTATGCTAAATCGGTTATCTCGCTGCTCAGTTTCGCCGTTAAGCTGCTGTTGTTACTGCAAGGCTTTGGCATCGCCAGCTTATTGTTAATGACGGCTATCGAGTTTTTATTGGTCGGCTTAACCCAATATCTGCTATATCTACGTAAACACCAACCTTTTAAAGAAGAAACCCAGCGTTGGCAGCATTACCATCCGCGCCATTTTAGCTTCGCTCAAGCCAAAGTGCTGCTCAAGCGCTCCGCCTGGTTATGGTTATCTGGCATTGTTTCGGTCATTTATCTGAAAATCGATATTGTGATGCTTGGCAGTATCGCCGGCGCAGAGCAAGCCGGTATCTATGCCGCCGCCAGTCGACTTTCTGAATTATGGTATATCTTCCCTGCCACCTTAGCGGTGCGCTATTACCCTGATATGCTAAAAGCCTTTGAAAAAGGCTGGAACGGCTATTTATTAAAACTGCGCCGCTTCGCGCTAATGTTTTTTTCTGCAGCCTTAGCTATCGCCCTGGTGATGACGCTTTGTGCCGAATGGTTAATTTTATTACTGTTTGGCGAAGCCTTTAACGATGCCGTTACTGTGTTACGCATCCATATCTGGGCCGGCTGTTTTATTTTCGTACGCTACCTGATTGGCCAACACTTAGTAATCACCGAGCAAGAACCGCTATCGCTGTTTAGCCATGGTATGGGTGCGCTGATTAATGTCGGCTTAAATCTTTGGTGGATCCCACAATACGGCATCGTTGGTGCAGCTTGGGCTACCTTGATTTCTTATGCTTACGCCTCTTTTTTCTTCTTATTTTTTGCAAAAAGTACCCGCACGCAATTCTGGCAATTGCTACGAGTAAAACGCGCATCCTTGACTGATAATGGAACAATGAATGACTAAACCTTATTTTATCGAAATTAAAGGCGTGCAATTTCGCAACAAAGGCGCCTATTTGATGCTGCTCGCCTGCCTGCAAGGCTTAAAAGCGAAAGACAAAGCCTTTGAATTGGTGTTATCACCCGGGCCGAATTTGCCCTACCCCGAGCGAGCACGCCACGGTGCTTGGCAAAAATTGGCGTTTCGACGCAAAGGTATTGATTTAACTGGTCTGCTTGGCAAGCTGCCTGGCGGACTGCGTAATTTATTTAAACGCTATGGCATGCTCACCGAGCGCGATGTCGATTTGGTGTTAGAAGCCAGCGGCTTTGCCTATGGTGATCAATGGCCGCTAACCTTTTTACAAAATACCGCAAAAGAAGTGGTGCGCTTTGGCCAAGCAGGCAAGCCATTTATCTTTATGCCACAAGCCTTTGGCCCCTTTACTTCCAAAGAAAGTAAAGCGGCTATGCGCGATATTATCCATCATGCCCGGCTGATTTTTGTGCGTGACCCCGTGTCCTTAAAGCACTTACAAAGCTGTGTTGAGGTGTTACCCGAGCACGTCGTGCTTACCCCTGATTTCACCGTAGGCTTAAGCCCTATCGGCAATCAAGAGTTACCTGAGTTAGATATGCCTTTTGCGGCCTTGATCCCTAACTCTAAGGTCGTGTCAAAATACAATCATGCCAATGCTGAAGCGATGCGCCAGCAATATGTGATGGCTTTTGCTGCCGCAGCGGATTACTTAACGGTGCTTGGCATTCAGCCCGTGCTGGTTAATCACGAAGGTAAAGAAGACGCCGAGTTATGTGCTGAAATTGCCGCCTTATCACCCTGTGGCTTAGTACAAATTGAGGACCCTCTTGCCGTTAAAGCCTTTATCGGAAAAGCCGAGTTAGCCATCAGCTCGCGCTTTCATGGCGCAGTCAATGCACTAAGCCAAGGTGTGCCTTGTATCGCGACCAGTTGGAGCCATAAATATCACGCCATGATGAGTGATTTTGGTATGGGCAAGTTTTGTGTCGAAGAGTTGACTGAAGACAACCTGCTGCGCAGCGTCGCCGAATTAATTGAACAAAAAGAAGCACTCACCAAAGAAGTGGCCTTAAAAGCCACGAGTTTAAAGCAGCAGAACAAGCTGATGTGGCAACGTTTGTATCGGGCGATTGGCTGGTAAGCTTGCCTCTAAGTGTCTGTTTAGCCGAATGAGCTCACGCAGACTAACAACGAACGGGCGGGTCAGAAAACTGACCCGCCCGTTTTCACAAAAACAGTGCTCACGTTTAAACGAACAAAGCGAGCTTCAAGGTGTTATCTACTTTTTCTGGGCCACCGCACATTTCATCATAAGCAGATTTGTGAACTAACCAAGCCTGTTTAACCGTGCAATCGCTGAGCGACTTTTTAACCTGTTCGACACTATGAAAATGTTGTGGTTGATTTTGCTCATCAACAATGAAGCCTTTACGGCCGTCAAAGTCAGCCTCAACCAAATAAAGGCCCATTTCATAAGAGTGTACGGTTAACTCATCAATGCGTACGTCTTGATGGTTCAAATGGGTAAGGCGATGATGTGGCATAGCAGTAACTCCAAGCTGTGAACGTTAAGGGGATTACCTAACTAGAGTTTGTCGAAAGAATGTACGACTTAACCTTAAGATCGGATCTTCACCTCGTCCAGCAGGCGTTTACTAACACTTAATTAATGCTCGGCTCACTCAATTTAGTGGCCTGCCAGTTGACCACTTGCCACTGTCCGTTGCGCTTGACCAAAGTACCACTATTTAAAAAACGCAATGTTTCTGTTGCTGATTTTCCTACCAAAACAAAAGCCACCACAGCAGTATCGCCATACTGCATAATTTGCAAATCTTCACGACCATAACGCATGCTCACTTCCGCAGCAGGGATCTCGCCACGGCTATTTACGCCTTGCATTAACTGCGCTTTACCAAAACGGGTACCCGCAGAACTGGTGTAAATCAGCTCTTCTGCCCAAAAGGCATTATGTATCATGGGATCATTTCGGCTCGCCCCATCTAAAAAGGTGTCCAACATGTTCGTAAGGACGCGTTGTTCATCCGCCCATACGGCGCTAGGCAGCGCTAATAACAAACAAAAAAATAAGCTTTTCATCGGTCAGATCCTCTAAAGATAAGGGTTATCACAGGTTAAGGCGCCAAAGCGGCCATAGTGTCTTGAGCGTTTTGCGCAAGCCCCGCTAAAGCCTGCAACACGACCTTTAGGGCGAAGCTCAAGGCTTCACCAATAGCAAACATGAGCACAAGCGCCTAACCCGCTTTACATACTGATGCCACCATCTATTTCTACCACACGACCGGTAAAAAAATCATTCTCAAAAATGTACTTAGCGGTATGGGCCACTTCACTGGCCTCACCTAGCCGGCCAACCGGTTTCATTTTCTCTAAACGATCACGTGCTTCTGGCTTCATGGCATCTGTCATCGCCGTACGAATAACACCCGGCGCAATGGCGCCAACCCGAATACCGTAACGCCCTAACTCACGTGCCCAGGTCACGGTCATTGCCACAACACCGGCTTTAGATGCTGCATAGTTGGTTTGGCCCATGTTACCGCCACGCGCGACACTCGACATATTGATAATAACGCCTTTGTTGCCACGCTTCACCATTGCTGCTGCCGCTTCGCGGCCACATAAAAATACGCCTGTCAGGTTAACATCAATCACCGATTGAAATTGTGCCAACGGCATCTTGCTGGTGATTTCGCCATCTTTGAATTTCAATAACAATCCATCACGCAGTATCCCGGCGTTGTTAATCAAACCATCGATACCGTTAAAATCACTGTCGATTTGGCTGAAAGTCGCCTCAACTTCGTCTTCAGCGGCTACGTTAGCTTGGTATACGTGCACCGTGGTTTGTGCCGAGAGTTCGGCTTTTGCAGCAGCCAATTGCTCGGTATTCATATCAATTAACGCCAGCTTGGCGCCTTCACTAGCACACATCCGCGCCATCTCTAAACCCAGGCCTTGAGCGCCGCCCGTGATCACGATGGTTTTGTCTTTAAGATTCATTTTATTACCTTTGATTGTAATATTTTGTTCAATAAGATGATGGTCGTTGCGTACTTTTTTATCGGACACGCCGTAAATACCTCCCTGTAGACTCCTCTTTTTCATCCATGAAAAAGACGGTCCGCTAAAAAAGTAGCTTCACTCTTTTAGCCGTAGATAAAGCAAGGCCGCTACACAAACCAAGTCAGCCGTTACGGATGTACTTTTTTCTGCAACCGTTGTAGGCCATGGATGGCCGAAAAGGAGCCCCAGGGATGGTTCATGGCGTGTTGCAGAAAAAACGTACGCAGTAACAGCATCAACTAATACTGCTCTTTATAAAACGGTCGACCGCTAGTTTTAGTCAAATTTAAAACTTGTTCAGGACGTACTTGGCGCTATCGCACAAGCCCCCTCAAACAAAAAAATCAAACTATTTAACTAATCAACTAATCAACTAATCAACTAATCAACTAATCAACTAATTAGCATCTGACTTTTTAAATGACGTAAAAATACTCGAAAAATCTAATTTACCGTAACCAGCTTGCTGATGACTCACATACAAATCACGTACCAAACTGCCTAATGGCGTTTTACTTGCGCTTTGCTCTGCCGCTTCCATCGCCAAGCCTAAGTCTTTCGCCATCAAGTCGACCATAAAGCCACCTTGATAATGATTGCTTGAAGGAACCGTATCAATCACACCTGGGCAGGGATTGTATAACTCTAGCGTCCAGTTACGACCTGAACTTTTCAGCATGATTTCAGAAAGCACTTTGGGATCTAAACCATTGGCAATGCCCATCTGCAAGGCTTCAGAAGTACCCGCCATCAAAATGCTTAACAGCATATTGTTACAGATCTTCGCAACCTGTCCGGCGCCAACATCACCGGCATGAAACAGGTTTTTACCCATGTTCGCTAACACCGTTTTCGCTCGCTCATAATCGGCTGCAGTACCACCGATGATAAAGGTTAAGGTACCGGCTTTAGCTCCACCTACGCCACCCGATACGGGCGCATCAATAAAGGCAATCCCTTGCTCACCCAACCCGGCACCGACTTTACGCGCACTTTCAGCATCAATTGTCGAGCAATCAATCACTAAAGCCGATTGACTAATATTGCCCGCGATGCCCTGCTCGCCTAAATATAAACCTACAACATGCTTACCCGCAGGCAGCATAGAAATGACAAACTCTGCACCTAACACCGCCTCAGCGGCCGATGCCGCAACCGCAGCACCTTCTGCTTGCACTTGTGCCAGTGCTGCAGCTGATAAATCAAAAGCCGTAACCTGATGACCTGCTTTCAGCAAATTGAGTGCCATCGGGCCACCCATATTACCTAAACCAATAAATGCCACTTTTGCCATGTTCTAATATCCTTGTTGTTGTTTACCCAATTGTGCGAGGGGATGTGCGGCTTCTGGCCATGGCGAACGAAACAGTTCTGCGACCACTTCCACCGGCACGGCTGCCACGTCGGGATATAACCACTTAGGTTGTAAGTCTTTATCAATTAATAAAGCTCTCACACCTTCTTGAAATTCGCCTAACTTGCCACATTGCACACTTAAGCCCAGTTCCAAACGGAAACTGTCGGCCAGTATTTTTGTTTGACCCAGCTGTAATAAACGAAACACAATATGAGCGGTGATCGGGCTGCCATAGCTCAGCGACGCTTTGGCTTTAGTCAGCCATTTATCTTCACCTGGCATCGCCATAATACTATTGACCACCTCGGCTAAGGTCGCTGCTTGGGCTAAAGCCGCGATAGGCTCTTGATGCACACGGATCTGGCTAAGTGGCATTTGTGTGCGACAACCTTGTTCTTGCACCCGCAGTGCATCAGACAGCTTCTGGTGGTTTAACGACACCGTATCACCCCAGTTAATACTGCAAAGCTTTTGCACTAACTCGGCTTTTTGCTCATGGCAAATAAATACATCCGCTAAACCAATAAATCGCGCATCTGCGGCATTAATGGATGCACCGGTTAAACCTAAAAATAAACCACAGCCTGCCGGCATTCGATTTAAAAACCAGCTAGCGCCAACATCAGGATATAAACCGATGGCCATTTCCGGCATGGCAATACGACTGCTCGCGGTCACGATACGATGCGAAGCGCCCGCCATCAGGCCTAAACCACCGCCCATGACGATGCCATTACCCCACACTAACACGGGCTTGCCAAAGGTATGGATCAAATAATCGAGGGTGTATTCTTTGCAGAAGAAATCAGCAACATAAGGTTGAAATTGGCCCGGGGCATCCTGCATAGCTTGATACAAATCGCGAATATCGCCACCCGCACAAAAAGCTTTATCACCCGCGCCTTGCAACATCACCATAGCAACGGTTGGATCAGCTTGCCATGCTTGCAATTGTGGCAGTAAGGATTCAACCATCGGCAAGCTTAAGGCATTAAGTGATTTTTCTGAGTTGAGTGTCGCCACGCCAATCAGCTTTCCATTGGCTGCTTGCAACTCCTGATAAAGCACTACACTACTGTCAGTATTTACCAGCATAAACATTCCTTAAAAGTGTACAGTAACGCTGAGTGTAAGCCCTGTGTGTGACATAACATGGCATAAGCTCAGCGTTACCGTGATTTTTTATCGTTATAAGATATCGCCTGCCGCTTCATCTAATAAACGCCGGCCGATAATCAGCCGCATAATTTCGTTCGTACCTTCTAAGATCTGATGTACGCGGACATCACGGAAATGCCGCTCAAGAGGATACTCTTTGATGTAACCGTAACCACCATGCAGTTGCAGTGCTTGATCACACACTTGGAAACCGACATCGGTGGCAAAACGTTTGGCCATCGCACAATAAGCGGTGGCTTCACTGTCTTGCTGATCTAATTTAAAGGCTGCTAAGCGCACCAGTTGCCGAGCCGCTACCAGTTCAGTGGCCATATCGGCCAGTTTAAACTGCAGCGCTTGAAACGCCGCTAAAGGCTTACCAAATTGCTGACGCTCTAACATATAATTACGCGCGGTATTCATCGCTTGTTGCGCTGTACCGATAGAGCAGGTCGCAATATTAATGCGGCCGCCGTCTAAGCCTTTCATAGCAAAAGAAAAACCTTCGCCTTCATTGCCTAATAAATTGTGCGCAGGAATACGCACATCTTCAAAAGTAATTAAGCGTGTAGGCTGTGCATTCCAGCCCATTTTCTCTTCGGCTTTACCGTAAATCACGCCTTTGGCATCGGCAGGTACAATAAAGGCTGAAATCCCTTTAGGCCCAGCTTCTCCGGTACGTGCCATCACCACTAATACTTCGGTTTCACCCGCGCCCGAGATAAACATTTTTGAGCCATTGAGCACATAATGATCACCGTCTTTCTTCGCGCTGGTACGCAAACCTGCAGCATCAGAGCCTGAGCCCGGTTCAGTTAAGCAATAAGACGCTAGCTTTTGTCCGGTCACGAGCGACTCAACCCACTCACTTTTCGAGGTTGCCGTGCCCCAAGTTGCAATCATCCAGGTCGCCATGTTGTGAATAGTCAACATGGCCGTGGTCGCAGTACAGCCCATGGCCAGTTGCTCAAAAATAATCGACGAATCTAAGCGTGATAACCCCATACCGCCATCTTCTTCTGCGGTATACAGCGAACAAAATCCCAGTTCACCCGCTTTTTGGATCACGGCTTTTGGAAAGAAATGATCACGATCCCACTGTGCTGCATGTGGGGCTAATTCTTGCTCAGCAAACTGCTTAGCCACATCAACAAAGGCTTGTTGATCTTCGGTTAAATTAAAATTCATAGAGATTTCCTGTACTGTTCTAAGCAAAACGGACGACGGCGCAGCTGCAAATTTTTAATGGTTTTGTCTTCGCTGTCACCGTCGCCACGTTCGCCCCTGTCAACTCTTAACGTAAATTAATCGACATATTCGGGCCGGCTACCGGAATATCGTCATCGAACCAACGCGCCGTAATGGTTTTAGTCTCAGTGTAGAAGCGCACAGCTTGTTTACCATAAGCATGTTGATCGCCGTAGAACGAGCCTTTCCATCCGGTAAAGGAGAAAAAAGGTAGCGGTACTGGGATAGGAATATTAATACCCACCTGACCCACTTCTACGTTGTGCTGATACTTCCGAGCAGCGGCCCCACTGGCGGTGAAGATTGACGTGCCGTTACCAAAAGGACTGTCGTTAACGACTTTTAACGCCTCTTCTAACGAATCTACCGTCATGGTAGATAACACCGGCCCAAAGATTTCTTGCTTGTAGATTTCCATCTCGGTGGTGACATTACTGAACACGGTAGGGCCAACCCAGTTACCGTTAGGGTAGCCATCGACCACGCAGTCAGAGCCATCTAACACGCAGGTCGCGCCTTCTTTTTTACCTTGCTCAATCAGTGATAGCACGCGAGCACGCGCTTGTGGGCTAATTTGTGGGCCGTAAGCCGCATTGGCATCGCTGTAATGCCCCGGACGCACTTTACCAATGGCCGCGGCCACCTCGGGAATCCACTCTGCCGCGGCACCGACAAATACGGCTACTGAAATCGCCATACAACGTTGTCCTGCCGCCCCCACAGAAGCGCCCACCAAGGCATTCACCACCTGTTGCTTATTGGCATCAGGCATAATCACCATATGGTTTTTCGCACCGGCAAAAGCTTGTACACGCTTCAGGTTGTCAGTACCCGTTTTATAGATGTATTGACCCACGTTAACCGAGCCGACAAACGAAATCGCCTTAATATCAGGGTGATGCAAAATGGCATCCACTTGCTCTTTTGCACCGTGTACTACCTGCAACACGCCTTTTGGCGCACCGGCTTTAACAAACAGCTCGGCAATTTTGTTCACCGTCATCGGATCTTGTTCAGACGGTTTTAAAATAAAGGTATTACCACAAGC
Source organism: Alishewanella sp. HL-SH05 (assembly GCF_052655985.1). The sequence goes on from NZ_CP199753.1 coordinate 2,628,481, forward strand.
AATCGCCATCGGGAACATCCACAGTGGGATCATCGCAGGAAAGTTAAATGGCGTGATGCCCGCGCAGACACCTAGCGGCTGAATATAGCTGTAGGTATCAATGCTACGTGCCACGTTTTCAACGGTTTCACCCATCATTAAAGAAGGGATATTCGCCGCTTGCTCTACCACTTCAATACCGCGCCAAACATCGCCTTTGGCATCTTCAACGGTTTTGCCTAACTCTTCACAAATGATCTCAGCAATTTCGCCCTGATGTTCTTTTAATAAATGCGCAAAGCGCATCATTAAACGAGCACGTTCAGAAACCGGTACTTCTTTCCATGTTTGAAAAGCCGCCTTAGCTGAAGCAATAGCGCGCGCCATTTCTTCGCTAGTGGCACAAGGCACTTGAGCAATCACCTGTTGCGTTGCAGGATTAGTCACTGCAATCAGTTTATCGCTCGTTGAGGTGACGAATTCGCCGTCGATAAAGTGTTTAACCTGTTGTGTCATGAAGCATCTCCCGATTGTTGGGCTATACCGACGGCATATTATCTATGTCGTTATTATTTGCCGTCGGTAAATATGAATGGTTTATTGTTGCGTTGGCCGGTATAAAACACTCGGCCCACGTAGCATTGCCTTTGTTACATCACTTCCACTGCAAGCGCGACGGCTTCACCGCCACCGATGCACAGTGAAGCAATACCTTTACTTAAACCGCGGTTACGCAAGGCGTGGATCAAGGTCACTAAAATACGTGCACCTGAAGCGCCAATCGGATGACCTAAGGCACAGGCACCACCGTTGACGTTAACTTTGTTATTATCTAAACCCAACTCATTAACAGCGAGCATCGTTACCATGGCAAAGGCTTCATTGATTTCCCACAGGTCAACCTCATCTTTTTGCCAACCGGTTTTTTTCAATAATTTTTGCATCGCACCAACGGGCGCAACCGTGAAATTTTCTGGTTCAATCGAGTGCGTGCTGTGTGCTACGACGCGTGCTAAAGGTTTAGCCCCTAAGGCTTTGGCATCGTCTAAACGCATTAATACCAAGGCAGCAGCACCATCAGAAATTGAACTAGAGTTTGCAGCCGTAATAGTACCGTCTTTGGCAAACGCCGGACGTAAAGTGGGGATTTTATCTAATTTGGCATTACCCGGTTGCTCATCGACGTTAAAGGTTATTTCGCCTTTACGCGTTTGAAAGGTGACCGGCGTAATTTCAGCAACAAAGGCGCCACTGCTAATGGCACTTTGCGCTCTGGTTAGAGATTGCACCGCAAAGGCGTCCATCTGCTCGCGATTAATTGCTTTGTCATTAGCCGTGTTTTGCGCGAAACAGCCCATGGCTTTACCGTCATAGGCGTTTTCTAAACCATCAAGCATCATATGGTCTTTCATTTCGCCGTGCCCCATACGGTAACCGCTACGCGCTTTGGGTAACAGGTAGGGCGCATTTGACATCGACTCCATGCCACCAGCGACCACAACATCGGCACTGCCCGCGTGTAATAAATCACTGGCTAACATCACGGCTTTTAAACCCGAGCCACACACCTTGTTAATGGTGGTTGCACCGGCACTTAGAGGTAAACCGGCTTTTAAAGTGGCTTGACGCGCCGGTGCCTGGCCTAAACCCGCGGGCAGCACATTGCCCATAATCACTTCGCTAATTCTCTCAGCAGCAATTCCTGCATCAGCCATTGCAGCTTTAATGGCCGCAGCACCTAACAGTGTAGCGTCAACCTCTGATAGACCGCCCATAAAGCCGCCCATGGCGGTACGTCTAGCAGCAACAATAACAACAGGGTTTTGCGGATTCATTCAGCTCTCCAAATCTTGGCGTTGACTTAAATAATGAAACAGAGCCTACACCAAATTTACGTTTACGCCAACGTCAACTTGTTAGCACTATGGTATTACCACAGATTTAAAGTGCAAAAATCTGTACAGCGAGTTGCGTTTTGTTGGCATAAAAACTTTACAAAGAGCACTATTAACCCACTCAAACAGTGATAGCTTATGGCTGATTGCTTTACCTTTACGTAAACTTCACTTATAGTTGCCAGCACTTAGTGAGAAGGCATGCCATGAAAGAAAAAGACGAGAAAACCTACAGTATCAGCGAGCTAGCACGGGAGTTTGACATTACGACCCGTAGCATTCGTTTTTACGAAGATCAGGGTTTGATAACGCCACAGCGCGCCGGCCAAACACGAATTTACAGCAAACGTGATCGCGTTCGCTTAAAGCTTATTTTGCGCGGCAAACGCCTGGGCTTTAGTTTAGCGGAAACCGGTCAGTTGTTTGAATTGTACGATGCCGACAAAAGCAGCGTAAAACAACTCAGCACCATGTTGACCTTAATTGAGCAAAAAAAGTCGAACTACACCAACAGATGGATGACATTAAAGTGGTGTTGATGGAGCTGGTTACCGTCGAAAAGCGCTGCCGAGAAACGCTTTCTGAAGCCAAACAACCAAAAAGTGCCTGAACCAATATGGTTTTGGGTGATAAGCCTAATACAGATGGGGATTTAACATGATTAGCAGTTACAAAGGCCTTAATTTCGATTTAGGCGAAACCGTCGACATGATCCGTGATCAAGTCAATGCGTTTGCGCGTGAAGAAATCGCACCGCGTGCCGCGGCAATCGACGAACAGAACGAATTTCCACATGACTTATGGCGTAAATTTGGTGATTTGGGTTTATTAGGCATTACCGTGGATGAAAAATACGGTGGCTCAGGCTTAGGCTATATTGAGCACGTTATTGCCATGGAGGAAATTAGCCGCGCCTCTGCCTCAGTGGCCCTGTCTTATGGTGCTCATTCAAATCTGTGTGTGAATCAAATTTCACGCAACGGCACTGAAGCTCAGAAAATGAAATACTTACCAAAACTGTGCTCGGGTGAGCATATCGGTGCCTTGGCCATGAGCGAACCAAATGCCGGCTCTGACGTAGTCAGCATGAAACTGCGCGCCGACAAGCAAGGTGATAAGTACATTTTAAACGGTAACAAAATGTGGATCACCAATGGTCCAGATGCCCATACCTATGTGATTTATGCCAAAACCGACGTGAATGCCGGTTCAAAGGGCATCACGGCTTTTATCGTGGAACGCGGTTTTAAAGGTTTTAGCCAAGCGCAAAAACTTGACAAGCTGGGCATGCGTGGTTCGAACACCTGTGAATTAGTCTTTGAAGATTGTGAAGTGCCTGCCGAAAATGTATTAGGCGAAGTTGGTCGTGGCGTACAAGTACTGATGAGCGGTTTGGATTACGAGCGCGTGGTATTAGCCGCCGGCCCGCTGGGTATTATGCAAGCCTGTATGGATGTGGTAGTGCCTTATATCCACGATCGTAAGCAATTCGGCCAATCTATTGGTGAATTCCAATTAGTACAAGGTAAGTTAGCCGACATGTATACCCGCATGAACGCGGCTCGCTCTTATGTCTACATGGTAACGAAAGCCTGTGATAGAGGCGAAACTACCCGTAAAGATGCTGCCGGCGTGATTTTATATGCCGCGGAATTAGCCACCCAAATGGCTTTAGACGCCATTCAATTACTTGGCGGTAATGGTTATATCAATGAATACCCTACCGGACGTTTGTTACGAGATGCCAAGTTGTATGAAATTGGTGCCGGTACCTCAGAAATCCGCCGCATGCTAATTGGCCGTGAACTCTTTACCGAATCTAACTAAGCTTTTAAGCCGAATTAACAGTGGCAGCGTTAGCTTCCACTGTTTTATTCGCAATCTAGGCAAGTGAAATTAACTAAGCGAAGCGCGCGACAGATTTAACGAAACGAGCGATTAAAAGTGAGTCTGCTAAGTTGTTCCGGTTCCGCTTTGTTTAACCCGCTCTAGTATAAGGTGACTTAAGTGACCAGAATTACGTCAAAAGTAAATCCTCGCGCCGAGGATTTCCAAAAAAATGCTGCGGCGATGCAAGCCGTGGTCGATGATCTGAATAGCACAGTACAAAAAATTAAACTCGGTGGTGGTGAAGCGTTGATCGCGCGGCATACCGCACGTGGCAAGCTGTTTGTGCGCGAGCGCATCCAAAAACTGCTTGACCCGGGCTCACCCTTTTTAGAAGTAGGCCAATTTGCCGGTTGGGAATGCTATGAAGACTACGTACCCTGTGCCGGAGTGGTTGCTGGTGTAGGTCGTGTCAGTGGTGTGGAGTGTATGATTGTCGCCAATGATGCTACCGTGAAGGGCGGTACTTACTACCCGCTAACGGTAAAAAAACATTTACGTGCGCAAGAAATTGCTGAGCGCTGCCACCTACCCTGTATTTATCTAGTCGACTCTGGCGGCGCTAACCTGCCACGCCAAGACGAAGTTTTCCCCGATAAACTGCACTTTGGGCGTATTTTCTTTAATCAAGCGAACATGTCAGCCAAAGGTATTCCGCAAATCGCGGTAGTCATGGGGCTTTGTACTGCAGGTGGCGCTTATGTGCCTGCCATGGCCGATGAAAGCATTATCGTTAAAGATCAAGGCACCATCTTTTTAGCCGGTCCACCATTGGTAAAAGCCGCCACCGGTGAAGAAGTCTCCGCCGAAGAGCTCGGCGGTGCCGATGTGCACTGTAAAATCTCCGGCGTGGCAGATCATTATGCTTTAAATGACGAACACGCCCTGCAACTTGCTCGTAATGCGGTATCCAGACTGAACCGCCCCGCACCTCAGCAAATGGATGTAAAAGCAGCGCAAGAGCCTTTATATGATGCTAAAGAGCTGTACGGCATTGTCGGTACCGACTTACGCAAACCGTTCGACGTGAAAGAAGTGATTGCTCGTATTGTCGACGGCTCAGATTTTGATGAATTTAAACAATATTACGGTGCTACCCTCGTTTGTGGTTTTGCGCGCATCTTCGGCTATCCCGTGGGCATTGTCGCCAATAACGGGATTTTATTCTCCGAATCGGCGCAAAAAGGCGCGCATTTTATTGAGCTTTGTGCCCAGCGCAAAATCCCACTGTTGTTTTTACAAAATATCACCGGTTTTATGGTGGGTAAAAAATACGAAGCCGAAGGTATTGCCAAACACGGTGCCAAAATGGTGATGGCGGTTAGCTGCGCCAAAGTGCCGAAATTTACCGTGTTAATTGGCGGCAGTTATGGCGCCGGTAACTACGGCATGTGCGGCAGGGCTTACGATCCTACCATGATGTGGATGTGGCCGAATGCGCGCATCTCGGTAATGGGCGGTGAGCAAGCCGCCGGTGTTATGGCCCAAGTGACTAAAGATGGCTTAGCACGCAAAGGTGAAACCTTAAGTGTTGACGCTGAAAAAGCCTTGAAACAACCCATTGTTGAACAATATGAAAAACAAGGCCATCCTTACTATGCCAGTGGTCGCTTATGGGATGATGGCATTATCGATCCGGCACAAACGCGAATGACCGTCGGTTTAGCTATAGCGGCCGCCTTAAACGCCCCAATTGAAGAAAGCCGTTTTGGTGTATTCAGAATGTAAGGTGTTACCGCAGCCAGTTTGCTTAATAGCGAGCTGGCTGCGCTGAAGTAGGTTAATCACAAAAGGTGTTTTATGTAGTAAGCAAACGCTTGCTGGCTTATCAAGCCATACCGGCAACCCCATTACTTTATAAGCAGAAAGTCTTAACTTTCGGAGATAAAAATGACCCAGGTATACACAGAAGTTAATATCGATACCCGTGGCGTAGCAACTTTAACGCTGAACCGCCCTGCTGTGCATAACGCTTTTGATGACGCGATGATCGCCGAATTAATTAATGTGATCAACGATCTCGCCAATAACGATGCTGTACGGATTATGGTACTTGCCGCCAATGGCAAAAACTTCTCTGCCGGTGCCGATTTGAATTGGATGCGCGCTATGGCGCAAAAAGATTACGATGAAAATCTGGGTGATGCCGCCGAATTAGCCACCTTAATGCATTTGCTCGATAAATTTCCAAAACCCACTATTGCTTTGGTTAACGGTGCAGCCTTTGGCGGCGCGGTTGGCTTAGTGGCTTGCTGTGATATTGCTATTGCCAGTGACAGCGCCACTTTCTGTTTAAGTGAAGTGCGCATCGGTTTAATGCCTGCCGTTATTAGCCCTTATGTGATGCGAGCATTGGGCGAGCGCGCCAGCCGTCGCTACTTTATCACTGCAGAGCGCTTCAACGCCGCTACCGCACTGCAACTGGGTTTATTACATGTTGTGGTAAGTAGCGATGACATGCAGGCCTGCTGTGAAGGTTTTATTACTCAACTGCTGCAAAATAGCCCAGCGGCGATACGTGCGGCTAAAACCTTGTTGCAAAACATCTACAACCGAAAAATTAGCAACAATGTTATTGCTCATACCCAGCAAGCGATTGCCGATATCCGCGTATCTGACGAAGGCCAAGAAGGCTTAAGCGCATTTTTAGACAAACGTACCCCAGCTTGGCAAAACGCAGTAACCACCGATGATAAGGCAGGGAAATAACATAATGTTTCGTAAGATCTTAATAGCTAACCGTGGCGAAATTGCTTGTCGCGTGATTGATACCGCACACAAACTCGGTATTCGCTGCGTGGCGGTTTATTCTGAAGCCGATACCAATGCCCGGCATGTCAGAATGGCCGACGAAGCCTACTTACTCGGCCCTGCACCAAGTAAAGACTCCTATTTACGCAGTGATAAAATCATTGCAATTGCTAAACAAAGTGGCGCCGAGGCGATTCACCCAGGTTACGGTTTCTTATCTGAAAATGAAGATTTTGCTAACGCCTGTGCGCAAGCCGGTGTGATTTTTATTGGCCCACCCGTGGCGGCCATCACCGCGATGGGCTCAAAAAGCGCGGCTAAAGAAATTATGGCGGCTGCAGGTGTGCCCTTAGTGCCGGGCTATCATGGCGACGATCAAAGCGATACCTTGTTAGCTGAAGAGTCAACCCGTATTGGTTATCCGCAATTACTGAAAGCCGCCTACGGTGGCGGCGGTAAAGGCATGCGGGTTGTTTGGAACAAAGACGAATTTGCCGCTGCTTTAGCCAGTGCCCGACGTGAAGCCAAAGCCGGCTTTGGCAATGATAAAATGCTAATTGAGCGCTACTTAACCAAACCGCGCCATATTGAAATTCAAGTATTTGCCGATAATCACGGCAATGCGGTGTATTTGGCTGAGCGTGATTGCTCTATTCAGCGTCGGCATCAAAAAGTGATTGAAGAAGCCCCAGCACCCAATTTTAGCGCTGAGCAGCGTAAAGCCATGGGCGAAGCTGCTGTAAAAGCCGCTAAAGCCATTGATTATCGTGGCGCCGGTACGGTGGAGTTCTTATTTGACGAAGACGGTTCTTTCTACTTTATGGAAATGAACACCCGCTTGCAGGTTGAACACCCTGTGACAGAAATGATCACCGGCCAAGACTTAGTAAAATGGCAATTATTAGTGGCCGCGGGCGAGCCTCTGCCATTGGCACAACAGGATATTCAATTAGACGGCCATGCCATTGAAGTGCGCGTTTATGCCGAAGATCCGGATAATGACTTTTTACCGGCTACCGGCAAACTGACTTACTTACGTCAACCCGAAGCGAATCGCCATGTGCGGGTCGATACCGGCGTGGTTGAAAATGATGAAGTGTCGCCCTTTTACGATCCGATGATTGCCAAGCTGATTGTTTGGGATGAAAGCCGTGACCGCGCCATTGCCCGCATGCTGCGCGCCTTGGATGATTACCGTATCGCCGGTGTGACGACCAACCTGAGCTTTTTAACCAGCCTGACCGAACACCCTGCGTTTAAAGCCGCACAACTAGATACTAACTTTATCACTCAGCATCAAGAAAGCTTATTTGCCCCAGCGAATAATGAAACCAATCAAGCCTTAGTACTGGCTGCATTGTTTGTTTTACAACAGCAAAAAGCCCCCAGCTGCAGTCATACTACTTTTAGCCCATGGCAATTTAGCCATGGCTGGCGTTTAAATGAAATGCCGACCGTGCACATTGCTTTGCATTATGGCGAACAGAAACAAACACTGACTATTCAGCAACATGAGCAGCATTATGTTATTGATGTGCAGGGCCAACAATTATGCTGTACCGCCGAGCTTATAGGTGATGAACTTAGCGCCGTGTTAGGTGATCATCGTACCAAGGTGCGGGTAAGCCAATATGGCGACACCATCAGCATCTTTATTAAGCATCAGCGCTACGACTTTATCTATCAAACCGAAGTCGCTACCGAAGTTGATGGTAGCGAGCATGCCGGCAGCTTAACCGCGCCGATGAACGGCACTATTGTGGCGGTCATGGTTGAAGCTGGCGCCAAAGTTAAAGCCGGTGAGACCTTAGTGATCATGGAAGCCATGAAAATGGAATACAGTATCAAAGCACCGAAAGATGGCGTAGTAAATCAGCTGTTTTACCGTGCCGGTGAGCTGGTACAAGACGGTGCAGAACTGGTCGATTTTACAGCGGAGGAGCAATGAGTTTTCCTAAAGCCGTGCGCCTAGTGGAAGTGGGCCCTCGCGATGGTTTGCAAAACGAGCAAAATGTTAGCACTGACGCAAAAGTGCAGCTAATCAATATGCTCAGCGCTGCAGGCCATCGCTATATTGAAAGTGGCGCCTTTGTCTCCCCCAAATGGGTACCGCAAATGGCCGACTCAGCCGAGGTGTTCGCCGGTATTTCGCGCGGTGCTAATATCACCTATGCTGCCCTCACACCCAATTTAAAAGGTTACGAAGCCGCTAAAGCGGCCGGTGCCACTGAAGTAGCCATCTTTGGCGCCGCATCAGAAGCCTTTAGTCAAAAAAACATTAATTGCTCGATCAGTGAAAGCTTGGCGCGTTTTGCGCCGGTACTGGATGCAGCAAAAGCAGATGGCATTAAAGTACGAGGGTACATCTCTTGCGTCGTCGGTTGCCCCTATCAGGGTGACGTTGCGCCAAGCGAGGTCGCTCGAGTTGCCAAAGCGCTGCTAGAAATGGGCTGCTATGAAATTTCGCTAGGTGACACCATCGGGGTTGGCACCCCGCTTAAGGTGAATGCCATGCTGGACGCCGTGCTCAAAGTGGCGCCGGTTGAACAACTCGCAGTGCATTTTCATGACACCTATGGCCAAGCCTTAACCAATATTTATGTGGCGCTCAGTCGTGGCATTAGCGTGATTGACAGCGCCGTAGCCGGTTTAGGCGGCTGCCCTTACGCTGCAGGTGCCTCAGGCAATGTCGCCACTGAAGATGTGGTGTATTTATTAAATGGCTTGGGCATTGAGCACGGTGTGGATTTAGACGCTTTAGCCGCTGCAGGTGGGTTTATTACCGAGCAATTGGGTAAAACTACGAACTCAAAAGTAGGCTTAGCTCTTAGCGCTAAATGCACGACGTAACATAAAAATAGGCCTTACGCTTTTACTGAAAAAATCGAAGCGCTGCGAAATCTCAACAAACAAATAGCGCAGCACAATTTTTGGTGGGACCGTGTTTTTCAGGGATGAAAAACAGGAGCGTACAAGGATATATTTACAGCGTGTCCCAACAAAATTGGGCGCAGCGGCAGTGCTAGTTAGACAAAACGCAGCGCAATTTTTGGTGGGACCGTGTTTTTCAGGGATGAAAAACAGGAGCGTACAGGGATATATTTACAGCGTGTCCCAACAAAATTGGCCGTAGCGACAGTGCTGCCAATAAAGAACGTAATGAACTTTATTTATAAAAAATAATATTTATTAATATCCGATTTTACTTCCAAGTAAGATATGCAGGAAAGAAAGGAATTAAAATTGCGCCTAGTTCTAAAGTAGGATTGTCGCTCAACACCCATAGCGGGCAAACTCATTCTTAGTTAAATGGTAACAACAATACACATTGAGCTTGATATATCGTTAAGCTTTACATACAACTTTGCCGGAACACGCCGTGAATACATCCATGTAGTCTCCTGTTTTTCATCCATGAAAAACACGGTTCCGGTCAAAGTGTATTGCAAGCTTAACTCAATCGAACTTTAGCTTAGGTTTCTAGATCAACAGCGATAAATTTAAGTTTTCGAAATGACAGAAACAAAATCAATTTCGCCAAGAAGTATCGCTGCTAGTTAGCACTTAGAAAAGTCACTGACAGCCCTTGCAATGCATTGTTGGTTGTTGAATCGTAGATGTTACAAGTGGTTAATAGAAAACGATGATGAAACTAAGATACGCTTTCGCTACGAGCTTAACACAGAAAATACCTAGGCCAGTGCAGCATTCAGGGCGAAAGCTGCGAAAAACATTTAAAAGCTAAGCCGTTTAATACATATTTAGATTGATACATGTTCAATAGTCAGACAAGCGACTCAAAAACAGAGGACACAAAATGGCAGGGTTTAATAAAGTCGTACATAGCTACGAAGACGCCATGGCAGGCTTGCAAGACGGCATGACCGTTATTGCCGGCGGCTTTGGCTTATGCGGTATCCCAGAAGGGCTTATCGCCCAAATCAAAAAAATGGGGACCACCGACTTAACCGTGGTATCTAACAACTGCGGTGTTGACGGTTTTGGTTTAGGCGTATTACTCGAAGATCGTCAAATCAAAAAAATGGTCGCCTCTTATGTAGGTGAAAACGCCCTGTTTGAAAAACAATTACTCAGCGGCGAACTTGAGGTGGAATTAACACCACAAGGCACTTTGGCCGAAAAAATGCGTGCTGGCGGTGCCGGTATTCCCGCCTTTTTCACTGCTACCGGTTACGGTACACCGGTGGCCGAAGGCAAAGAAACGCGTGAAATCAACGGCCGTCATTACGTATTAGAAGAAGCCATTACCGGCGACTTTGCCATTGTACGTGCATGGAAAGCCGACCGCTATGGCAACTTAGTGTTTCGACACACATCCATGAATTTTAACCCGATGGCCGCTACCGCCGGCAAAATCACGGTAGCAGAAGTCGAAGAAATTGTGGAGCCGGGTGAACTCGAGCCATCACAAATTCACACCCCAGGTATTTATGTGCAGCGCGTAATCAAAGGCAACTTTGAAAAACGCATTGAACGTCGTATGGTTCGTAAAGATTAAGGAGACAGCAATGGCTTTATCACGTGAACAAGTTGCCATGCGTGTCGCGCAGGAGCTTAAAGACGGTTACTACGTCAATCTCGGGATCGGTATCCCAACGTTAGTCGCAAACTATGTACCCGCCGGTATTGAAGTGATGCTGCAATCCGAAAACGGTTTACTCGGTATGGGGCCCTACCCAACCGAAGCAGAGCTGGATGCCGATATGATTAATGCCGGTAAAGAAACCGTTACCGCTATCAAAGGCGCGGCGATTTTCAGCTCGGCTGAAAGCTTTGCCATGATCCGCGGCGGTCATGTCGATTTAACCGTACTAGGCGCTTTCGAAGTGGATCAAAACGGCAATATTGCCAGCTGGATGATCCCCGGCAAGCTGGTTAAAGGTATGGGCGGCGCCATGGACTTAGTGGCCGGTGCACTCAACATCGTGGTCACCATGACGCACGCCGATAAATACGGTAACAGCAAGTTGCTGACAGATTGCACCTTGCCATTAACCGGTGTCGGTTGTGTGAAGAAAATCGTTACCGATCTGGCCGTACTAGAAGTGCGGGATGGCGCCTTTCATTTACTTGAGCGTGCGCCTGGCATTAGCGTGGAAGAGATCCAACAAAAAACGGCAGGTAAACTGATCGTTAATGGCACTATTCCAGAAATGGTATTTAATTAAGTTAGCCATAAACAGATATTAGGGCGCGAGTACAGCTAAGGCTGATCAGTTTGGTGTTTTCCATAACACCTTTTATTTAACTGACAGGCATTGTTGATATCGCGCCTTTTTTTTGACCAAGCAAATATCATATGATAGAGTCGGCGCATACCAACTGATAAATCAGGTGTATTATGACCGCGCAAGTTCATGAGTTTATTCCAAGCCACTACGCTAGCCCGAACCTCTGGCAACAGCTAGGCATTGCCGAGCGCGGGCCTAAATTGTATCAAGCGTTACATAACGGCTTTCATTACAACGTATTTGAAAAACTCGCTTTATCGGCACAGCTCGATAAAAAACAACTGGCTCAAGTGTGTCAATTAGCGCCCGCAACACTGGCTCGTCGCGCGAAAAGTGGCCATTTTACTCAAGATGAAAGTGATCGTTTATACCGTTTCGCTACCGTACTGGTGGCCGCAAATGCTCTTTTTGCACAGGATAGCGCAGCCACTAAACGCTGGTTAACCGAGCCGGTGTATGGCCTAGGTGATAAAACCCCGCTCGATATGCTCAGTACCTCTGCCGAAAGCCAAGCCGTCTTAGATTTAATCGGCCGCTTGTCACATGGCGTTTTTGCCTAAGATGTCCGCAAAAGACACTGTTCAGCTTTATCGATTAGTGCATCAACAATGGGCAGCACAGGCTTTTGATGGCGAAGGGGCCTATTTATATGGTGGGCGTTGGAATAACAAAGGTCAGCGTTGTATCTATACGGCAGGCTCTGAAGCGTTAGCCGTTTTAGAGATCTTGGTGCATTTAAATAATCGAGCGGCACTGCGCCAATATCGATTATTTCAACTTAGTGTAGCAAGCAGTGCCGTGTTGCAACTGAGCCAAGAGAATTTACCCGCAAACTGGCGCGCCCAACCGGCTGGGGCTGATACAGCCCGTTTAGGCGATGATTGGCTGCAGCAAAAGGCCAGCTTAGCTTTAGCGGTGCCCAGCGTGTTGGCACCGCGTGAAACCAATATTTTATTAAACCCGCAGCATAGCCAATTTAAAGGCTGCCTCAGCAGCCTTGTTGAATTGGAATTTATGCCCGATCCACGCTTAACGCTTTAACCGCGCCAGCAAACTAGAAGTATCCCAGCGACCACCACCAAGCTGTTGCACTTCACTATAAAACTGATCAACCAATGCGGTTAGGGGTAAATGACTGCCATTTTTGCGCGCTTCATTCAGCGCAATCGACAAGTCTTTACGCATCCAATCCACGGCAAAACCAAAATCATATTCTCCGGCCAACATGGTAAGCGAGCGGTTTTGCATTTGCCAGGACGAAGCCGCGCCTTGAGAGATCACCTCGACCACCGCCGCGCCGTCTAAACCGGCATTTTGGGCAAAATTCAGTGCTTCGGCCAAGCCTTGTACCACCCCAGCAATACAAATCTGATTGACCATTTTAGCTAACTGGCCATTGCCCGCGGGGCCCAATAATTTTACGCAGCGCGCATAACTTTGCATGGCGGTTTCAGCTTTGGTATAGGCTGCGGGTTCGCCCCCAACCATCACAGTTAAAATGCCTTTTTCTGCACCCGCTTGGCCACCTGATACCGGCGCATCTAAAAAGCCTAACTGCTGTTTAGCACAAGCCATGGCCAGTTCACGTGCTAAATCAGCCGACGCTGTGGTATGGTCAATTAATACCGCGCCAGCCTGCATGCTTGCTAACACACCGTGCTCGCCATACACCACCGAGCGCACATCATCGTCGTTACCTACACAAACAAACACTAAGCTCGCGCCACTGGCTGCAGCGGCTGGCGTTGCAGCAGCCTCACCTTGGTAGTGTTCAACCCACTTTGCCGCCTTGCTCGCGGTGCGGTTATATACGCTGACTGCATAGCCTTTTTGTTGCAAATAACCCGCCATTGGGAAACCCATTACACCTAAGCCGATAAAGGCCACTTTCACTGCTTGATTTGACATATAACTGACTCAAAAATATGACATACTGTGGTCATAGCTTACTAAGTTCTCCAACCAATGAACAGCAAATAAAAGGATCTGCAATGCCCTCTATCTATGATTTTACTGTGCAAGATAACCAAGGACAGCCCATCGAACTCAGTCAATATCGCGATAAGGTGCTGTTAATCGTCAATACCGCCAGCAAATGCGGTTTTACGCCGCAATATAAAGAGCTAGAAGCCCTCTATCAGCAGTATCACACGCAAGGTTTGGTGATTTTAGCCTTCCCCTGTAATCAGTTTGGTGGGCAAGAACCTGCTGGCAATTCTGAGATCCAACAGTTTTGTGAAATCAATTTCGGGCTAAGTTTCCCATTAATGGCTAAACTGAATGTTAATGGGCCTGATACCGCGCCCCTGTTTGATTATCTTAAAGAGCATGCCCGTGGTTTACTGAAAAGCAGAGCGATAAAATGGAACTTTACCAAGTTTTTGGTAAATAAAGAGGGGATGGTAGTAAAACGTTATGCACCGCGCACTAAACCCGCCAGCATAGCGCCGGCCATCGAAGAATTACTGTAAATTTGATCTGGCGCTAATTATGACCGAACAAGATACCCTACACTATCCGCAATCTGATGGGAGATTGCCGATGAAAATCGCTGTATTCAGTGCCAAAAAATACGATAAAGAAGGGTTCAGCCAATGGGCTGATCCCAGTCTTCAATTTCACTATATTGAAAGCCGACTTAACCTAGAACACCTTAAACTGGCGCAGGGCTGCCATGCTATCTGCGCCTTCGTTAATGATGATTTATCAGCGCCAGTGTTAGAGCAGATGTCAGTGATGGGCATCGAAATGGTTGCATTGCGCTGCGCCGGCTTTAATAACGTCGATTTAGACACCGCCAAAGCCTTAGGTATCCGCATCGCAAGGGTCCCCGCTTACTCGCCTGAGGCAGTAGCAGAGCATACCGTCGCTATGATGCTGACGCTTAATCGCAAATTACATAAAGCTTACAACCGCGTGCGCGATGACAATTTCGCCTTAGACGGTTTATTAGGTTTTAATATGCACGGTAAAACGGTGGGCATCATTGGTACTGGCCGCATCGGGCTGGCAACCGCTCGGATCTTAAAAGGGTTTGGTTGCAAACTGCTTTGCTATGATATTAAACCTGATCCGGAATTGGCCGAGCATTACACCAGCTTAACCGCGCTTTATCAGCAAAGTGACATTATTAGTTTGCACTGCCCACTGTCACCACAAACCCAATATATCATTAATGCCAATAGCCTTAACTTGATGAAAGAAGGCGTGATGCTGATTAATACCAGCCGCGGTGCATTAATTGATACTAAAGCCGTTATCGATGGTTTGAAAAATCGTAAAATTGGTTATTTAGGCTTAGATGTGTACGAGCAAGAAGCGGATATTTTCTTTGAGAACCTATCAGAGCAGATGATTGATGATGAAGTGTTTAAGCGCTTATTAACCTTTTCCAATGTATTAATTACAGGGCATCAGGCATTTTTTACCAAAGAGGCGTTACAGCAAATTAGCCATATTACCAGTGAAAACTTGTTAGCTTATGCCAGTGGCAGTTTTAACGGTAACGAGTTGGCTAACTAGTCGCAATGGGTGCAACAGCAGCCATTGCGACTTCTCTATCATCGAGATTAGCACCGTTAAGCCGCAACACTGTACTTAACGATGATCATCGCCAACGATGTTAGGCGTCGTCGCTTGTTTCATCAACCAGCGTTTCAGCCATTTCATCTGGGGAAACCACCACACCTGGACCATCCGCGTCTGGCAAAACGGCAATACTTAACTCATCGCCATTTAAGCCTTCAGTCCACTTGCTTAACCAGGTTTCTAAATCCACGGCTTGCGCTTGGCAGTTTGACCATTCGCCTTCAATCCACTGCTCAGCTAACTCAAGATGTGGCCATACTGGGATACAACGTTCATCTTCGGCACTGACTAAAACAAAACCTTCATCATCTGTTAGGATCCAGATCTGCTGTAAATCTGCAACGGCTTGAATAAAGTAGTCGTAACGCTGCTCTGCATCAAGCGCCGTAATGCGTGCTAACTCTTCTGCCGATAATTGGTATTCCATGTGTCTATCCCATACTGTCAATAATAGGGTTAATGATGACGGATCTGCCGGCATAATGCCATCAGAAAAAGCGTTAGCGCAGCGCTTAGCTTAAAAAAAGGACAGTGCTAGCAATATCAACACGGCATAACGCAAAGCCTTACCAATAGTCACTAACAGCAAAAATATCGAAAAAGGCATCTTTAACACGCCTGCGATCATGGTTAGAGGATCGCCCACTACCGGCAGCCAAGATAACAACAAGCTCCAGCGGCCATAACGCAAAAAAAGTCGCTCGGCACGCGCTAATTGGCTTGTCGATACTGGAAACCAGCGTTTATGCTGGTAAAAGCGTAGTTTTTGACCAAGCCACCAATTCACACAAGAGCCTAAAGTGTTGCCTAAGGTGGCACTTAGCCACAACAATAACGCGACATGCCCCTGTTGCAGTAAAGCCAGTAACAGCAACTCTGAAGAGGCCGGAAAGAGCGTAGCAGCAATAAAGCCGGTTAAAAATAACGAAAAATAAGCCAAAACGTCTACCTTGTACTCAATGGGGATGCGACCAAGCGCCTTAATCGTGCCGTTGCTTATGGCGACAAAAAAATCAGCACAACATTGCCCTTATTATTAGTGTAAAACAATTGCTTGGCTATACTTTAGTCGCAGTACAACGAGCACGCATTGACTTTGCTAACGCTTTTACCGAATCTGCTTAATCATATAAAAAATTGGGAGTCATCATGCCGCTAAAGTTGACACAACACCTGCTGTTTTTAGTGCTGTTAGCACTCAGTCAACTACTGTTGCTCTGGCTAGACTATGCCAAGCTAGCGGTTGGCTTCTCTTTTTTACTTACCGCTTTCTATTTGTATGCAGTCTCGAAATCTGTACAACCCGACTCGCCGCTTGAAACAAAGACAACGCATGAGCCGGTTTTAAATGACATTTCAACTGCCACCTCAAAAATGGCTATTGGTGCTGCTGAAGTGTCCTTTTATATTGATGGCTTAATTAAAGATATTCAACAAAGTGGTCAAGATAGCCAGCAAATTGCCAACGCGACCAACGCGGTTGCCGACACCAGCAGTAAACTTAATCACAATTTGCAAACCATCAACCTTGCGCTCACTCAAACCGCCAGTGCCAGTTTACAAGCGGATCAGAAATTACAATCCGGTGTGGATAAAATTCAACAGCTCGCCAAAGCCGTTAGCCATGCGGCGAACGAGTTGTCTGCCCTGCGCGGTAATGCAGATAAAATTCAACACATTACTCAAGTTATTGATAATGTCGCGGCACAAACCAATTTGCTGGCACTGAATGCAGCGATTGAAGCGGCAAGAGCGGGTGAACAAGGACGCGGTTTTGCCGTGGTCGCCGATGAAGTGAGAGCCTTAGCCGGCAAAACGGCGAATGCCACCAAAGATATTGGCAGTATGCTGGCCGATATTCGCTCACAAAGCGCGCATACAGCAAATTTGATGACCCAATTAGAAGAAGCCAGCCATCAGGTGCAGTTAGAGTTACAAGATGTTGCCAGCGGCGTGCAGCATATCAGTCAGGAGGTCAGTCAATCGTCTACCACCTTAAACCAAATTGAACACCTCAGCGCCGATCTTGAACAAAACAGTGTGCAGATCAGTAGCGCTATCAGTAATATCAGCCAAGCACTGCAGGCTATCGAGCAAAAAGGCGGCAGTATTGCCAGTCAAGCTATTGATGTCTCAGTAGAAACCGAAACCATTTATCGCGCCCTTAGCCAGCAACAACACGATGCTTTTTATCAACCGATCTTACAAGAAGCACAACAAGCGGCAAGTGCCATTGGCGAGTTACTGCAACAAGCGATCAGTCAGGGTAAATTTAGCCAGCAACAATTATTTGCCGAGCAATATCAGCCTATTGCTAACACCAATCCGCAAAAATATCATACCGCCTATGATAAATTTACCGATGAAGCCTTCCCGGCCATTCAAGAAGCCATTTTGGCTCGACAGTCTAACGTCACCTATGCAGGGGCGGTCGACCGTAAAGGCTATTTCCCTACGCATAATCGTAAATTTAGCCAAGCATTAACCGGTAATTATCAAAAAGACTTACTGCAAAATCGTACGAAACGCATTTTTAATGATCGTACGGGCAGCCGTTGTGGCAGTAATACCGAAGCGATGTTGTTACAAACATACAAGCGCGATACCGGAGAGATCATGCACGATCTGTCGGTTCCCATTTATGTGGCCGGTAAACACTGGGGTGGTTTTCGTATTGGCTTTACTCGCTAAGTGTGTTTGGCAATGTTCAGCGCCGAACTAATAAGGTCAGCACCTCGGCATGGCTGCTATGCGCAAACAGATCGAACAGCTGGGCTTTGACTAAGCGATAGCTTTTTAGCTGCGCTATATCAGCGGCTAAACTGTGTACGTTGCAACTGGAATACAGTATAAAACGCGGTTGTAACCGTGTGATATCAGCACATAAAGCGTCGCCTAAGCCCCGCCTAGGTGGGTTAACCACTAATAAATCAGGCGCCTGTGCGGCGGCATGGGCAAAGGCCGCAGAGTCTAACGCTTGAAAACGCACCTGAGTGAGCCCCAACTCGTTGGCCGCTTGCTCGGCACTGGCTATCGCAGCGGCGGCAATTTCAATGCCGGTTAGTGTGGGTTGTTGCCCTGTTATTGCCGTTAATTGGCTTGCTAAGTGCAGTCCAAAGCCACCGACACCACAAAACAAATCCCAGATCTGTTCAAATGGCTCACCTTGTTGCTGTAACTCAACCGCCCAAGTTGCGGCGGTATCATATAGTGCTGCCGCTAAGCTGGGGTTGGTTTGAAAAAAGCTTTGGGGTGATAAATACAACGGCACCTGGTTTAATTGCTCGCGCAGCAAGCGCTCTGTTGTAAGCACAATCTCTTCTGCCCCTTCTAACAGCGCAGCAGGTTGTGGCTGCAAATTAATACTAACCACAGCTATAGCGGGTACTTGCGCTAATAAGTGCGGTAGATACTTTTGAATGACCGCTAAATGATTTTTTGAACGTAGCACAAAACGCAGCATAAAGCGGCCGCTATGCTGGCTTTGACTCAGTAAAATAAATTTTAGCTCACCACGGCGCTGCTGCACCTGATAAGGCTGTAGTTTAGCTATAACGATAAAATTTTTAATAGCGGCAAATACGTCAGCAAAGTGCTCTGGATATAACGGGCAATCAGCCAAATCGACCGCTTCGTTTTGCTGATTAACAATCCCCAACATTGGGGCATCTGTCGTGCCAAGCACCACCATTTTGGCTTTATAACGAAAACCCTGCTCGCTACTGGCGATGGGCGCTAATAACTGAAAAGGCGCAAAAGCAGCCAATACATCCACTAACTGTTGCTGTTTGTTAGCCAGTTGTGTGGCATAAGGCTGCGCTAACCATTGGCAGGACTGGCATCGATCTGCCATAAAATGGGCACATTGCACAATATTATTCCTCAGCCAGCATCAAAGCTATAGCTGCAGGATCACCATCATTCGGGGCAGGTTCAATTTGCAATACCGCTGCCATCACATTATAGATATCAACCATACTGAGCTTCTCGACGGCGGTGGCTTTTTTAAAGGCCGGGCCTATAGCAATCAAGGTCGTTTGCATATCTGCTTCGCTATTATCATAACCATGGCTACCACGCGGGTCTAAATAAGTGGGATCGGCCTTTAAGCGAGCTAAAGCACTTTGACGCACAAAAATCCATGGCTGTTCAGCCAGTAAAAAAATCGGTGCGATACGGCTATGCTGCTGATAATGAAAGCGCGCTGGGAAATCAGCTTTACGATATAAGCGCATTTGCTCAGGGTTATAACGCTCAGCAATTTGCTGATACAGCGTGTCTTCTGCGCCCTCTTTCGGGAAAATACTGATCAATTCACGTGAAAGCCGCACATTTAACGCTAAATCGGCTGAGAATAACTCATCCGCCACAATATGCTTGCGCTGATCCACTTCGGCCATGCCATGATCTGAGCTGATAATCAGATTTAACTCATCAGCTTGACCGCGAGCAGTTAAAGTTTGCATCAAATAGGCGACCTCAGCATCCACATCGGCTAAGGCTTGCGCCGTTTGTGCGGATAAGGGGCCAAAATCATGCCCAGCTGAGTCCACATCGCTGAAATATAACGTAATTACCTTAGGACGCTCAGCATAAGGTAACGCTAACCAATCAAGCACTTGCTGGGTACGCTGACGATTTGGCGTATTATGCTCATAGGGGAACCAGTAGCTGGGGCGCAGGCCATTGATTTCAGCTTCAGTACCTGGATAAAAATAAGTGGCCGCCATCTTACCTTGGCGCTCAGCCGTGATCCAAATTGGCTCACCCTGCCACCAGAAACCATCCCCGACTTCCTCTGACTTACTCAAGGCAAACATACGGCCCGTTGCCGGATCATAGATAGAGTTATCCACAATACCGTGCTTTTCTGGGTGTAAACCGGTTACCAAAGAATAATGATTAGGAAAGGTTTTGCTTGGGAAGACCGGTTGTAACTGTTTCACCTGCACGCCCGCTGCTGCAAGCTTAGAGAGAGTTGGTGCGTGATGCAGTTGCAAATAATCGTGACGCAAACCATCAATTGAAATAATTAACAAGCTGGTCTGTGCGGCGTCTTTTGCCGCTGTCTCGGTTTGTTCGGGTTTAGCGCAAGACACTAACAACAGCAGCATAACAACAGTTAAAAATCGCATGAAACTAACCTTTTATTAGCAGAAACCATCAGCGGTAAACCCATGGCGAAAGTACACATGGCTGCAAACGCAGCATGCAATTTGGTAAAGACGCTTAGTTTACTGCTTTTTCAAAGGCGCTTCATGCCATTTTGCCCATAATTATTGCACGTTCAACGTAATTTCACTGCTCCCGCCTAAATCATCCTGTACCCGTAACTGATATTCTCCGGCACTGGCTGACCAAAATAAGGTTTCATTCGCGCCAACCGCCCCTAAAAAACGCTTCCCGGCAAACCAATAACTTTGTGTGGCGGCGCCATCTAAGCGCACCTGTAAGGCTAATGGCCGGCCGGCTTGAGCAAAATAAGTTAAACCCGCTTGGGGCGACAAAATCTGCGGTGGTTTTGCTTGGCTTTGGGTTAACTGTGAACATGGACTGGCGTAAGCGGGCGGTTGCTGTAAACGCACACCTGCTTGCTGATACAAGGCCGCAATATCAGAGGGCCAAAACTCAAATATCTGTAACTCGGTTAACGGCGGTTGATGGTAACAAGCACGCAAGCCTGAAGCGCGAAAAATCGGCACTGGCCGATGTAACTCTGACAAAGCAATCGGTGATACGCCAGGGATCACCCAACCCAGCTCAGTGGCTGGGCAAAAGCGATTGGGTAATTGAAAACTTTGCCGACACAGCGCAACTTGGCGTAAGTTAAGCTTTTCCAACACCGCAAACAGCTGCTGATTCGCGTGTTGTTGCTCACCGAGCAGCGGTAATAACGAAAAGAACAAAGGTGCCGCTACCGTGCGCCCCACTAAATTCGGATTGCTGCTGCCATCAAAGTTGCCAAGCCAAACGGCCACCACGTAATCACCATAGAGCCCCAAGGTCCAAGCATCGCGATAAGCATAAGAGGTGCCCGTTTTCCAAGCGACGGGCGGGCTATCGGTCAGCGCAGCTAACCGCGCATTTTGTAAGGCGGGCTGACTACTGAGCATCTGTAAGGTTAAAAACGCCGCTTCGGGCAATAAGCCGGCGTTATTCTCTGCTGCTACCCTCTTTTTTAGTTCATGGGAGGTTATCTCAACAACATCTTGGGGGGGATTGGCTGTTACCGTCCACGGCTTAGTCTCTATGCTCACGGGTTGTGTCATTGCAACCTTGGTGGTCGCCTCGCTGGCAAGCCACTGCAAATCACGATACTGCCCTTGATTGCCGAGCATGGCATATAAACGCACCATTTGTTGCATCGACAACTCCAGTCCGCCCAGAGCTAAGGCTAAACCATAATAGTTGGCGTCTTGCGGTAAGCGAACCCCATTAGCACCGAGCCATTGGTAGAAATCAGGTTGTGCTAACTTTGCTTGTAAAGTGACCGCCGGCACATTTCGACTTTGCACCAAGGCTGCTGTGGCGGTTAATGGGCCTTGAAAACGGCGATCGAAATTCTCTGGGCTGAACAGGCCAAAACGCTGCGGTAGATCTTTTAATAAGCTTTTCGGGTGAATATGCCCTTGCTGTAACGCTAAGGCATAAATAAAAGGTTTTAAGGCTGAGCCTGGTGAACGTAGTGCCGCGGTACCATCTACTTGCCCCGCTATCTCGCGATTATAAAAATCGGCAGAGCCAATATAGGCTTTGATCTGCATGGTTGGGCGGTGCACCACGAGCACGCTGGCATTACGCAGCCCTAAACGCTGTTGCTGGCGCAAATAGCTGTCGACCCGTTGCTGTACTTGCTGCTGTAAATGCCAATCTAAACTACTGTGCAACTGGCCATTGGGTTGTTGCACAGCCAGTGCTTGCACAAAATGAGGGGCGGTGAAAGGCAAGTCGGAGCGGCGTTTAAAGCGAAGTGGGATCTGCAATAACTGCTGCTCACTTGCTGTTAACGGATAATACTGTTGCCATATTTGCAGTAACCTGGCTCGCGCCGCTTCGAGTTGTGCCGAGCCGTTTTGACGCTCAGGGTTACGCTGTAGCGGGTTTTGTGGGATCACTGCCAGCGCTAAGGCTTCAGCCGTGCTGAGTTCTGCGGCAGTCTTGCCAAAGTAAATCAGGCTAGCGGCAGCAACGCTTTCTATATTGCCACCGTATGGCGCGTAATTTAAATAGGCTTCTAAAATGGCATCTTTACTGAAATGCCGCTCTAAATACAAGGCCAAGCCAATTTGCTGTAATTTGCCCAGCACAGTTTGACTGTCAATTCCGTAATGTAAACGGGCTAATTGCATGGTAATGGTCGACGCCCCTTGCCGTCGCCCACCTTTTACAACACCTTGCCAAAAAGCGCGAGCCAATGCGGGCAGATCCAAACCAAAATGCTGGTAAAAGCGACGATCTTCATATAACAAGGTGGCTTGCTGTAAAGCTGGTGCCATATCGGTTAACGCCAGTCGTAACCGATAACGTTCATCCGTTGCCGGACGCAGAGCTAACAATTGGCCGCCTGCGGCAAAAACCGCTTGGCTTTGTGCATAATGGGCATACAGCTGCGGTTTAGCCGTAAACAAGGGTAAGCCATACCAAAACAACGCCAATAGCGCGAGTAAGACCAACCCGCGCGCTACTTTCTGACGCCACAGCTGTTTTAACCTAAGCCGCATCACTGACAGTGCCCCAGCGTATTAGCCGTCATCAGCTGCGCACAACTAAGGTTGAGTTGGCTGAGCTTGATAGGCACTTACCTCAAGCTGGCCGGCTGGCGTGTAAGCGCGCACACGATTGTCGTACATGGCTTCAGCCGAGGCCACCGGCACCGTAAAACGACCGGCTGTGCTGACACGCACCTGATAAGTCAGCTCGGTCATTTGCGGTGCAATAGCGCCGTACCACAGCACGCGATCTTCACGAATGTCCATATAATCTGCCTGCCACAGGCCACTTTGCCTGGGTACTGAGCTGCGCACTACCTCAAAGCCAGCCGGTAATAAATCGGTAATCACCATATTACTGATCGTGGCACCCGTTAAGCTACGCAGCCGCAAACGCACGGTTAACAGCTGCCCTTGGCTTGCACTAGTGATTTTCTCGCCCTCACTGTTCAGGTAATCACGCACCAGCTCAACACCGTCTGCGCGGGCTTTGCTTGGTAATTGTGCCGCATAGCCTTGCTCTGATAAGGCATAAAACAATGGATAACCTGCATTTAAGCTAAATTGCTGTACCGCTTGCCCGGTTGTGGCATGCGCATAAGGCCAGTTATCCATAAGCGCTAACTTTTCGCCATCGGCTGATAAGGTGGGCAATACCGTTAAGGTATTTGGCTTGATATCGGCATAAGCTGCTAACGCCAAAATGCTGTAAGCCGCCGCTTGCGTATGATAATCGCCCGCAAATAACGGCTCGAGCTGTGTTAACAGTTGCTCGCTACTGAGCTGTGCTGCCTGCTCTGGGAAATGCCGCGCTAATAACAACAGATACTGGCTATCTAAGTTAAACTGCGATTGAAACTCAGCGTTAGCAAAAGGCTGCGCTATGCGATTAACCGGTTTGTAGTCACGCTCAAGCAACGAGGTTTTGCCCGCTTGATAAGGTTTAAGCAAACTTTGCGCTAAGCTCGGTTGCTGCAAAATCTGATAACTGGCCGCCATGTACACTGCCAAAATATCCGATTGCCAACGTTGTTCATGCTGCAATGTTAAGCGCTCATGCAAGTGTGTTAGGGCATTACTGACTTGCTCGCCTTTTACACTTAACAAGTAAATTGCCTGTGCACGTAATCTGGCTTGATAAAGGTTAGCGCCAGCGGCTTGGCTCACGCTGCGTAAATAATTCAGCGCCCGCTCCAGCATATAATGTGGCACAGCAAAACCTTGCTGCTCCGCTTCCAGTAAAAACTGGATCACATACAACGAGGGGAAATCTGCGCTTTGAGTATGGCCTGGCCAAAAAGCAAAGCCACCATCGGCTTGTTGTCGTTCGGCTAAGGCTTGCAGCAGCTTGGCAAACTTTTCATTTAATTGTGGCCACTGCGCTTGGAAATGCGCTTGCTTAACCAAAGGGATCCAAGGAAAAACTTGGCTAACCATCTGCTCGGTACAACCATGCGGGTAAGTATCTAAGTAATGACTTAAACGGTCGACCAATAGTAACGGGCTGCTACCCGCCGTAAGCTGCCGCTCGGCCAACACCGGCAACAACGCCGTAGCATTCAGTTGTTGCTGCCCACTTTTACTATAACCAAACTGCAATTGCCGCAAATAAGGCTGTGCAGGGCGAATACTTAAACTCAACTCTCGTTGACTGCTCTGCAGGCCATCAACCGTAGCCACACTAAACCGAATTGAGGCTTCGCCAGGTTGCTCGTTTGCCTTTAATTTCAGCCGCAGAACCTGTGCGGCGCCTTCATCCACAGTAATACTTTGCATGGGCTCACTGAGCAAGGTTAAGCCTTGACTCACTGTTGTCTTAACCTCTAACGGTAACGCCTTACCTGAGCCGTCGAGCATATTACTGATCGATAAACTGATCTCAAATTCATCTGCCGGTGCCACAGCCGTTAATACATCGGGCTGCAGAACAAAGGGCCCACGAACCAACACGTCTTGGCGAGTCGCCCCTAACGCCTGCTCAGAGACCCCCACAGCCATTAATTGCACCGTGCCATTAAAGGTATCGGGTAATCGCGCCTGATGCACACTGCCATTAGCATCGGTTTTCACCACACCTAACCAAAAGACGCCAGGTTGTTCCACCCGACGTGCGAACGGATTGGTGTCACTTTTCAATCGAGCTCCCGAAACCATTATCCTTTCGGTATCACCACCAGGCCCTGCCGTTAAACGTTGTAAGGCGCTAAATTCCGGTAAAATAAGATCTAGCATCTGCATACTGCGCACTTGTAAAGCGCGTTTTTGTAAGAAAAACGCCAGTGGATCGGGTAAGTCGTAAGCGGCTACCTGCAAGATACCGGCATCGACACCGTACAGCAGCACATCGGCGGGCTGATCGCTGCTTAAACTAAAGCTAAATTCTCGCCCGGGCTGGATCAACGCCGGTGCCGTTAAGTTAAGCTGCAAGGTTCTGGCAGCACGAGCAATATTAAAGGGTTGCACCGCATAACTTAACGGGCTTAACAGCAACTCAGGTGCACCGGCTGCGCGCACAAAACTAACATTTAAATAAGCATTACCTTGCAAGTCTGCCGGTATCTGAATGCGCTGCATACTGTGACTGCTGTCTGCTTGAAACCAGCGAAAAGCGACGACCTTGTTCGTTTCAATGGTGATTAAACCACTACCGGTATAAGGTGCCGTTACACTAAACTCTAACCACTCGCCCGGCTGATAATCGCTTTTGCTGAGTTTTAGTTGTAACTCGGCATTTTGCTCGAGTTGCGCTGTTAAATTAGCATTACCAACCACAGTGTAATCGGTTTGACTGACCACTTCACCAGCCTTATTAAACAGCTGCAGCTGATAATCGCCAGGTTGATCGGTATTCAACTGATAAGTTTGCCCTTGCTCGGCAATACTGAAGTTTTGCTCTGCTATGACTTTTTGCTGCAACACCGTTTGATATTGCAAGGTACCATCGGGTTGTTTCACCAAACTGGATAACGGTGTTTTTTGCACTAACTTTAGCGTTAAATTGTCTTGTGCTAACGGAGCTAACTGTTGATTAATGGCTAAAAAATGCAATTGCCGAGCTTGCTGTTGCTTTAAAAAATTCAGCGCACCATCGGCTTTCATGCCAATTAATACGGGGCTAGTCGCGATAAGCGCGCCATTACTGTGCTGTACTGCCCGCCCACCGGCGCTGTCAAACCCTTCAACGTACACTTGCAATTGCCAATGGCCCTGTTGGAAACGCTGCAGCGGTAAGCTAAAGGTCACCTGACCGGCGCTATCGGTTTGCTGCTCGGTTAAATTCTCGCGCTGCGCAACTAAGCTCTGCTCATTTGGGATCCCAAACTGATAATCTGGATAAGCATCAAATTGAAATGCGCTGGGCATCAAGACATAACGGGCAGCCACACGCCGCTGCTGCGCGGCACTGCCAAACAAGTTATCAAGTTGCAGTGCTAAACTTAATTGCTCAGGCAATAACCAACCGGTTGCCTGTTGATTAAACTTACTGGTTATTTTTAAGCTGTCAGGTAAAAACTCTTCTAGCTGAAAACTGACATCACCGAGTGTTTGTTGATGCCGGCCTTGTGCATCCACTAACATAATTAAAGCATCATATTCACCGGTATCGCTAAACTTAGCAGTGTCTAACTGAAAGCTTTGCAAACCACGCGCTGATAAAGTGAATTTTTGCTGATGCAGCGCATTGCCTCGAGGCCCGTTAACTTGCAATTGTAAGCTGAGGTTTTTGGCTGTTACCGGTGCTAAATCACTGCGGCGAATAATACTGGCTAATTGCACCGTTTCACCCGGCCGATAAATGCCACGATCGCTGAACATAAAGGCTTTAAGCTGGGCCGCATTACCCGACTGATATTCGCCATCAATCGCAAAGCGCGAATAATCGAGTTGTAGACTGTAACGATTGAACGGAATAAACGTACTGTCGGTGCGACCACTATCAGTGTGCTGGACCAAATACACGGTGGCCTGCTCCGCCTCTTTTAAGCCATTAGTCACACCCAGCTCCACATGGCCTTGCTTATCGGTGATGCCGCTGTATACCGCCAAGCCATTACGCCCAAGCAATTGCACCTTGGCACCATTCACCGGTTTGCCGCTGGCTAAAGACATCACAAAGATTTTTTGGCTACTGTCTTGTTGGTGTTTCACCATCAAGCCTAAATCGGTGACCAACACCAGCCGCTTATCTAATACTTCGCCTAACCAATCCGGATACTTCGGATCGTGTTGATATAGCTCTACAAAATAAACGCCCATACCTTCACGCTGCAGGTGAGGTTTTAAATCTAAACTTAAAAACTGATTCTTTTGGGGTGTTTGATTATTGATTTCAAAGATCTGCTCGGTGATAACCGCGAGGTTTTCCGCACCGAAACTGCGATTGTAAAAAAAGGGGTTGCTGATATCGCCGCCACTTTGACTAATAAGATGATTAAGATGTTGCGGTAATACCTTAGCCAATCGCACTTTTAGCTGTGGTAAGCCGCGGCTGACCAGTTGCAGCTTTTGCTCACCTGATAACATTAATACCGCACCCTCACCAGTGATCCGTGCTTCTTTTGGATAATCCGGTAACGTCATTACGCGTTGATAGGTTTGGCTTAGTTGATAATTATCTAAACCGGGTAAACCCGCCTTAACTATCACCGCCAATTGCCGCTGCGCCGGTAAATCCAATTTAATGGCAAAATCTTGTTGATGGGCAAAAGCCCCCGGCTCTAGCTGATAATGCAATAACCTGGCTTGCGCTAAGATAGCCGGCGTTAACTCTGCGGCCGTCCAAGTGCGTTTCGCTGGATGTGGCGGTAACAGATATAACTGTAAATGTGCCGTCAGATCAGTAAAACGCACCCGATCAGTCAGGCTTAATTGCAATACTTGCTCAGGCTCCGCTTGGGCGTTACGCACTAATTGCAATTGCGCATCACTGATCTGCAACACCGTAGCTTGATCGGGGATCAACACTTGCTGCTGTTGCGCCTCTTGCGTGCGGCCTTGACCATGCTGCGCTTTAACGCCAGCGGCGAGCTCGAAAGTTAAAAATTGTGCTTGCTTAGGCAAACTGATCGGTTCGCTTTGCAGATACCAAACCCGTCCTTGCTCAGCACTTTGCAGGGTATACGCAACAGACTGCGCTTTACTACCCACTTTTTCTGCGCTTTGCGGCAAGTTTAAACTCAATGCATTTTGCAAGCTTTGTTGCTCAACCGCATGAGTAAAAGCCAGCGTGGCTAAAATGCGTCGCACCGAAACCTGCTCGGGATCTTGATAAAACTGCAGTTGTTCTATGGCAACATTAAGGGCCGGACTGTCGAATGACCATTCGCGGGTAGCAAGAGCTAGCTTGTCGGCAAACCAGTTTTTAGGCAGTGTGATCTGATAACGCTGACCCGCTGGCCATGCTTGCTCGGGTAAAAACTGTAGTTGGTTATCATCCAGCCATTGCCACTGGCCCTGAATGGCAGGTGTGAGCGTATCCCCTACCGCCAGGCTTTCACCTATTAAAGCCAACTTTGCTGCGCTTAAGTTTGCAGTCGTTATCGGTAAACTGATCCGATCGGGGTTAACATCGGCAAGTTGCACGTTATCGCTGGCGGGGTCTTCCTGGTAAAAGCGCAATAATAACGGTGTGGGTTGTTCTACCTGTTGTACTATCTCACCTTGGCCTGGCGCGATCACTTGCGCTAACACCTGCGGTGCCTTGGGCAGTTGCCAATAATAGCGAGTGAACAAGGCAAGGCTCATTAGCGCCAATAACACAATAAGCAAAGCCGCACCAAAACGCTTCGGCTGCGCTTTCGCTTGTTGTTGTAGCTTGGCTAACCAAGCCGGTGCAGCCCAGCTGAGCTGCCCAAACAGCCGAGTAAATAGAGACGAAGACCCTGACATACCCCTTCCTTGCTCGCGTCAACCGCGGAAAATTCCTCAATAATGTTAAAGTATAGCCCTGTTATATTAATAACCGATGAACTCTTTTAAAAAATGGCGGTGATAACCTAATGATTTAGGGAGAAAATTGAATTTAAGCCAGCCGTAGTTTAAAGTGAAAATCAGTTCCCACTAAAAAAGTGTCCAACATGAAATTTCATTCCGCACTACTAGGCATTGTGACGCTAGTCTTTGCTAGCTTTGCTACTCAAGGCCAAGGTGTCAGCATTACCGTGTTAGATCAGACTAACCAACCGCTGGCCGATGCGGTGATTGAAATTATCAGCCCTGATTTTAAAACGACCACAGTAGCGAAAATAGCGCATGTCGCACAAGAAGATCTGGTATTTGTGCCATTTGTTACCGCGATTCAACAAGGTAATCTGATCGAATTTCCCAATCGCGACAAAACCCGACATCATGTTTACTCTTTTTCCAGTGCTAAAACCTTTGAGATCCAGCTGTATTCCGGTAAGCCTGAAGCGCCTGTTCAATTTGACGAGCCTGGGATCGTCGTTCTTGGCTGCAATATTCATGATTATATGCTGGCCTATATCTACATTGGTGAAAGCCCGCTGTTACTCGTTACCGATAAAGAAGGTAAAGTACAGTTCCCAGAGGTACCTGCGGGTGAACTTCGCTTAAAAATCTGGCATCCGTGGCAAGTTGAGGCTTTAGCTGAGCAAGTGGTTACGCCAGATGAAACGGGCCATCTGACCTTTTTCTTGGCCATCGAAGACAATGAAAAGCCCAGTGCACCAAAGCGCGGCTTTGGTAGTTAAGTTTATTTATGCTAAAAAAACGCCTGGGGTAATAGCTTAAGCATTTGCCACTTAGGGTGGAGTCTGGAGATACACGATGATCACGCGTTTTACATTAGCCCTTTGTTGCCTACTTGCCAGCGCGAGCAGTGTTGCCGGCAGCAAAATCGTGGCGACAGGCGGTGCAACTAGCATTGAAGGCAGTGCTGGCGGCGGTATTGTGCCGTGGGCAGTGATTAACGGTTATGGCAGCAGTGATGAGTGGAGCGCCACCGCTTTTACTAGCCGCGTCGGTGTTGATGATTTCACACTAAATGTGTTTGGCGCCAGCGTCAGTTATGACAATAAATGGGAATGGTCGGTTGCCCGGCAAACCTTCAAATTAGATAGCATTGGCGGTGAATTACGCCAAGATGTGTTTGGTGTTAAATATCATATCGCCGGAGAGCTGCTGTACACGGCTTTGCCGCAAATCAGCGTTGGCTTACAGTATAAAAAGCACCGTGATTTTGGGTTACCGCAAGCGGTAGGCGCTCGTGATGATAGTGGTGTCGATGTTTATTTTTCTGCCAGTAAAGTGTTGTTTGACCACGTTGCCGGGCGCAATTTGCTGCTAAACGGCACAGTGCGTGCCACTAAAGCTAACCAAACCGGTTTACTCGGCTTTGGCAGTGCTAGCGATAACAATTACCAGTTTGTCTTTGAAGGTTCAGCGGCAGTTTTGCTGAATTATAACGTGGCGCTGGGCTTTGAATTTAAACAAAAGCCTGATCAATTAGACTTTGCTACCGAGCAACATTGGCGCGATCTGTTTGTCGCGTGGTTTATCAATAAGCATGTGTCGGTGGTCGGTGGCTATGTCGACCTTGGCAGTATTGCCGGCTTTGATCAGCAACAAGGTTATTATATTTCAGTAGAAGGAGCCTGGTAATGCGCACCATCATCGCCTTAGTTTTAGCGTTACTATTGACGGCTTGTAGCCAACACCCCCAACCTAGCTTGTATCAACAACTCGGTGGCGAGCCGGGTATTGCCGCAATCACCGATGGTTTATTACAAAAAATTGAACAAGATCAACGTATCGTGCATCACTTTGCCGATACCGATATTGCACGTTTTCGCCGATTATTAGCCGAGCAGCTGTGTAATATCAGCGGCGGCCCTTGTGAATATACCGGTGGAACCATGCAAGAAAGCCATACCGGCTTTAACATTACCTTGGCGCATTACGATGCGTTAGTAGAAAACTTAATTGACGTGATGCAACAACAACAGATTAGCATCAGTGCGCAAAATCAGTTATTGGCCCTACTTGCGCCCATGTACAAAGATATCACTTATCGCTAATCACCTTAGCGCCCAAATGCGCTGAGCTATCTCCTCCGACCACACTCAGACACCGGTAAGAGCTCAGACCTCTGACCGCACTCAGAGACAGGTTGGACCACACTCTGAGACTGGTATGACCGGTGTCTGAGTGTGGTCGGACAACTGAATAAGCTTTAATCTGACATCACGCTATTCATTCAGTGGCACATAACGCAGTTGTCCGGCAATTTGCGTTGAATGAAACAAGGCAAATCGGCCTATCCTGAGCACTAAGGGCGCACAAGCCGGCAAGGGCTCCTCGTGATCCACTTTTCGAAGTAAGGTGATATGCGGCTTAAATTCAGGGTGCTGTGCCTCAAAACCTTGTTGCTGACACAACTGCGTGATTTGCTGTTGTAACTGCAATAAGGGTTCAGGAATAACACTTGGCGCTAAATAAGCAATTTTAGGTTTGGCGAAATAGCCCAATTTATCGAAAGTGAGCGTTATATCAATTGGCGCAATCGTCTTCGCCGCAGACAGTAAAAACGGCTCTTGCTCACTGTCTACTTGACCAAGAAAAAACAGCGTTAAATGAAAGTTATCCGCAGTCACAATTCGCGCATCAGGATACTGCGCTATCAGCTGCTGCTGATAGGTTAGGATAGCTTGTTGCTGAGCAGGGGAAAATTGCAGTGCAAAGAACAGTCTTTTCATACGCTCATGCGCTAAGTTAATGAAGCTAAAGCCGCGGTTGTTGTCAGCGAGCGCTGCTGCGGTTTTCTCATCACAAGCAAGCGCCTAGTGTGTGCCAGGCACTTACTTGTTCAAGACTAACCGCGTTGCGCTTTGCCGTTTTGTGGGCGCTTTGCTTTTGGTTTCGCCGCTGTTTGGCCATGAGTGCTTGCTGGCGTAGCTGGCTGTTGGCCGTTCTGTTTGGCTTTAGGCTTGCCCGTATTATCGGCACGCGTGGCTTTTGCCGCCGGATTTAACCCCGTGTGCCGCGTTAACGCCGGCTTCCCCCCCGAAGAGGTTTGCGCTGTTGCTCATCTTTGCCTTCCGGTGGCACTAAACAGTCTTTGCCCCGGCCAATTAAATGCTGTAAACCCATCTTCGTTAGTGCTTCGCGAATACTTGGCCAGCCTTTTGGATCGTGATAACGCAAAATGGCTTTATGTAAACGGCGCTGCCTTTCACCTTTGGGTACCGGCACTGCTTCTTTATTCGCTTTATTAATGTTTTTCAGCGAATTCATCTCGGTGTGATAAATCGTGGTGGCATTGGCCATCGGGCTTGGATAAAAGTTTTGTACCTGATCTAATCTGAAATCACGCTCTTTTAACCATAAGGCTAAATTCACCATATCCATATCGGTGGTGCCAGGATGCGAGGCAATAAAATACGGGATCAGGTACTGCTCTTTGCCCGCTTCTTTACTAAAGCGATCAAACATCTCTTTAAATTTATCGTACGCGCCCATACCCGGCTTCATCATCTTACTTAATGGGCCCTCTTCGGTATGCTCAGGGGCAATTTTTAAATAACCGCCGACATGATGCTGCACTAATTCTTTCACATAGTTAGGATCTTCTACCGCCAAATCATAACGTACACCCGAGGCAATCAGCACCTTTTTGATGCCTTCGATATTACGCGCTTCACGGTACAACTCTACCGTCGGGCTTTGATCGGTATCCATATGCTCACAGATGGTTGGATAGACACAAGAAGGTCGACGACAAGTTTGCTCTGCTTTCGGGTTTTTACAATTTAAGCGATACATGTTGGCCGTGGGCCCACCTAAATCGGAGATGACGCCAGTAAAACCCGGTACTTTGTCGCGAATGTCTTTGATCTCTTGCATTATCGACTCTTTCGAGCGACTTTGAATAATCCGGCCTTCGTGCTCAGTAATGGAACAAAACGAACAGCCACCAAAACAGCCTCGCATAATATTCACTGAGGTTTTAATCATTTCATAAGCAGGGATCTTGGCTTTACCATACACCGGATGCGGAATACGCTGATAGGGCAAACCAAACACCAGATCCATCTCTTCGGTACTCAGCGGAAAAGCCGCAGGATTTACCCAAATATGCCGATCACCATGACGCTGCATAATGGCGCGCGCACAGCCCGGATTGGTTTCTTGATGCAAAATACGTGAGGCATGGGCATATAACGGCTTATTCACACTCACCTGCTCAAACGCCGGAAGCTTGACGTAAGTCAGCTCCCACGGTTTTTGCCGTGGTGCCTGCACCATGATAGGTTTGGCTTCCACTTCTGCCGGTTTAGTTAAATCAATACCGGCTTTGGCAAATTCAGAATAACTGCTACAGCCGACATCATCAGCACCGTAAGGATTGGGAATCGGGTCGATTTTGCCAATTTTATCAATGGCGGTGGAATCTACGCCGCGCCAGCCCGGCAGAGGCTCTTTGCGGATCACCGCAGTACCGCGTACATCCTGAATATCGGCTACCGGAATACCACTTGCAAGGCGGTAGGCTACTTCAATTAACGGCCGCTCGGCATTACCATAAATTAAGATGTCAGCTTTGGCATCAAAAATAACTGAACGACGAACTTTCTCAGACCAATAATCATAATGGGCAATACGGCGTAAACTGGCTTCAATACCGCCAATAATAACCGGCACATCACTGTATGCTTCTTTACAGCGCTGGGTATAAACAATTACCGCGCGATCCGGTCTTTTACCCCCAATATCGCCGGCGGTGTAAGCATCGTCATGCCGCAATTTTTTATCGGCGGTATAACGGTTAATCATCGAGTCCATATTACCGGCAGACACACCGTAAAACAGATTAGGTTTGCCTAAGCGCATAAAGTCGGTTTTGCTATGCCAATCGGGCTGGGCAATAATCCCCACGCGATAACCCTGTGCTTCTAGCATACGCCCAACTACTGCCATCCCAAAGCTGGGGTGATCAACATAAGCATCGCCAACCACTAAGATAATGTCGCAGCTATCCCAACCTAATTTGTCCATTTCGGCGCGAGACATCGGTAAAAAAGGCGCGGTGCCGTAACATTCGGCCCAGTATTTTGGGTAAGAAAACAGATCGCGCTCAGGCGCCATCCGGGCTACCGGAGCAGATTTACGAAGATTTACAGTAGTCGCGGACATAATTACAGCACCTGAGTGTTACAAGGCCGCATATTATACAGGGTGTACGATTGAAAGGCGAATAAGCCGCATGACTTTACCGCTTCGCGGGACTACACTGAATTTTTAGTATGAACGATTTTAGCTGATGTCTAACTTACGCCCACGTCAATTGCTGTTACTGTCGCTACTTGCCGGTTTTTTAACCATGGCGTTAAAAATCCTGGCTTGGTATTTAACCGATTCGGTGGGTTTTTTATCTGACGCTATCGAGTCGCTGGTGAATGTCGCGGGCGCAAGTTTTGCGCTAATGATGGTAACACTGGCCAAACGCCCTGCTGATGAACACCATCCTTTTGGCCACAGCAAAGCAGAATACTTCTCAGCCGCTTTTGAAGGCGGCATGATTTTTCTGGCGGCGTTGGCGATTATGTTTACCGCCATTGAGCGTTTGCTCAATCCTCAACCTCTACTGGCTTTAAATATCGGCATCGCACTAACCGTGCTGGCCAGCTTGCTTAACTTCGCTGTGGGCTTACTACTGGTTAAAGGTGGTCAACAACATCAATCGCCGGCCTTAGAGGGTGATGGCAAACATTTGTTAACCGATGTTTGGACCACTGCTGGCGTGGTTATCGGGGTCGTGTTAGCGGCATTAACGGGGTTTATTTGGTTGGATGCCTTGGTGGCAATATTGGTGGCCTTGCATATCCTGCGTGAAGGCGGCAGTATTTTATTCAAGGCGATAAATGGCTTAATGGACAGAGCCTTGACTGCAGAACAAATTGCCACAATTGAACAAATTTTTGTCGAGCTGGGTAATCACCAGGCGCAGTTTACGCATTTACGCACCCGCGCTGCCGCCACCCAAGCGTTTGCGCAAGCGGATTTACTGGTACCCGGTGACTGGAGTGTCGAGCGTGCGCATCAATTAGCTGATGCTGCCGAGCAACAATTACTCAGCTTAGGTGTGCAATTAACAGTACATATTGAACCGTTGGACTATAACAGCTCAGATAACAGGCTACTCAATCCAACCGTTCATTAACTCACTTTAGCCAGTCATATTGGCAAGATGCTGCATTAGCTCGCGACCTTGGCGCGATACTCTTCAGCAACGAACGACATCGCTAGGCGGCGCTAAATGCCGAGAGACAGTCAAAACTATATCGCCAAGCCTGGCATACTGACCGCTAAATTAATGAAGCGCTGCTGGTGTTGCTGCAAGGCCGCCAAGTCTTCGCTGGTTAAACACGGCTGAATCACTTTTTGCATATGACTGGTTTGCGCCAAGGTTTTTTCAACTTGATCGCGCTGCGCTTGCGGTAAAAACGGCAACGACTGCTGTGACAGATTCAACATCGGCTGCATCGATTGCAGAACCGGCCAAGCCCCTTTCGCGGTTAACTCTAAAAAGACTGCCGGAGTAAGCTGGTGCGCGGCCAAAATTTTTTGCATCTGCGCCACATACTCTTTACCGCTTTCTTTCGCTTGTAACTCACTAACATGCTGTGGCCAGTTGCAATGTGGCTGTAATCTTAACCGCTTTAACTCCGCGGGGCTGTCCTGCTCAATTTTCGCCAATTGCGGTAAAACCGCTTCTAAGCGACTAATGTTTTGCTCAGTAATCACGGTAGCAGCCGACAACACACTACTAAAGCCAAACAACGGCAACATCAGCGCTAATACTTTCATTCGCATAAAAACCTCTTCACTATCTAAGTAAATTGCTCCACTACACCACCGACCAATCTCTGAGTGTGGTCCAACCTGTGCGGTCCAACCTGTCTCTGAGTGTGGTCCAACCTGTCTCTGAGTGCGGCCAGAGCTCAGAGCTCATACCGGTGTCTGAGTGTGGTCGGAGCTGTCTCTGAGTGTGGTCTGATCTGTGTTTTACGCGCTTAAGGCTGAACGGTGGCTGAAAGCACGTTTAGCTTGGATTATCTTGGCGTAATAACCGCTGCAAAGCGCCAAAACGCCAATCGCGTAACGCTAGAACCACGCTACTGCCATGGCGCTGACTGAGCGGCAACTGACTGTCTTGTTGAACTAATTCATTAAATTCATTAGCTAGACGTTTCAGTTTTCGTTGAAACACAGCGTTATTCGATACCGACAACATGCCATTTAATACCAGTAAGCATTCTTGATCGCCGTTAAAACGATGATGAATGAAATCAGTTGCCAATTGCTGTTGAAAGAAGCGTTGAATGGGACCATCGTTACGCCAGCTAAAATTGGGGGCAACTTTTAATTTAATGCGGTTTTGCGGTAACAGTTCAATCAACTTTAAACGGTCTAATTTAATCAACTTTTGCAAACATTCAGTTGGCGTCAGTTGATACCACTGCAGCATGTCTTGCATCGTCCAATGATTTAACGCCGATACCGCCACCACTAACAAGGTCAGATCTTCAGTTAACTGCTGCTCTTGCTGTTCACTCAGTTGCGTCACCTGCCACTGGGCTTGCTCTAATAAACGCAGCAAATCTGTAAAATCGAGCGCCATCAGCTGACAAATGCTTTCAATGCGCGCCAGCGTAAACTGTTGCTGGGAAAACATCCGTTTTACACTGGCTTCAGTCAGCTCAAGATGAGCCGCAACCTGTTGGTAAGTAAAACCATGCTGTTTTAAGGCCTGTTTTATCACTTTAATTAATGCGTTACTTTGTTGCATCGGAAGATCAGCTATTGTTATACCCAG
The DNA here is from genome assembly GCF_052655985.1 of Alishewanella sp. HL-SH05. The sequence continues at coordinate 2,665,376 of NZ_CP199753.1, forward strand.
CCTTAAAAGTAGCGTATTACGCTACCAAAAGCGATAAATGTTGCTGCTTTTATTTTTTAAGTAGCGCTATGTTCACTTGCCTGCTAGTTTAATGCGTAAGCAAACCTGCTCAACCTAAAGGACGCTATTATGGCTCTATCAATTCGTCACATCAGCATTAGTCTTGCCCTACTTTGCAGTTTAACCGGTTGCGCCAGCCAGCAAATGGGCAGTCGCAGTAGCGTGGTCGAGTACCTCTACCCCACTGAAAATGAAGTGATGATCAGCCCAGCGACACCGATTTTACAATTACCTATTCGTTTGGGTATTGCCTTTATACCGGCTGATCGCAGTCATCAACGTGGCGACAATCCTTGGGCGTGGCAAAACACTGGTGCCAACCTGCTGACCGAGCCGGCCAAGATGCAAATTTTGGATAACATTGCTGCACAATTTAGAGAACGTGACTTTATTGGCGATATTCAAGTGATCCCCAGCGCCTATTTGCGGCCGCAAGGTAGTTTTACCAATCTTGATCAACTAAAAACCATGTTTGGTGTCGATGTCATTGCTTTAGTATCGTTTGATCAAGTGCAGTTTAGTGACGAATCCAAAGCGGCGCTGAGTTATTGGACCTTGGTAGGTGCTTATTTAGTATCGGGGCAAAAAAACGATACCAGCACGTTAATGGACACGGCGGTTTATGCCATCGACAGTCGTAAGTTGTTATTTCGAGCTCCGGGCGTCAGCCAAATACAAGGGCGCTCCACACCCATTAATTTAAGTGAAGAACTACGGCTTGATAGTAGCGCCGGCTTTGCTGCCGCCAGTGAAGATATGATCAGCAATTTAGAAACTGAATTACAGCGCTTTACCGAGCGTTTAAAAGCACGGCCAGAGGATATCCAAATTGTCAAAAGCAGCCATTACCGTGGTGGCGGTAGCTTGGGTTCAAGCTTTTTAATTATCATATTTGGCCTTTGGCTGAGTCGGCAACGTGCTCGCCACCCACTCAGCCAAAGTTAAAGGTTAAGCTCTTTTCAATAACCGATGTTGCCAACGCTGACTGCGCAGTAACAACTGCGCACAACCGGCGCGTAACTTTATCAAGCCATAATAATTTAACGGTACCAGCAGCAAACTCGTTAAGGTAGAGAATAACAAGCCACCGATGATCGCTAAGGCCATCGGTGCATAGCTAGGGCCGTCACCGCCAATCGAAGTGCCGCCTAACGCCAGGGGCACTAAACCCAACACCGTGGTCGATACCGTCATTAAAATCGGCCGCAGCCGTAAAGTACAGGCTTCTACAATCAAAGTTTTTAGCGGCATATCAGGCTGTAATTGCCGATCTTGATTAATACGATCAACCAATACGATGCCGTTATTCACCACAATACCCATTAATACCAGCATACCAATCATGCCCATCACCCCCATGCTGGTACCGGTGAGCCAGAATGTCCAAAACACCCCAACAAAAGAAAACAACAGGCTGCTGATCACCGCATTGGGCAGTAATAACGATTCAAATAACGCCGCCATTACAATGTAAATCATCGCCAGCGCCAGCAACATATTCACCATCATCACTTGCTGCTCTTCGTTTTGCCGTACAAAGCCGCCTTGATAAGACCAACGATAACCATCGGGTAATTGCACCTGTTGCATTAACTGATCGATTTGCGCTCTCGCCTCTTCGTTTTTAACCTCCGGCTGTAATGCTAATTGCAATGCTATGCCGGTCTGCCGTTCGAAGCGTTGGATCGACTGTAACCGTGGCATCACCTTTAATTCCGCCACCTGCGACAATGAAATACTGACACCGTTAACCACCGCCACGGGCAAGGCAGCAAGCTCGGCCGGTGATTGGCTGATGCGCTCATCGTAAATCAAGCGGATCAACAGCTCCCCCTGCTCACTGCTACGAAAGGTACGTAAATTGACCCCACGTAACGCTAACGCAACGGCATTCGCTACCTGATCGGCCGCCAATTTAAGGCGATCCAGCTCAGCACGTTTAAGTATGATTTGAATTTCTTGTTGACCTTTCGCCAAATCAGAGCTCACTTCGGCTAGGCTGGGCAAGCTTTGTAACAGCGGTTGGATCTCACCCGCCAAGCTTAATAAACGCTCAGTCGAATTGCCTAATAAGTGTAGCTGCAACGCATTGTTATTATTACCAAAACTAAATGAAGGTTGCGAACGCACCAACGTTGGCCAGTCGGCGCGAATGTGCTCTTTTAGTTGCGCTAAGGGCACTTCAAGCTCAGGTTTCAGTAGAATAATCGACATGGCATGCCCAGCACGATAATAACTGTATACAGAAGCGATACCAAACTCTGCCTGACGACTGTATAAAAACGCTTCCATCGTTGACACTTCTGCCCGCACTTCTTCTAGGCTGTAATTGCCTTGCACATTGTAATTTAGGTACAAGCGGCTATTATCCTGGTCTTCATCACTACTAGTACCCATTTGTGAAAAGGGTAAGCCCGCACTGGCTAGCACCAACAAGGCGGCAACACTGGCTGTTTTTGGCCAATTCATCACCAGTGTCAGCGCACGATGATAAAACTGCTCTAAGGCTGAAGCGGTTTGTTGCGGTTGTGGCTGCACACTTAATTTGGTGGTTAACAACGGGATCAGGGTTAAGGCTAACAATAAAGAAATGCCCAAGCATAAACATATGGCAATGGCGACATGCTCTAAAAAGATGGTCAGCTGCATCTTTTCACCAATAATATTCGGTAAAAACACTATCGCCGTGGTGGCGGTACCCGCTAATACCGCCAAGCCAACGCGCTTTACTCCCCGCTCGGTCGCCGCGCGGATATCGCCGCCTGCTGCACGTTCCCGAAAGATGCTTTCGGTGACCACTACCGCATTATCAACCAGCATACCTATGGCTAACATTAAGCCCATCATGCTAAGAATATTTAAGCTGTAGCCCATAAAATACATGGCGCCCAGCGCAATCACGATGGCCGCAGGCACCGATAACACCACAATTAAGGTGGTGGTTAAATGCCGTAAAAATAAAAACAACACAATAAACGACAGCAAAGCGCCGATGGCACCGGCCATTAATAAATCACGCAACGACGTTGTCACGCTGTCGGCCAAATCATCCATCACAAATAAATTGATGCCATTAAACGCCGGGTTCGCTTCAGCCTTTGCCACAACTTGCATGGCGGCAGCGGCAACATCCACTAGGTTAGCACCCGATTCTTTGTACACGTTCATACCAACCGCGTAGGTTTGATTTAAATGGCGGCCTTCTTGGCGTTTAGGCAACTCAAGTTCAACGCTGGCCAGATCACGCAGTTGCAAACCGGGGCGTATCGGCAAAGCAGCGATCTCACTTAAATCTTGATACTCACCCAGTGGTTTCACTAACACACTTTGCTCTGGATTACGTAACTCGCCGGCACTTAACGAAAAGTTACTGCCGCGTAATTGCGCCAGTAAACTACTGGCATCAACATTCAGAGCGCGCAATTTGTCGGGATCAAGGCGAATAATGACTTGGCGTTTTTCAACACCGTATAATTCCACTTTTGATACGCCCGGCACGCGCTCTAATGGCCGTTTAATTTGCTGCTCCAGCAAATCGTAGGCCATCGCCAGATCGCGCTCAGAAGAAATGCGTAATTGAAAAATCGGCAAATCGCTAGTGTTAAATTGAAACAGCAACACGCGCTCGACATCGCTTGGCAGCAAATGCCGAATACTATCAAGACGTTCGCGTACCTCTAAGCCCTTGCTGCTAATGTTTTCGCTCCAACGAAACTCAAGCGATACATCACCGCTGTTTTCATTGGCAAAACTGCGCAAACGCTTAATCCCACTGACTGTAGCTAATGCTTCTTCCAAAGGGCGGGTAATTAAACGCTCTACTTCAGCAGGGCTAGCATTAGGATACGGCACGGTGACATATAATTGCGGCACATCAATGCCCGGCAGCATCTCTAGCGGCAATAACCTGCTGGCTAAACCACCGAGTAACAGAAGCGAAATAAAAAACATGCAAATAGTCACCGGCCGACGCAAGGCTAACCGGGTTAACCCTAAGGGTTTTTCTGTTGTAGGTTGCTCAGTGTTCATACTTGCGCCTCCGTAACAACAGCGCTTTGGCGGTTTTGCTGAAAACTATACAGCACTGGTATAAACACCAAGGTTAATAAGGTGGCTAAACTTAAGCCGAAAATGACCGTGATCGCCATCGGCGCCCGAATTTCACTGCCTTCGCCAGTACCAAGCGCCAGTGGTAATAAACCGAGCACCGTGGTTAAAGTGGTCATCAACACGGGGCGTAAACGACTTTGCCCAGCCAGTATAATGGCCTCGGTCATCGCTTGGCCTTCCGCTCGCAATTGATTGATGCGGTCAATTAGTACAATGGCGTTATTTACTACGATACCGGCCAACATAATTAAACCAATAAATACAATCACTGATAACCGTGTATCTGTTAGCCACAAACCTAACACCGCCCCTGCTCCTGCTAGCGGCACCGTAAATAAAATCAGTAAGGGTTGCAGTAAATTCTCAAACTGCGAGGCCATTACTAGGTACACCAAGAACACGGCCAATAACAACGCAAACAGCAAAGAGCTGTATGCGCGGGCCATTTCTTCGCTTTGGCCCATCACCTGCACTACTTGACCTGGCGGCAACACCAGTTGCTGTAACAGTGTATTAGCACGGTCTGTAGCTTGCTCTAAATCACCATAGGCTAAATTGGCCGTAACAATGGCAACCCGCTGCTGGCCAACTCGGGTAATTTCGCTTGGGCCCACTTCACGGCGCACTTGCGCAACGGCACTTAACGGCAAGGGCTCGGCAGCACCTGGGTTGATGATCAGTTGCGCCAGTTGTAATTCATATTGCCGATATTGCTCGGCTAAGCGCACGCGAATATCAATTTTCCGATCATTTACCGAAAACTGCCCAGCCACTTCACCGCCGATATAGGTTGCGACACGCTTGGCCACCTGCTGTGCTGTCATGCCTAATTGCGCCAAACGGGCATGATCAAAATACAGCGTAATCTCAGGCTGGCCTGGCCGTAAGCTCGATTTAACATCCGTGAAACGCTGATCGGCACTTAATAAGCCCTGCAAGCGCTCTGCCGATTCGGCTAGCTGGGTTAAATCATAACCACTAATTTCAATTTCTAACGGCGTGCTAAAACTAAACAACTGCGGCCGGTCAAAGTGCGCGTTTACCCCTGGCTGTAAGGCTAAACTGCGGCGCAGCTCTTCTTGCAATAATTGCTCGTCTGCAGCACTACTCTCATCGGTTAACACCACATGTAAACGGCCCCAATGGCTGCCACCAATGGCGGGATCAACTGTCATTTGCGCGCCAGTACCGGCTAAACCATAGCTGCGCGCCACCACCGGATATTGCTCTAATTGCTTAGCTAGCTGCTTTAACAGTGCATCCGTTTGCTCAATTGCCGAGCCCACCGGTAATTGCACATCAACATAAAATTCACCTTGGCTAAGTTGTGGCAGTACATCCGCGCCTAAGCGCGGTAATAAGCTAAAGCAGGCCCCTGCAGCAATAAAAGTAACGAGTAAAGTCAGCGTTTTCGCCCGCAGCGCAGCACGAAGTACTTTCAGATAGCTTTGCTCTGTTACACTTAATACCCATTGCACCAACAACACGGCAGGGCGACAGAGCCAATACAAGCCTTTTGCAATAAGACTAAATAGCAGGCTCAGCACGCTAACCAGCGATAATAGTACAAGGTATAAGCCGCGACCGATCAAGCGCAGCGGCAATAGTGGCCAGTGATACCAACGCGTGGGTTTTAATGACGACAAAGCTTTAAGTTCTTGCTCGCCCTCAGTTAATGCCGTTTTGCGACTGCGCGCTGCCATGGTTGGAATTAACGTCAAAGCCACCACCAGCGACACTAACAAAGCAAAGGTCACGGTTAAGGCTTGATCACGAAACAGTTGCCCGGCAATACCTTCAACAAAGACCAAGGGGAAAAACACGGCTACCGTGGTTAAAGTAGAGGCAGTAATCGCCATCGCCACTTCACCGGCACCTTTTTCTGCGGCGGCTTTACCTGACAAGCCCAGCTCTTTGTGCCGAGCAATATTTTCTAAAACCACAATGGCATTATCGACCAGTAAACCAACCGCCAAGGCAATACCGCCTAAGCTCATCATGTTCAGCGTAATACCCTGACCGTACATCAAATTAAAGGTCGCAATCACCGAAACCGGAATGGAAACCGAAATTATCAAGGTGGCCCAAGCATTTCGTAAAAACAAATACAGCACTAACATCGCCAGCAAACCGCCGACCATACCAGCAGATTTTACATCGGAGATGGCTTGTTTAATAAATTGAGATTGATCAGATAGCACCTCTAGCTGATAGCCTGGCGGCAGCATTTTACGTAGCTCAGGCAAACGCGCTAATAACCCTTCAGCCACGCGCACCGTGTTGGCATCGCCTTCTTTATAAATAGCCAGCTCAATGGCCTGACTGCCATTGATGTAACTGATACTTTGCCGATCAGCAAAGGCATCTCGCACCTCGGCCACATCTTTTAGGCGAACTTGGCTGTTGCCAACCGTAGTTAAATACAGATTTTCAATTTCTTGCAGCTCAGCAAATTGGTTAATGGTTCTAACCAGATAATCATAAGACGAGGTTTCTAAACGTCCGCCGGCTAAGTTGATATTTTCAGCTTTCAAACGCTGAGTAATAACGCTGATATCAAGTTGCAGCTGACTTAACTTTTGTGGATCCACCAAAATCTGAATTTCTTGGGTTAACCCCCCGTCAGGGCGCACCGCGGCAATACCGCTAAACGATTCCAGTTTTCGGCGCAAATCTTCTTCGGCAAAGGTACGGATACTGACCAGCTCTGCTGCGCTCATGTTGGCTTTCGACAACGACAGCCGCACCACCGGGTCTAGGTTGGGGTTAAAACGCAGTAATAACGGTTTATCAACATCTAAGGGTAAGAACAACACATCCAGCTTCTCTCGCACTTCTAACAGCGCCAGATCCATGTCCGTGCCCCAATCAAACTCCAGTACCACGTCAGAGCGCCCAGCTCGAGATACCGACGTGACTTTACGAGCCCCTTTAACAATGCCCAGCGCTTCCTCAACCGGTTTACTGACCAGTTGCTCTACTTCAGCTGGGGCCGCGCCTATATAGGTAGTACGTACCGTTAAGCTAGGATAGGACAGATCGGGTAGTAAATTAACCGCTAAGCGACCGACCGACACTAAACCAAATAATACAATGGCGAGGGTAAACATCCAGACGGTAACCGGCCGGTTTACAGCAGTATTGACCAAACTCATGATTAACGTCCTTGTTAGAATTCGCGCTCAGAAACCACTTTAACCAAGCTTTGCTCTTTAAGTGCGGCATGCCCCGCTACCACTACTTGATCGCCTACGTTTAAACCGTCTAGCACTTCGACCATATGATCTGCGGTATAGCCCAAAGACACTTGGCGACGTTGCACCCGATTGTCGGCATCTAACACCATCACACCGGCTAAATTATCTAAGGTAATGAGCGCGCGCTTAGGGATTAACAGTGCCTGTTCTCGGGTATCAAATTGGATCTCTACCTGACTAAACATGCCGGCTTTGAGCTGCCGTGCTTGGTTATCAATAATCAGCGTGGTACGCACCGTACCGGAACTGGCATCGACCACAGGCGCGACGCGACTAATACTGGCAGTAACACTGGGTACGCCAGCAAAGCTTAGTATGGCGGCTTGGCCACTTTTCGCTTGCAGCATTTGTTGCTCAGGTAAATGCACCACCGCTTCTAATTCGCTTTCACTGACCAAATAAAACAGTGAATTTGGCGCCAATTGGTTAATCAATTGGCCGGTTTTAACAAAACGCCGTGCCACCACTGCGTTAAACGGTGCGCGAATTTCGGTTTCTCGCAAATTTAACTCAGCCAGTGCAACGCCGGCTTGCATGGCCGAGACTTGCCATTTTAGTTTTTCATACACGTCGGTACTGACCAATTTGCGCTGATGCATTTCATGCATGCGGCTTAATTCAGATTCTAAGCGGCCTAACTCGGCCCGCTCTTTGGCTAACAAGTGTTGTTGCCGCTCATTTTCTAAAACCGCTAACAATTGCCCCGCTTTAACTTGATCGCCTTCTTCTACGAGCACTTGCTGCACGATACCGGTGCTTTTCGCCATCATGTCGGCTTCAGCCCGCGCTGTTAATGTGGTTGTTGTACGATAACTGCTACTGATGGCCCCTAAACGCGAACGTGACGTTTCTACTGGGATCGCCACCTCTGCGGCGGCGGTACTGTTCGGGCTACTTTGCGCCTTATTGCATCCTGTTAAAACTACGCTACCGAGTAACACCACCGCCATTAACGCTAATTTCGCCTGCATTTTTCCATTCCTTGCACTATAAACGTATTATAGATATTGATTGCAGCCACTATGCCAAAAATAAAATAAAAATATAATCAGTAAGTTAGCAGATAATTGTTACAATTCATGTTTTTTAACATGGTAATTAAATAGCGTAAATAACGATTTATTAGTCAATTTAACTAGCCTTGCTAAACTTTCAGCCTGATAGCGGCGTAAAACGAAGTACAGGCTGCGTTCAGCTTGGCTTGCTAAATTATTACACTGTGAGGCTTGCATAAACTGCGCTAAACTCGCTGCCATAAACTGTTTGTTTCAGGATGAGGTGTCTGATGTCTGTTGTTAACGTGCTAAAAACCAGCTTATTGCTGCTGACCACCACGCTTGTATTGGCCGGTTGCGCCAGCCCGAAACAAGCTAATATTGACTATGACCGTTCAGTTAACTTTGAACAATATCAAACCTTTGCTTTTTTTAAGCCCACCGAAACGGTTGAGGCAACAGCCGAAACTAAAACAGCTGATACGGCAGAGACTGCTGCGACAGCCCCTAGCTACGATCCGCTACAAGCGCAACATTTTAAAGCCGCCATCATTCGCGAAATGACCGATTTAGGCTATCGCTACAATGAGCAAAGCCCGCAATTATTAGTGAATTACCAGATCAATACAGAGAATCGGGAAGATGTTCGCAGTTCGCCTTTTAGCATTAACGCCGGTTATGGCTTTTTCGGTCGCAATAGCGCTTTGAGTTTTGGCTTTCCTATTTTTGGCGGTGTTGAAACACATCGTTACAAAGTAGGATCAATTCTGATTGATGTGATTGATGCCAGCGAGAATCGTTTAATTTGGCAAGGTATGACCGAAGGTAAATTAGCAGCAGACTCGAAAGTACATTCGCAAGATAGTATTAGCGCAGCGGTGGCGCTGATTTATCAGCGTTATCCTACACGGTTAAGTGCCGACAACAAATAAATGCTTTAGCCAGTGCCTCAACAGCACTGGCTTAATGCCCGAAGATTTAATCAAGTGCTGCCAACAAGGTATTACATTGAGTTATCATGTCGACTATTAACACCCTAGATGCTCAAGCCTGCTGATGTCCTTAGTTAACTGCTTTGCCCTTCGACCATGAACCCACGAATTCCTCTCACTAAAGCGATTGCTTCGCGCGGTTTTTGCTCACGCCAAGCGGCAAACCGTTTGATCAGTGCAGGCCAAGTGTTGGTTAACGGTGAGCCGGCTCGATTGCAACAACGAGTTGCTGTTGATGATGAGATCCAGATTAACGGCGAAAGCTTAGCACCTGCCCCAGCATGGCAATATTGGCTTTATCACAAGCCGGTGGGTATCGATTGTAATAATCGAGCTGCTGATCCCGCCAGTATCGCGCACGTGCTGTCACAATTACCGGTTCGAGCCTTTGCCGTGGGTAGGCTGGATAAAGACTCACGCGGTTTATTACTGCTGACCAATGATGGCGAACTTGCCCAGCGCTTACTTCATCCACGTTATCAGCACTATAAGCGCTATCGAGTGCGTGTGCAGCAAGCGATTACCGATGCAGACGCCCTGATCAAAGCTTTTGCCGATGGCATAACATGGCAAGTGGGGCCGCATCAATATCAAGCAAATCCCTGTTTAGTTAAGGTATTAACTGCACACAGCTTAGAAATTTGCCTCAGTGAAGGACAGCATCGGCAAATTCGTTATATGTGCCGAGCGCTCGGCTTTAAAGTGGTTGATTTGTGTCGGATCGCTATTGGCGATTTACCACTTGGTGATCTCGAAGAGGGCCGCTATCGGCCTTTAACTGCAACCGAATTAGCACAACTTCGTGCGTTGCAAACGCCAGAGCCAACAACTTAGCGCTAACGTTAAACTATACATCAGCAAAGAGCCCATAATCACCCCTGGCCAAGCGGCCCATTGCCAAAATGGTTGCAGGTAAACGCCACCACTACTGGCGCCGATGTAGTAAAACACCAGATATAACGCACTGGCACTGGCTTTAGCGCGGATAGCCTGTTGGTTGACAAAACTGCTGGCAAGTGAATGGCACAAAAAGAAACCAAAGGCACTGATAAAAAAGCCCGCAACCATCCCCCAAAGCCCTGCAAAGAGGGTCATGATTGAGCCTAACATCATAATCAACACCCCCAGCGCCATCGCGCCGGGCAAACTAAGCCTATGGGCAATTTTAGCGGAATAAGCCGAGCCTATAGTGCCAGTTAAATACGTTATAAATAACAGTCCAATAAGGCCGCTACTTAAATTAAACGGCGTGGCCGCCAGCACAAAGCTGGCGTAGGTATATTGGTTTAAAAAGACTAAAAAATTTAAGCCGCCAATCAGGTAGGTTAACAATAATAACCGCTGGCGTAAGTGATACAGATTATCTCGTAAAGCCTGTTTTAAACGAAACGGTTGACGCACAAAATACTGAGCAGCCGGTAAATAACGCCAAACCGCATAACAACTGAGCGCCCCTAACAGCGTCATTGGCCAAAACACCCATTGCCAGTGCCCCCAATCCGCTAAACCACCGGCGAGCAAGCGCCCTGAGATCCCACCTAACGAATTGGCACTGATGTAATAGCCCACCGCGCTCACTAACGCCGGCTTACTGTATTCTTCGCCCATCCAGGCAATGGCAATCGCCGGCAAGCCCCCCAAACAACAGCCTTGTATTGCCCGAAGTAACACTAGACTACTGAAACTTTGCACTTGCGTGAGTAGCAAGGTACTCACGCTCATACCAACTAAGGTTATTAACAAAAGGGTTTTACGCCCCCAAGCATCCGACAAAGCGGCATACACTAGCAGCGACAGGCCCAAACAGAGCGTCGCTACGGTATAGCTAATACTGGCTTGTAGCGGCGTTAACGCAAATTGACGGCTTATTTCCGGCAACAACGGCTGCATTAAATGCAAATTAGCGAATACCGCCACGGCGGCTAAACAAAGTGCTGCAACACTGCGGTAATAGGCGGCAGATTTATATTCGATCACTGACCATGCTCAGTTAACTACTTGCGGTTATTGTAACGGATCGCCAACTGCGAACAAACCAACTGACCAACTAATCACAATAAAACTCCCTCCCCCAACAAAACGTCTCTGAGTAAGGTATGACCAGTACCGGAGTGTGGTAAGACCTGTCTCTGAGTAAGGCCCGACCAGTACCGGAGTGTGGTAAGACCTGTCTCTGAGTAAGGCCCGACCTGTACCGGATTGTGGTATGACCTGTCCCTGAGTAAGGCCCGACCTGTACCGGAGTGTGGTAAGACCTGTCTCTGAGTGAGGCCCGACCTGTACCGGAGTGTGGTATGACCTGTCTCTGAGTGAGGCCCGACCAGTACCGGAGTGTGGTTGTACCAGCTTGCGACGGAGATTATAGGAGCGATGAAGTAAATGCTTGTACCGAGGATGACAAAACGTTGTGATAGCGGCATAATCGAGTGCGAACTGCATAAAAGCAGACAATAATAATAATTCATTACCCGGGGACTCCATGAATTCTCAATCCACTGCGCTGGGCAACCATCAAACTCAGCCACAATTTTTCGGCCATCCGGTCGGGCTTTATGTATGCTTTTTAACTGAAATGTGGGAACGCTTTTCGTTTTACGGCATGAAATATTTGCTGTTGTTATATTTAACAAAGTATCACCTGTTCAGTGACGCCGGCGGCTTAGATGTATTGGGTAGCTATGCCGGTTTAGTGTATGCCATGCCAGTGATCGGCGGCATGCTTGCTGACCGGTATTTAGGAATGCGCAAAGCCGTTACCTTTGGTGCCATTTTGTTGTGTTTAGGTCATTTAGGCCTTGCCTACGAAGGCTTTCAAGCCTATGTCGAAAACGGTGTGGTCGTGCAAGATACCGGCGCGATCCAAGTGTTCTACTTTTCGTTAGCCCTAATCATCATGGGCGTGGGTTTTTTAAAACCAAATATTTCTACTATCGTTGGCCAGTTGTACGGTAAAGATGATGCCCGTCGCGATTCTGGCTTCACCATCTTTTACATGGGTATCAATACCGGCTCATTTATTGCCACCTTATTGGTTACCTATATCGGTGAAAAATTCGGTTGGGGTTGGGGTTTTGGTTTAGCCGGTATCGGTATGGTACTAGGCTTAATTGTGTTCTTAGCCGGCCAAAAATACCTGTATGGTTATGCCGAGCCCAATGATCCCGTGCGCTTAAAACAAAAGGTATTTGCTTTTGTCGATCGTGAATGGCTGATTTACCTAGCAACCATCCCGGCTCTGTTTGTTGTTTGGCAACTGGTTCAATACAACCCCATCGTACACTCTGTGTTACTCGGTTTGTCGTTCATCGTGTTAGCGGGCGTAATCTGGTTTATGGTAACGCAATGCAATAAAGAAGAACGTGATCGCATGTTTGTGCTGATCGTTCTAACCTTCTCTACGGTGGTGTTCTGGGCCTTGTTTGAACAATCGGCTTCATCCATGACCTTGTTTGCTGATCGGGTTATGGACCGCACGGTTTTTGGTTTTGAAACCACTGCAGGTCAATACGGTGCTTTAAACCCATTATTTATTATCACCTTAGCCCCTATTTTTGCTTGGCTGTGGGTGGCACTTAGCAAGCGTAAACTTGAACCGAGCACGCCGGTAAAATTTGCACTGGGTATCATGCAAGCCGGTTTAGGCTTTGGCGCGTTAGTCATTGGTGCACAATTCCCGAATGAAGCCGGCTTAGTGAGTGCCGGTTGGTTGGTGCTAGCTTATATGCTGCACACCATGGGTGAATTATGTCTATCACCTGTTGGTTTATCTGCGGTCACCAAATTGGCCGTCCATAAAGTGGTCGGTGTGATGATGGGGGCATGGTTCTTAGCCACTGCTTACTCAGAGTTACTTGCAACACAATTGGCTAAACTGGCCGCTATTGAAACGCCCAGTGGTGAAGTCGCTGATGTCGGTGCCGCTTTAGCTGCCTACACAGAATTATTTAGCTTCTTATGTTACTTCGGTATTGCTGCAGGTATCTTTATGTTGATTATCAGTCCGCTACTGAAAAAACGCATGCACGGCATCAATTAACCTTAAGCGCATTGTTACCCTAAAACACCTCGGTCTGCTGGCCGGGGTGTTTTTTTATGGATTTACGGCTAAAGTTATTGCTGTAGCGGCCGCTACAACGTTAATTGAAAATGGATCTAGGGATCACTCATGAGTAGCATTAAAACCGACAGCATGGTAAGTACGCTACGTAGCAATGCTAATAACGCTGCTGTGATCCCAGAGAAACTGAGCAAACAACAACAAAATGCAGCCATTTTAGCGGCCAGTGAAAAAGTGGCACTACAAAGTAACAACAACACCCTCAGCCTGCTTTACAAAACAGCACTCGACGGTATTAACGACGCCTTAGAGCCTACCTTAGGTAAAAACGCCACAAAAAAATCTATGACTCAGGTATTGATACCTCGCCCGAGGCCACGGCCGAACGCATTGTCAGTTTTGCCACCAGCTTGTTTAATATCTATAAACAACAGAAACCATCAGAAGATAGCTTAAAGCAATTAGATGATTTTATGGGAACCATCGGCAAAGGCATTGAGCAAGGTTTTAGCGATGCAAAAGCCATCTTAACCGGGTTAAAAGTGTTTGAAGGTGATGTCGAAACAGGTGTCGCTAGCACCTACGATATGGTGATGAAAGGCCTACAAAATTTTCGTGAAAAACTGATGGCAAGCTATGAGCAACAAGCCGAAACGGCTGAAAATGAGCCAGTGACAAAAACCCCATAACCAACATTAAACGCTTATTCCGCAACAGGCTCGATACGAGTGACCAATAATTGGTCAATTTTGTAGCTGTCGATATCAACCACTTCAAATTTATAGCCAGCATGCAGCACAAAATCGGTGCGTTTCGGAATTTTCTTTAGGGTATACATCATAAAACCCGCAATGGTTTCGTAGTTTTCGGCATTCGGAAAACGCGGTATATCCAGCACCCGCATCACATCCGCCAGTGGCGTTAAGCCTTCAACTAACCATGAATTACTGTCACGCGCGACAATCTGCTCTTCTTCTGAATTAACCAACTCGCCCATCACAATACTCATCACGTCTTTTAAGGTGATAATACCCACCACCATCGCGTACTCATTTAAGATGATGGCAAAATCGATACCCGCCGATTTAAAGTGTTCTAACACCTCATATAAAGACAAGGTATCCGGGATAATTAATGGCGTGCGCACAATACCGTCTTTTTGCAAAGAAATAGGCTGATCGTGTAATACCTGCATTAAAATATCACGGGTATCCACATAACCAATCACTTGATCTAACACGCCTGCACACACTAAAAACTTTGCATGAGGGTGCTCTGCAATTTTGGCTTTAATGCTCTCTTGCGCTTCGTCTTTGGTGAAAAAGATTAAGCTTTCGCGCGCGGTCATGGCCGAGGTTACCGTGCGCGATTCCATATCAAACACATTTTCTAATAACTGATGCTCATGCTCTTGTAAAACACCGGCCTGCGCACCGGCATCCATCATCGCCATAATGTCATCAGGCGTAATATCATCTTTGCGCAGTGTCGGTATTTTAAGCATACTAAAACACCAATTAGCTAAACCGTTAAACAACCACACTAAGGGTTTAAGCAGCATAATCAGTAATAGCATGGGGGCGACAATGCGCAGCGCAATTTGCTCGGGGGCAATCATGGCTAAACGCTTTGGCATTAAGTCTGCGAACAAGATAAATAATGACGTGACAAAGAACACGGACAAACCAAAGGCCGCAGGTTGAACCCAAGTTTCGTGGCTAAACAAACCAAGCATATTGGCAAAATAAGGTGTAAAAGCCGATTCACCTAAAATACCGCCGAGTATCGCCACCGCATTAAGACCAATTTGCACTACCGTAAAAAAATTACCAGGGTGATCTTGCAGCGCTAAAATTTTCTCTGCGCGAACATCGCCCTCAGTCGCCAATAAACGTAACCGCATTTTGCGTGACGCCGCTAAAGAAATTTCAGAAACAGAAAAAAAGGCGCTGGTGGCAACTAATGTAGACATGATAATAAGGTATTCTAAAGCACTCATAATAAATCCATTCGCGTGATATCGCCTTTATTAAGCATTATGCTGAACTATTTAAATTATACCTGATTTATAAGTATATTTTTTTAAAAGTGGACTTATTATGCAATCTTAGTTAAAACTATAGAATAAAATTTAAGTTAAATTTGGTTTCATAAAAATAATGTCATTAACTAAATGTTTTATTGTTCTTGTTTTTACTCTGGCAATATCGCTGCTACCTAATTGGGCGGTGGCGCAGGAGCATGTTGTTAATGAAACGCAACAAGTTAAGTCTCAAGCTATGCGCGATGCTTCACTTGAACAAGAATTAGACGAATATTTAACGTTAACCTTAGTTGACCCAGAACAAGCAAATCTAAAACTACAAAGTATCATCGACCGCCTTCCTACCAATCTGGCTGAAGACAATACACCTGAGAGCACTGTTAGAGCACTAACTTACCAGCTATTTTCTCATTTATATCAAGCCAACTCTTCTGCTGTAGATGATATTTTAGCGACTCTGGCAGAAATTAAAAATATCACTAAATCAGTTAACGCCATTGCAGAAATTATGGCTGCAGAACTCGAAGTGCTATCTTTTCGCAATCAAAGTAATCAGGCCTATATTAATGCTGAAATATTGGCCGGTATACTCACAGACGTTGAAAACCCACGAGTTAAATATTGGATAAACGCCCTACTAGGTAGACTATTTAGACAAGACACACAATACGAAAAGGCGTTAAAACATTATGAGCAAGCACTTGATGCCTTAAATACAACAAACGACAGCAGAACTTTAGTTCGTAGCACCTCTTTAAGACAACAGATTGCAATTGTGCATACCGATTTAAAAGATTGGCAACGTGCACGAAGCTTGTTAGAAGAAGTTTATCAAGATTTGTTACGCTATAAACAAGATCAACTTCTACCTGACCTATTTTTATCGCTTGGTTTTGTCATGGCGGGACAAAAAGATTATACCGCAGCTGTGGAAGTAAATCTCAAAGGCTTAGCCCGCGCCCGAGCTCAAAAACAGCAGAGTCTCGTGCTTACCTTCATGAACAACCTTGGTTCGGTGTACATCGAGCAACAAAATTATCCAGCAGCAAAAAATATTCTAGAAGAAGCATTAACTGAAGCGCTAGCATTAAAAGATACAGAAAACGTTAACCTTATTAACTTTAACATCGGTTATTTAGAAGTACTTTTAGGTGACGCCGAATCAGGCCTGACCAAAATGCAAAAAGCTTTTGCTTTTTACCAGCAACGCGATAGTAAAACTGAACTAGAAGACCTACTTGGGTGGTTTGCTAAAGCCTATAAATCGCTTAAAGACTATCCAAAACTAGCCGAAACCCTTGAGTGGCAAATGCAACTTCGTGAAGAAATTGCCGCAGCGTCCAGTGAAAAAATTACACGTGATTTGTTATCTCGGTATGAACTCAAATCTCAAACACAACAAATCACTATCTTACAACAACAAAACGAACTGCAAGAAGAGCTGCTTAAAAATAAACAACTGCAGCAAACCATTACCCTTTTGTTTATTTTTATTATGGGTTTAGCGGCTATCTTACTGGTTAACTTATACCGCAAAGTACAACGCTCAAATCTCCGCCTGAAAGAAGTTAACAAACAACTGGAATATCAGTCTTTACGCGACCCCTTAACCGGCTTATTTAATCGACGTGCTATGCAAGATAAAATGGCGAAACGCCATAAAAGTAGCCAGCCGGATGCTTGCGCACTCTTATTGTTAGATATCGACTTTTTCAAACAAATAAATGATAACTACGGCCATGCGGCAGGTGATGCCGTGCTGATTGATTTAAGTCGACGCTTATTGGCCTTAACTGATGAGAACGAGCTGTTGATCCGCTGGGGCGGTGAAGAGTTTTTAATTGTTATTCAGCGTTTAGAGCAAGAAGAAATTGATCAAATCTGCCAGCAAGTGTTGCAAGTCGTTAGCGCCCTGCCCGTGGTATACGAAGGCAATGAGATCCCCGTAACGATTAGCGGTGGCTTTATTCGCTTACCGTTTTCACAAGTGCCTGAGCATCAATTTAATTGGGAAAGAGTATTACAGGTTGCCGATATGGCCCTTTACTTAAGTAAGTTGAATGGCCGTAACCAAATCAACCTGATTGACGAATTGCAAGTACCGTTTGCCGATGCAGAGCCGCATTTACAATCAGATCTTAATGGTGCGATACAAGAAGACATGATTAAACTTCATACTATTCATGGTTAAAAAAGGTTAGTTAGCACTATGAGCCTAATTGACCAATTGAGTTAAAGGCTTTTGTTGATTTTTCGAAAGCTAAATTAACCCTCCACTCGCTTTTGCCAAATAATGCTCAAATAAGTTCAATGGTAATGGTTTAGAAAAATAGTAACCTTGATAATGGTAACATCCTAGCTTGAACAAGGTTTTTAACTGCTCCACCGTCTCAACCCCCTCAGCCATCACTTCTAATCCTAAGGTTTGGCCTAATAAAATGATCATCTTTGCAATAGCCTGATCATTCTCATCTGTAAGTAAATCGGCAACAAAACTACGGTCAACTTTCAATTGATATAAGGGCAAACGCTTTAAATAGACTAACGAAGAATACCCTGTACCAAAATCATCCAAGGAAAAGCGGATCCCTTTGGCCTGCAAAATCTGCATAATACCGACTACATTATCAAAATCTTCAACCAACACACTTTCTGTAAGCTCCAGCTTCAGCGCCGACGCATCAATAGCAGTGTGTTTTATAATGTCGAGCACCTTATCTGAAAAGTTAGCTTGTTTTAATTGCTTAGCGCTAATATTTACCGACAGTTCTAAACGGGCTGTACTAGGCGTTTGCTGCCAAACAGCCAATTGTTTACAGGCATGAAAAAGCACGTACTCACCGATTTCCACAATCAAGCCTGTCTCTTCAGCAAAACGAATAAACGCATCTGGGCCAAGTAAGCCGCGTTCTGGATGACGCCAGCGTAACAATACTTCAGCCCCCAGCACGACCCCCGGGTGAACCAACTGTGGCTGATAAAACAATTCAAACTGTGCTTGATTTAATGCTTGCCGTAATTCCTTGGCTAAATTCAAACGTTGGTTAGCTTGTTCCTGTAACGTGATATCAAAAAAACTCAGGCCATTGCCGCCTGCTTGCTTTACTTGGTAGGTGGCCAGATCGGCCTGTGTAATGAGTACATCCGTATCATGCTGCCCGCCCAAAAACAAAGTGCAACCAATACTGATGGTGTTTTTCTCTCTGATCGACATTAAATTTTGATTAGAAATGACCGTGTGCTGTAAACTTGCCGCTAATTCCGTAATTGCCTGCACCGCTTTACAACGCTCGGCAGTAAACAATTCGCTTAATACTAAGAATTCATCTGCACTAAAGCGCCCAATGGTGTCTCCCTGCGGCAACACCGACTGCAATGCTTGGCCGATAAGTTTAAGAACTTCATCTCCTTTAGTAAAACCTAAGCTATCATTTAGTGTTTTAAAATCGTCGACATCAATAAACAGTAATGCCACATAAAACTGATTACGATGACTTTGTCGTTGCGCTTGTTCGATCCGATCTAACATTAACTGCCGATTGGCCAAACCAGTTACCGGATCGTAAAAGGCTAAGCTTTCTGCTTTTTCCTCAGCCTCTTTTCGTAATAATACACCGCAAATATTACCCGCAATCAGACTTAACCCGGCCACTTCTGCCTCAGGCCAACCCTGTAACTGTTTCACCATATCAATACCAAACATGCCGATTAAACGTGTATTGCTGCGTAACGGGATCATCAAAAGCGATTTGATACCTTGACTGGCTAACAATTGATATTCATTTGACGTGTGCTCTAAAACGGAAATATCTGCGATACGCGAGATTTCGCCCTCTTGCCAGCTGCTAAACCAGCCACCAAATTCTGCTGAAGCTAAATTTTGTAAACACGATTTTTGAGGCGAAACATCCGAGGCACACCATTCATGCGTATTGCTTGCAGTCACTAAGTCGGCACTAAACATAAATACATAACAACGATCAGCACCATAAAACATGCCAATACGCGCTATGGCTTTATTAATAACGTCATCCACTTCGTTTGCTGAACTCAACACAAATTCAGCGGAAATCGCCGCAACTAATCTAAAAAAAGCAACGTCATAGTCTTGGTTAACAGACAATATTCTCTTCCTAATTTAAACATACTTAAAAAGTGTATCTGTAAATTCAAAATTTCGCTAGCCAAGCACTCAAAACGTGGTAGCTCAACTATTGCGCCTTAGCCATAAGTCTAGTTTTATTTCATTATAAATTCTGTACATTGGTAAGATAACTAAACATCCTTAAGGATACTAACATGTCTTACCTACAAGAATATCAAGCGTCTGTTGCTGATCCCGCGGCATTTTGGGCTCACAAAGCAAGCAAAATCGCTTGGTTCAAAGCGCCTACCACAATTATCAGCCAGCATGATAATGTTTATCACTGGTTTGCCGATGGTGAGCTTAACACCTGTTATTTAGCACTGGATCAGCAAGTGCTTGAAGGCCGTGGTGAACAAACTGCGCTAATTTATGACTCTCCAGTAACTCAAACCAAACAACAATACACTTATAAACAACTCCTCGAAGAAGTAGCAAAATTCGCCGGAGTATTACAAGCACATGGCGTAACCAAAGGTGATCGTGTAGTTATCTATATGCCAATGATCCCGCAAGCGGTGATCGCCATGTTAGCCTCGGCAAGACTGGGCGCCATTCACTCAGTGGTATTTGGTGGTTTTGCACCGCATGAATTAGCGATCCGTATTGATGATGCCAAACCCAAAGTGGTGATCAGTGCCTCTTGTGGCATCGAGATTAACCGTGTTATAAGCTACAAACCGCTACTCGACAGCGCAATTGAAAAAGCTGAATATAAACCCGAACACTGTATTATTTTTCAGCGCCCGCAAGATCCTGCAACCCTAATTGCAGAGCGTGATGTGGATTGGCAACAAGCCATGCTTAATGCCACAGCCGTAGACGCCGTCCCGGTGCAAAGTACTGATCCGCTGTACATCCTTTATACCTCTGGCACGACCGGCAAGCCTAAAGGCGTGGTGCGTGATAATGGCGGGCATGCGGTTGCCTTAACATACAGCATGAAAGCTATCTATGATATTCAAGCCGGCGATGTGTTTTGGGCCGCCTCAGATGTGGGCTGGGTAGTAGGACACTCCTATATTGTATATGGCCCCTTGCTCGCAGGCGCCACCACTATTTTGTATGAAGGTAAACCGGTATTCACGCCCGATGCAGGTGCATTCTGGCGAGTGTGTGCGGAATATAACGTAAAAGCCATTTTTGCTGCGCCCACCGCCTTTCGTGCTATTCGAAAAGAAGATCCCCATGCTGAACTGTTAAAACCGCATAACTTAAGCCAGTTAAAACATGTTTTTATGGCCGGTGAAAGGCTTGATCCCCCCACCTATCAATGGGCTTGTGAAGTATTAGGCAAACCCGTAATTGATCACTGGTGGCAAACTGAAACAGGCTGGGCCATTTGCGCCAATTTAGCCGGTGTTGAATTACTGCCGGCCAAGCCCGGCTCGTCAACCAAACCTGTACCTGGCTACCATGTGCAAATATTAGATGATGCAGGACAAGCTGTACCCGCCAACACACAAGGCAATATTGCGATTAAGCTGCCACTCCCTCCTGGCTGCTTAGCTACCATCTGGGGCAATCCAGAGCGCTTTAAAGCCGGTTACTTAACTAACTTCCCAGGCTATTACAGCAGCGGCGATGGCGGCTACCTGGATGAAGACGGTTATCTGTTTGTGATGGGGCGCACGGATGATGTCATTAACGTTGCCGGGCATCGTTTATCAACCGGCGAAATGGAAGAGATTTTAGCCTCGCACCCTGCCGTAGCAGAATGCTGTGTTATCGGTTTACCTGATGAATTAAAAGGTCAGCAGCCTGTGGGTTTCGTGCTACTGAAAAACGGCATCACCGTTGATGAAACGACCCTACAAGCAGAGTTAGTCGCGTTAGTAAGACAAGAAATCGGCGCAGTTGCCAGCTTTAAAAAAGCATTAATCGTGCCTCGGCTACCCAAAACACGTTCGGGTAAAATATTACGCAAACTGTTACGGCAAATAGGTGAAGGGCAAAGCTACCAAGTCCCCTCTACTATCGACGACCCAGCTAGCTTGCCAGAGATTGCCGACATCATGAAACAACGCGGCATCACCTAACCCCACTCAGACACTGGTCAAACCACACTCCGGTACTGGTTTGGCCACACTCAGACACTGGTCAGACCGCACTCCGGTACTGGTCTGGCCACACTCAGAGTCGGTTAGGTGAAATGGCGACTAAGCTTGTTTTTCTGGAAATTGCTGCCGGCGAATTGTGGCAAACTGTGAGCGACATAAATAAAAAGTAATAGGCCGTGTGATCAACGGATAAACCACTACCAATAACAGAATATAACCTGGGATGGCTAAACCTTCAGCGCGAGCAATTAAAATAAATAACGTAGAAAGAATAATTAACTTAATAATATTCAAAGTTATTTTTGTAGGTGCTGCTAGCCTATCAGCTGCGGTACGAATTACTTCCATGCGCTGTGAAAAATTCAAGCCAGCAAGCTCGGGGATACT
Source organism: Alishewanella sp. HL-SH05 (assembly GCF_052655985.1). Next base: position 2,687,482 of record NZ_CP199753.1, read on the forward strand.
CTGACTGTTAAAATAAATCATCTACTACCGCCTTAAAAAACCACAACAAATATTTAATACATAACATTACGTCATAACTGGCTAAATCGACTGGTCAGACCGGTACCGGAGTGTGGTCAGAGGTTTGACTTGTACCGGAGTGTGGTTGTACCAGTGTCTGAGTGTGGTACAACCAGTACCGGAGTGTGGCCATACCAGTGGATTTAACTGGTATGGCCTGTACCGGAGTGCGGTACGACCAGTTAGTCGTAGAACGGTGAACGGCTCTCGGTCCTGTCGATAAGCTTAATGGGGCGATTAAGCGGTTGACCACCGTCGCGACCAATGGGTACCCATGGAATACGGCCTCGGCCTTTAGCAGGGCTAATCGAGAACAAATCAAACGGTAATGATATATAAAAGCCTTTAGTGAAACTGCCTTCGCCATACTCTTCTGAACTGACATCCGTTATCGCAGCATAAGCGCCCACAACGATACCGCTATCAAAACGCTTAGCAAAATCAACATTAACCCCTTTATCTTTAGCTAAAAACTGACCGATATTAAAGGTTAACAAGGTGTCTTTTAGAAACTCAGGTTGCCAGTAAACATTCACATGCCCCGTTACGGTTTTGTAATCCAGAAACCCAAAATCATTTTCGTATGAACGCTGTTTTACATAGTTTAAATCGACGCCAAAGGCTAGCGTACTATCAACAGGTCGATACAGAAACTCTGCCCCGGCCCCTGCAAACATCGTTTCAAGGTAACCCGCGTAAGCTTGCGCAAAAACTGACGGTGCAATTTCTTGCTGCCAATGCCCATAAATATTTTCAACCGATAATTTGCTGCGAGTAACATACTCACGAACATAAGTACGCACTCTAGGTAATGCCGACTCCTGAGCATCCACTTTAAAATTAAAGGAATCAAAATTCTCTAACACGGTAAGTTTAGCCGTGGCATTCATACTAAATTGGTTGTTAAAACGATATCCGCCCCCTAAAAATAAACCGCCTTGATACATATAGAATTTTTCTGGGTTACCAAAAGATTGCACCCAAAAAATTTCAGAGCCGGTATAAAAACCACGATCATCGGTTAAATTAACTAACTCCAGCGCAGCAGCATCGGGTTGTTGTCTAACATAGGTTGAACGTAGATCAGGCTGGAACAAATTGTTCTGTGCCACATCAATAAAATCTTGCACATTAATCAGCTTTTCAACTTGCGGCATATGGCTAGCATATTCAACAAGTCGAATAGTTTTAATATTTTCAGGCAATTGCGCAATAATCACGCGCGCGACCCGATCGGTAAGCTCCACATCATCACGATAATTGAGAGACTGGCCGTGCAGAATGAACTCATCCTTGGTCATGCGAATACTTTTGGGTAAAAATGCGGCGTTGTAATATAAGTTATGCGTTAACTGGTTAAAGTTTATATTGGCAGACGAATCAATTTTAACACCCGTTACCGGCAGCTTAGCGGGGTTGATCTTAATTTGGCTGGCTTCATGCATATTCAGCCGGTAATGCACGCCAAAACCTAAGGTGTTACCGCGCTGATAATTAACATCAAACGTAAAATCATCCCATTGATAAGCCGCACCTACATTCCAGCGGCTGTCTTGCGCTAACACACCCGCACGATCTTCGGTATAGTCGTTACCTTCATATTCTAATTTTAATACTAGTGGTTGCCACGGTGTTTGATAGGTTATGCCACCAAAAACAGAAGCCGGGCCTTTAAAGAATTTTGAATAACTAATTTTCCCCCCCTGACCAAGAGTGCCGCCAGGGCGATTACAAAAACTGTCGCGCACTTCACAAAAAGGGTTGGTTATATTACCGGCGGTACCTAAATAGCCCCAGCCCATCCCCAAATGAAAATCTAGGTTACCATAACGCTTACTTAGCGCTAAAAACTCGCTTTCAAACAGGCCTGTACCGCCAAAATCTTTAAAACCCAGTGACACTTCGGGCAAATAACGGCTTTCTTGCAACAAACGAAATTTAACATCCAAACCTTTATCTTTTAAGGTTTGATCACCGCTGAATTCAATTGAGTTACTGTATAAACGAGTACGAACATCGGTATAACGTGCGGTGGCTTCCATCCATGGGAACAGCTGAATACTGACCGACCAAAAACGGTATTCTTCGTTATCGGTGTAATTAAGCGAAAGATCGCCATCCGCTGCCATGCGAGATGTGGGCGTTTGCAGTAAACCTACACCACCATGAATAGCTTGAGATACCCGCGCCGGTGCTTGCTGCCAAGTATCATCTGCTAAAGCTGCACCGGGCATACATAAGATGGCAAGCGCCGATAATTTAAATACGGAAGAGATGTTCTGCATTAATCCATCCTGTTCACGGCAAGTGCTAGAAGTTTTTTATTCAACTCGGCAAAGTCTTTAGAAAAATAACCATGCGAAAAAGGAATATATAAAGTTGAACCGGGCATAACCTCAACTCGGTCTTGTTGCCAAGCACCACGCAAAATTTCAATGACGTTGCCATTGGGTTGAATAAGATAAAAGCGGCTGGTATCGGCTGTTGGATGTTCTGGTATGGCGTCAAAATAGTCATGCACGCTTGTTGCTGAACGCAGTGATAAATTAACATTTTTTGCCACTGCACCCCACACAGGTACTTCTACTGGCCTAACCTTTAACTGCAAACGATAATGACCACTTTCGAAAAGCGGATTAAATGCCTGTTTAGCTCGGGCTAAATCATAATCGATAACAAGTGGAATTTTTTCTGCCAGTTGCCAAGAAGAAAGCTCGTCAGCCAGCCGTTTTAATAAAAGTTGCACCTCATCATCCGCATCGAGCATTAACGCAGAGATTAACGCTAAGGCTTCGCTTCTTTGTTGTTCAAGCTGTAAAGCATCCAAACGGTACAACTGACTTGCCGGCCAATACCAGGCTTGCTGCAGTGCCACAGGTGCGAGCACCTCAGTTAATCGCGGCTGCTGCTCAAATTTAAATTCAGTCGAACCCATTTTTACTTCAACTACGGGCTTGGCTGCCACCAGCCCACTGGCGGCACAACATAAACCCATAAATAGTGCTGTGATAAGTTTCATATTGCATCCTCGGCGATAAATAGCCCTTCGCGATTCAAATGCCGCACCACTTCACTAATAAAAACCAGCTCTAAAGGCTGAGCACCAGGTTGTAATTGCTGCTGGCTTTTTAAAACCTGACCCGTTTTCGCCTCAAGCCAAAAAACATTTTGCCATTGTTGATCAAAACGCCAAAACGAAGCAGGATTATCATACTCAAGCGTTTCAATCACTTTAATGGTATTAACCGAATGGGTAAAAAAAGTCAGCTGGTCTTGCTGCACAGAAAACTTAGAGCGAATTTGATAACCGTACTCACCGGCGTGCCAATCTACAGCTCGGATCCAAGCACTGTTATTAAGGCTGTTCCACTTTAAGGGGTCAGACAACAGGTTACTGACATACAGTAAATCATTACTTAAACCCAAGGTTTTTATGATGCGGCCGTGATCGGTTACTAACACAGATTGATCTGCCGACAGCCATTTCATCTGCTCGCCATCAACCGCCATTAAACCCATGGCAATACGCGAATTTTCACCCAACCGCACATATAAAAAATCGTTATTCGCCTGCACAATAGTGCTATAGGTTAAGGTAATATCTGTTGGGGTTTTGAACACTTGTTTAGCCATATTGGCATAGTGTTGATAAGTATTGGAACAGCCTGATAAAAAGCTCAAAATAACAAGCAGTAAAATACGCGCTAGCGAGTTCATAAAGGTAAAGCCTCAGGTGAGCTACACTCAAAAAAAAGCCGCCAACAGGCGGCTTTTTTAAACAATACCAATTATGGCAGAATTGTTGCGATAGCTGGATAAGTTGTTACTACTGGAACAGTAATAGTGCTGGTAGAAGTACCTGTACCAGTAACGGTAACTGTGGTGCTGTTGTTAGTACAAACACCATCTACTGGCACACCGTCGCCTTCGTTACAAACCAGCGTAAATACTGGATCAGTTGGGCCGCCATCACCACCATCACCACCATCCACTACCAAGCCGTCAGCTGAAGCGTTAGACACAATTGCCGCAGCTACTGCTGCAGCAACACCTGCTGCAGTTAACGTTGCTACAGACAATGAACCAAAAGTAGTAACAGAAGACCCTGTAGTTGAAGTGGTATTTGTAGCTTGTGCACTAACACCCATTGACAACAATAAAGCCGCCGCAGCTAAACTTAACTTTTTCATAAATATCCCTCTAAGTAAAAATATATTGTTGACAAGAATACCCGATAACATGGGGTTTGACAACGTGACATTGTGTTTCAATTAACTCATTTCATTTACGCATAGTTAGATGACACTATTACCACTATTACCATTAGGCAATTTGCTGTGTTTTGTTTTCATCCTTAACTGCCGCTAATGTTAACGGCGCGGTTGCATTAGCAATAGAGGCAATTTGCGCCGCCGTGCTCACATCGCATGCCGCGTTCGCCACTAAATCGCTGGTCGCATTACTATAGTTAAATTCTGTTGGTGCTGAACGAATTAGCGCAATAATGTCTTCCACCGCAAACTCATCACAGGCTTTGTCTAACCGTTGCAGTAAATGTTGCATTTCAGGCCAGGTTAAACACACTTCATCAGCAGCCATAATTCTGCTGTGCTCAGTTTTGCGCACATTGTTACCCACCAGTAGTTCTTCGTATAATTTTTCACCTGGTCTAAGGCCGGTGTAGCGCAACTCAATATCGCCATCGGGGTGCTGCTCGTCTTGCACCTCTAAACCCATTAAGTGGATCATTCTTTTTGCCAGATCAGAAATTTTAACTGGTTCGCCCATATCAAGCACAAAAACATCACCGCCTTTGCCCATCGCACCGGCTTGTATCACTAACTGCGCCGCTTCCGGAATGGTCATAAAATAACGAATAATATCTTTATGCGTAATAGTCACTGGCCCGCCTTTACGAATTTGCTCCCTAAATAAAGGAACAACGGATCCAGATGAGCCCAACACATTACCAAAGCGCACCATACAAAAACGTGTTTTAGTTTGATACTGCGCCAAGGCTTGCAACACTAATTCGGCTAAGCGTTTAGACGCCCCCATCACATTGGTTGGCCGCACCGCTTTGTCAGTTGAAACTAACACAAAGGTTTCTACGCCGGCTTTAATTGCCGCATCAGCGGTAAACCAAGTGCCGAATACATTATTACGTACACCTTCAACCACATTATATTCAACTAGCGGTACATGCTTGTAAGCCGCGGCATGATAAACGGTATTCACCTTAAACGTGCGCATTACGGTTTCAAGGCGGTTTTGTCGCTGCACCGTACCCATCACAGGAATTAACGTAACATCCAAACCTTCTTGCAAAATAAAATTCTTTAACTCTTGCTCTATTGCATATAAACCATATTCCGACAGCTCAAACAGCAACAAGGTGATAGGTTCACAGCGAATAATTTGCCGGCACAACTCAGAGCCAATAGACCCGCCAGCACCGGTTACCATGACCACCTTGCCTTTAATGTTGGCGTTAAGCAGTTTTAGTTTTGGTGCAACCGGATCACGGCCGAGTAAATCTTCAATTTTTACGTCTTGCAACTCATCAATGCGCATGCTGCCATTCACCACATCGCTCATGCCCGGAATAGATAATACTGGGATCGGTAACTCTTCTAACTGATCCAATACATCACGGCGACGCGAGCGACTGGCCGACGGCATGGCAAGTAGCACCCGGCCAATATTTTTTTGTTTAATTAAACTGGCAATACCGTCTGGGCTACTAACTGGAATACCTAAAATGGTTGAACGCTGCAAGGTAGTATCATCGTCTACAAACATCACCGGGTGATACTGTTCGCCGTTTAATAAAGCTTGCGCCAATTGGCGCCCCGAAGAACCCGCACCATAAATTAACACTCGGGTTTTATGGCCATTATTGTTTGGTTGAAACAACATACGGGCACCTAAACGAACCCCCCCGAAGTAACTAACGCCACCAAGGCATACACAATCACCAAGTTAGTGCGGTCATGTACCCCCATAACAGCGAACAAACTGGCCAGTACAATAGCACTTAGCACAATACCAAAGAGTACCGCGCCTAAAGCATGCTGGCCAACATAACGAATAACCGCACGATATAAACCCAGTTTTGTAAAAATAAACAAGGTAAGCGGCAAAGCAATAACGAAAGCCAAAACAATAGGTTGCAGCTGCTGTGTTTCTTGCCCTTGCGTGAGTAAGTATGCTAGTGCTAACGACAACACCAGAAAAAAGGTATCTATACCTACCGAAATAATACGTTTCACTGAGCGCGGTAACGCCAGTAACCATGCAAGCATGATGAACTCCTAGTTACCGGCAACCTCACCGGCAAACTTTATAAACAACTTTACAAAATAGTATAACGTAATAAGGCCTTTTTAGCGGTTAGCGTTGAGCAAGCCCGTTAACCACTGCTGAAAATCTGGCCCAAGGTTTTTATCCCGCAAGCCATATTCAACAAATGCCTGCATATAGCCCAGCTTGTTGCCGCAATCATGGCTGCGGCCTTTAATGTGATAAGCATTTACTGCCTGCGCTTTCATCAAGATGGCGATGGCATCAGTAAGTTGGATCTCATCACCCGCGCCTAGTGGCGTATATTCTAACGCTTCCCAAATATCAGACGAAAACACATAACGCCCCACCACGGATAAATTAGACGGTGCTTCATCTACCGGCGGCTTTTCAACAATTGCCGTCATCGCAATGGACTCGCCCGCCGCTAACGGCTGACCTTGCACATCGGCTACACCATAACTGGTCACATTTTCCATTGGCACCGGCTCAACCATTACCTGGCTAACACCGGTATCACTAAATAAAGTGGCCATATGCGCTAGGTTATCGCGCTTTAAATCGCTGTCGTAGCCATCAATTAACACATCAGGTAATACCACGGCAAAAGGTGCATCACCTACTAAAGGCCGAGCACAGAGTACCGCATGGCCTAGGCCTTTGGCTTGGCCTTGGCGCACGTGCATAATGGTCACGTCTTTTGGGCAAATTTTTTGTACTTCATCTAACAGTTGGCGCTTTACGCGCTTTTCAAGCATTGATTCGAGTTCAAAACTAATATCAAAATGGTTTTCAATGCTGTTTTTTGATGAATGCGTAACTAAGATAATTTCTTTAATACCGGCGGCAATACACTCTTGCACCACATACTGAATAAGCGGTTTATCTACCACGGGCAGCATTTCTTTTGGAATAGCTTTAGTTGCAGGCAACATCCGTGTACCAAGGCCGGCAACAGGTATTACAGCTTTACGAACAATACTTTTTTGCATATTTTTTCCATTCTAAAAATTGCTAATGTTAATGCTAATCTTTTAACTGATGATAAAAGTAAAAACTAAAAACTCAACACTAAACACTATAATACTCTCGATACCAATCCACAAAACGCTGCATACCCTCATCAATGGGCGTGGCCGGTTTAAAGCCGACAGCGGCTTGCAAATCATCGATATCAGCAAAAGTAGCCGGTACATCACCGTCTTGCATTGGGTAGTATTCTTTTATTGCCATTTTACCCGCAGCTCGCTCAATGGCTTCGATAAAGCTCATTAATTTTACCGGTTGGTTATTACCAATATTAAAAATTTTATAAGGCGCAAAGCTTTCTGAAGCATTGTTGCCATCCCATTGCGGTTGTGCAACAGGTGGTTTGGCCTGAATACGCACAATGCCTTCTACTATGTCGTCTATATAGGTAAAGTCACGCATCATCTGGCCATGATTAAATACTTTAATGGGCTTACCCGCTAAAATGGCTTTGGTAAATAAAAACGGCGCCATATCGGGGCGGCCCCAAGGGCCATACACGGTAAAAAAGCGTAAGCCCGTGGTGGGGATCCCATAAAGATGGCTATAAGTATGCGCCATTAACTCATTGGCTTTTTTGGTGGCGGCATACAGTGATACCGGATGATCCACCCGATCGGATGTGCTGAACGGCATTTTCGCATTCATGCCATACACTGAGCTGGATGAGGCATACACCAAGTGCTCTACCTTGTTATGCCGACACCCTTCTAAGATAGTAAGGGTGCCAATAACATTGCTGTCGGCATAAGCCAGTGGGTTCTCTAGCGAATAACGCACCCCCGCTTGCGCCCCTAAATGAATCACCCGCTGAAACTGCTCTTGTGTAAATAACGCGGCGATACCTTCGCGATTGGCTAAATCAAGCTCAACAAAACGAAATGCGGCTTTATCAGTTAACTGTGCTAAGCGGTCTTTTTTAAGTTGTACTTCATAATAATCATTAAGATTATCTAAACCGACAACACTGTGGCCTTCAGCCAGCAAACGCTGGCAAACATAAAAGCCAATAAAACCGGCGGCGCCCGTTACTAAATAATGCATCTAAACTCCAACTATATTTAAAACTTACACGTAACTATGCTGCTGATGACGATCGGCTAGCATAGCAATGACCGGCCCAAGGGGCCTAGTGACGGTGCATTGAGCAAACTGGTTACCGCTTATGAAACAAGCTAGTCACTACCAAATAAATCACGGGTGTAAACTTTGTCAGCGACATCCGCCAATACATCACTGTGTCGATTTGCGACAATAACATCAGCAATTTTTTTAAACTCGTCAAGATTTGTAATGACCCGACTGTTAAAAAATTCAGCTTGTTTCAGCTCGGGTTCAAACACCACCACTTCAATGCCTTTGGCTTTAATACGCTTCATAATACCCTGAATGGCAGATGCTCGGAAATTGTCTGAACCCGATTTCATAACAAGCCGGTAAACACCAACCACTTTGGGTTTACGGCTAACAATCGCATCAGCGATGTAATCCTTGCGCGTGCGGTTGGCCTCAACAATAGCTTGGATAATATTATTAGGTACATCTTTATAGTTAGCCAACAACTGTTTCGTATCTTTTGGTAAGCAGTAACCGCCATAGCCAAAACTAGGGTTGTTGTAATGATTCCCAATTCGCGGGTCTAGGCCCACACCTTCAATAATCTGCCGCGAACTTAAACCATGGCTTTCGGCGTAGCTATCCAATTCATTAAAATAAGCTACTCGCAGTGCTAGGTAAGTATTTGAAAATAGCTTAATGGCTTCTGCTTCGGTGCTATCGGTAAATAATACCGGCACATCTTTTTTAATAGCACCAGCTTGCAATAATGCAGCAAACTGCGAAGCCCTATTACTTTGTTCACCCACTATAATGCGCGAAGGATATAAATTGTCATAAAGCGCACGCCCTTCGCGTAAAAATTCAGGCGAAAATATTAGGTTTTCAGTAGCAAACTTGGCTCTTGCATCACGGGTAAAACCAACCGGTACCGTTGATTTTATTACCATCACGGCGTTAGGGTTAACAGCAAGCACTGCGGTTATCACAGCTTCTACACTGCTAGTGTTAAAGTAATTAGTTTGTGGATCATAGTCAGTAGGTGTAGCAATTATCACAAAATCGGCATCTTGGTAAGCCGCTGCGGCGTCTAGGGTTGCAGTAAAATTCAGTGTTTTGCTCGTTAAAAACTCGCTAATCTCTTTGTCTTCAATTGGCGATATCTTGTTGTTTAACTGCGCTACCTTGCTTGCAACAATATCCACTGCCACCACGGTATTTTGTTGAGCCAATAACATGGCATTTGATAAGCCAACATAACCGGTTCCGGCAACTGCAATTTTCAAACCTGACATAAGTATCCTTTTATTAGCTTTGAGTATTGAAAGCTAAGTTTTTAGTTAAAAACCATCCCACAAACATACTCAATATTAAAAACTAAAAACTAAAAACTAAAAACTCAACTATTTTATTCCGCAATAACAACCTGTTCTGCATAAGCAACCAGATCAGACTGGAGCGCTAATTTCGCTGGCACATCGCCATGCACAATTCTAACCTGCTGCGGCTTGCGGTGCATACCACTAATAAAATTCAATAACCCTTTTTTATCAGCATGGGCTGAATAGCCGCTTAATGTGAGCACTTCAGCCTGAATATCAACCCGTTGGCCGTCGATCATAACATAACCACCGCGTGGTCCATATTGCTGAATTGCAGCGCCAAGCGTACCGCGTGCTTGATAACCCACAAACACCACTTGATGCGCGGCATCAGGTAATAACGCCTTTAAATAATTGACTACTCTACCGCCTTCACACATGCCACTGGCGGCAATCACAATAGCCGGCTTACGAGTACTCGCCAGCAAGTTAACTGCAGCAAGGTGTTCGGCATGGCTATCTATAGTATGTAACTGGGCAAAACTAAGTGGGTGACGCCCCGCATGCACTTTTTTACGTGCTTCGGCATTCCAGCAAGGCAGCAGTTGTTTGTAAGCGGTAGTAAATTTAGCGGCTAAGGGCGAGTCGATAATCACAGTTAAGTCTTGCCAAGCTAACTGCTGATGAATTTTTTGGCCTTGCAGGCGATGAATAATACCTTCTAACTCATACACCAACTCTTGCGTTCGGCCAATACTAAAGGCAGGAAACAATACCGTGCCATTATCTTGCAACGAATGCAATAGCACTTGCTCTAAGCGCTTAACACGCAAGCGCCGGTCATCATGCAGCTTATCGCCATAGGTACTTTCTATTACTACCACATCGGCGGCATAAGGTGGCTTGGGCGCCACCAGCAAGGGCGAATACGGCGCGCCTAAATCACCCGAAAACACCGTAATAAAGGGCCTTGGCAGTTTACGGCTTACCTTGGTATTAGCTTGATCATTGCTGCTGGCCGCAGGGTAATGCTTAATTTCGACATAGGCCGAGCCTAAAATATGCCCCGCTTTTTGTAACCGAAACTGCCCTGCAGGTTTACCTTGGTAATCGGGTAAGTTAAACCATTGTTTAAATTCGCATGGCACCAATTGCCGGCCAATCGCCCTTAAAAAGCCAGCAATGAGCTTTTCATCACGAGTTACCCCAACCTTAAGCGCATCTTCTAACACTAAGGGCAGCAAATGCGCGGAGGCAACCGAACAATAAATAGGCCCCTTAAAACCCGCTGCTAACAAATAAGGAATACGCCCAACATGATCAATATGCACATGGGTAACGATAAGCGCGCGGATATGAGAAATGGGGAAATTAATAGCAAGGTTAGCTTTACTGCCACTACCCTGCTCATCACCTTGAAACAAACCGCAATCAATGAGTACGCTGTACTCAGTAGCCAGCTGATACTCATGACAAGAGCCCGTAACGCCATCAACAGCGCCATGGTGAATAAACTGTGGTTTGGGGTAAATAGTCGACATCCAATGTCCTTTATAGTGACACGCAGCTTTGCTGCTAGTTACTAGTTACTAGTTACAAGTTACAAGTTACAAGTTACAAGTTACAAGTTACAAGTTACAAGTGACAGAGTGTGCCTGAAACTTGTTACGATTTCAGTTTTCATATTAGTCCCTTGATCAGCTTGAACAACTCTTTGACTTTATTTAGCGGCTCGCTAACATCAGTGATATATCCTAACCGCTGTGCAATTAGCAGCTGTGTTTCCAATTCACTTAGAGAACCACGTGCGATTGTTAAAAAGCGTATAAAGTCTGCATTACTTTCACGACCTGCACCTTCCGCAATATTACTGGGCACTGACACCGCCGCACGTTGCATTTGAGAAGCTAAGCAATACTTTTCTATATCAGGAAATTGCCGGGTGATTGCATAAACATCTACTACCAAATCCATGGCTAGTTGCCACACTTTCAATTCATAGTGCATGTGTAAGTCCTTTTTCAACAGCAGTGACTCGCAGCTTTGCTGCTAGTGACGAGTTGCTACAGGCAACAGTGACCGCTGACAAAGTCAGCTAGTTACCGCTTGCACAGCAAGCTAGTCACTGCTTTTTAACCCTATCCCCACTCCCCTTACCCGCAACTGTCATAAAGATGTATTTAAAATAATCAGCAAGCGTTAGCTTTTGCAACATCTTGGCATCAGTTTCAGCTAACAGCTCTGGGGTAGACATATCAATTTCATTCACTTGCGCTAAACCTGTAATACCAGGGCGCGCCTTAAATACACCCATTTTTTCTCTAGCGGCTGTTAACTCTTCTTGATTAAACAAACCCGGGCGTGGCCCTACTAAACTCATCTCACCTTTTAACACATTCCACAATTGCGGCAGTTCATCTAATTTTGTTTTGCGTAAAAAACCACCAAAGGGGGTTATAGCACTGCTACTAGCTAAATGACTGGCCACTGATGCGGTATCTTTTTTCATGGTGCGAAATTTTACCAGCGTAAAAGGCTTTTGGTTACGCCCAACCCTAACTTGCCGAAAGATTGGCGAGCCGGTATCAAATAAACCAATAATAGTTAAAAGAACCAGAACAGGAAAACCAAATACTAAACCACAAAAAGAAAAAATAATATCTAACAACCGAATCAACATATAACCTCAAGATATGATAACTGACTGACTAACTCAGCGATGACCAGTAACGAATAACAATTTATCAAAACCGATTTTAAAGATTAAAGAATAACAAGTGACCGCTCGCATAGCGAGCTAGTTACTGTCGGCATAGCCGACTAGTCACTTGTCACAGCTTCACCAAAGCAGCGCCTGATCCCCTCTTCCACCGTAATCGGCGGCTTCCAGCCTAAAGTGTTTTTGGTATGGCTAATATCTACCTGCAAATTGCCGCAAAGCCTGTCAATAACTGCCTGTTTGCCAGTTAACTTACCTATCATTATAAGCAAAATCATCGGCACAGGGATTAACCAAGGCGTTTTACCCGCTGCGCGTGTCATCATTTGCAGTAATTCAGTAGTCGAAACATCCTGATCATCGCTAACTAAAAAAGTTTGGTTAGCGGCTTTAGGATGATCGATACAATTAATGATTAGATCAACCAGATTATCTAATGCCACCATACTACGAAAGTTATGGATTGCGCCTAGAGGTAAGGGTAATTTTTTTTAGCAAGATTTAACATAGCTGCGAAATTTGCTTTTACTCCAGGGCCATATACCAATGGTGGGCGAATTATAACGACTTCCATATCTGTGTCAGCTGCAATTTGTCTTAAACCGACTTCTGCTTCAGCTTTGGACATGCCATAGGGTTCTGATGCATTTGTCTGGTCAAAAGGTGTGTAAGGTTTACCTGGCAAAGTGCCTTCGCCACTTACTTTAATACTGCTGATAAATATAAAACGTTTAACCCCAGCTGCAGCAGCTTGCCTTGCAAGATTTAAGGTGGCAAGACAGTTAACCTCTCTGTAAGCGGCTAAAGGATTCGCAAGCTGTTCATTCATCACATGAGCTCTTGCAGCTATGTGTATTAATACTTGTATAGATTCAAGGCTTTTGGAGTAATCAGATACACTGTCAAAATCGGCCTGAAAGAAACGATCTGCCTGAGAGGACTGAGAACGCCCCAGTACTGACACGAAATATTTTTGAGTTTTAAGTGAACCTAAAACACGACTACCAACAAAACCAGTAGCACCTGTTAGTAAAATATTTTTAGGCATTAGGATGACTCTGTAACAAAAGTTGGTAAATATCTAGATGTTTTGCAACAACAGATTGCACATCAAATTCTCTTTCAGCTAATGCTCTACCTGATTTGCCCATCTTTAACCTAAGTGTTTTATCAGTCACTAGTTTTTCAATAGCATCTGCCAATGCTTGCGAATCTTTAGCTGGGACAATAATACCACTTTCACCATCAATAACTGCTTCAGCACAGCCTGGGTTGTTAGTTGTGACTATGGCCCTGCCACAAGCAGCAGCTTCAATCAGTACTTTTGGTAAACCCTCACCGTAAAAAGAAGGTAATACAACAATGTGCGATGAAGCAAAAACTTCAGGTATATCTGACCTAAATCCAAGAATCTCTACAATGCCCTGATGACGCCATTTGTCCAGCTCATCCAACTTAACAGTATTAGGATTACCAGGATCGGGCTCGCCAACAAGATGAAAGCGCGCTAAAACGCCCTTTTCTTTTAAAAGTCGCGCAGCTTCAACAAATTGATAAACACCTTTTTCTCTGAGTAACCTAGCGGCCATAACAACTACCGGCGTGCCATCAGGCTCATCTGCCACATTGTAGGTAGTCAGATCAGCACCTGAGCCTTTTATCATCACACACCGTTTCTCGTTTAAACCTACAGCTTTTTTTAAAATGCTTTTATCAACGGGATTTTGAAAAATAACTCGAAAATTCTTCACCCCTAGTGAAAACTTGTATAGAGCAGTTACCAAAAACCGTCTAACCCTAGCAGCAAAGCCTTCTGCAACAAAAACCAAACCAAGTCCAGAGACAGCATATACCATATTTTTTATGCCCAATACCCTACCAACTAACCCACCATATAACACAGGCTTTATAGTAACCGCATGGACCAATTCAGGTTTTACATCTTTAAACACCTGACGGATACGGAACAAAGTATTAAGTTCATGGCGAATACCGCCACCACTGCGATCAAAGGGAATGTGGTGCAAAGTAAAACCATAAGACTCGAGTAATACGTAATGTTCTGTAAAATTACAAGCTATATGAACATCGTAACCTGAATTTTTGGCGGCAATTGCAATTGGTAGGCGATGAGAAATAAAAAACCAATCAACATTAACTAAAAATATTATTTTTTTCAAAAAAAATCCAAATTAAGTAAAGAATCTAGTTTAAAAGATTTTCTAGTTGACTCGAGTATTTCAAACAATCGAAATGTTTCTCAGCAGTTAAACGAGCGTTTCTACGTAACGTATTTAAATCCTCTAGTTTTGAGCTCCTCAGCAATGCACTCTTTAATGACTCTATTGTATAATCATCGCAGACAATACCATTAGCGCCATCGACCAAATATGATTCTAAATCACTAAAATAATTTCCAATTACTGGCGTCCCTAAAGACATGCTCTCAACAAACTTTGTTGGAAAACCCGCCTGAACATTTCTAAATGGAGGCCTGAACACTATGGAGAAATCTGAACTTCTTACTAACTCCAACGAATCGTTATGACTCAACATTCCATAAGCATGAATAATGTGTTTAACTTTAATTAAGTTGAGGCCTTGTAAAAAACCTTTATTCTGCAAATCACTAAATGACAAACCGGCTATATGCAGCTGAACTTTAACGCCATCTTGATTAATCTGATAAATAGCCTTTATTATATCTGCCAGAAAATCTTTTTTAATACCCAAGGAACCAGCATAACAAACCTTAACATACTCTGTTTTGTCTCCATCTAATCTTGGAACTACAGAGGATGTATCTAGTGTTGGAGGAATAACGGCTAAATCAATTTTCCCACTCTCATAATACTTTTCAAGGTAACAGCTTATAACAATAAGCCCATCACACTTAGGAAGTAGAAAACGCATAGCAAGTTCAATATTTAAGTAATAAGGAGAAAAAAACTTAGCAAACAAATTAGGTGGGTCATACCATTCAACAGCATCAAATATCAATTTAACTTTATGCTTGTAACACCACCCCTTGAGCTTAAGTAAGTAAGGTGAGTAGCCGCTATAAAGAATAATTGCAGATGGCTTAATATCTAATCCATCTAAAAACTGAATCGCTTTAGCACCAGCGTTAAAATATAAAAAGTGCTTTAAGTATCTTGGTAAAGACTCAAATCTTCTTTCATTAAAAGAATAAACATCAATGTCGTTGTACCTGGTTTTATACTCACCAATTTGAGCACTTGCCACCGCCACATCATAACCAGCAGCTTTAAGAGATACACAGTTACCATAAATACGACGTGCAGCTGCGCCGCCATTCGGAAAGCTGAAAGGGGCAATATAAAGAACAAATTTTTTAGACATACTGCTTCCAAACCACCCGCATCACATAATCACGATAACTGTGAACAATACGCACCATCTTGTCTGAAACATTTGGCATGCTGTAGTCAAACACAGGTCTTAACAAGCGCTCAGCGCCACTGGGCTGACTATCGAGTACTTGCAATGCTTGAAACACGCGTTCAACTTCTAGCCCCACCATCATTACTGAGGCTTCTTCAAAGGCTTCTGGCCGCTCATGCGCTTCACGAATGTTTAGCGCCGGGAAGTTCATAATCGACGACTCTTCACTGATGGTGCCGCTGTCAGACAACACCGCTTTAGCCGATTTCTGCAGCTTATTATAGTCATGAAAACCTAACGGCTTTAACAACTGTACCAGCGGGTGAAAACTTAAGCCTTGCTCTTCAATACGTTTACGAGTTCGAGGATGGGTTGAGACAATGACCGGATAACCATATTTTTCTGCCAAGCCATTTAAAATAGCAGCTAATTTATGCAAGTTCTTCGGCGAATCAACATTTTCTTCACGGTGCGCACTAATCACAAAAAACTCGCGCTCGGTTAACCCCAACCGGTTTAATACATCAGACCCGTCAATTTGCGGCATGTAATGGTTTAAAACTTCAAACATTGGGCTGCCGGTTTTAATCACACGGTCAGCAGGAATACCTTCGGCTAACAGGTAGTCACGTGCGATACTACTGTATGTAAGGTTGATATCGGCAGTATGATCGACAATGCGACGATTAATTTCCTCAGGAACGCGCATATCAAAACAACGATTACCCGCTTCCATATGAAAAGTTGGGATTTTACGGCGTTTAGCCGGGATCACCGCCATACAACTGTTAGTATCACCTAATACCAGCATGGCATCAGGGGTAACTTCAGCTAACACCTTGTCTACGGCAATAATCACATTACCAATGGTCTCGGCACCTGTGCTACCCGCCGCATTTAAAAAGTAATCCGGCTTACGCACACCTAGGTCATCAAAAAAAACTTGGTTTAACTCAAAATCATAGTTTTGACCGGTATGCACAATAACATGCTCGCAATGCGCATCAAGGGCAGCTAATACACGGGAAAGTCGGATAATTTCAGGGCGCGTTCCCACTACGCTCATCACTTTAAGCTTGTTCATCTATTACACCTTATAAGCAACGGTATCAGGCCGCTCGCGATCAAAGTTTTCATTAGCCCACAACATCACCACTAATTCATCCTCACCAATATTGGTAACGTCATGCGACCAACCTGGCACAGTTTCAACCACTTCAGGCATCTCACCTGAGGTAATAATTTCAATAACTTCGTCTGTGACTATATGCCTGAAACCAAAACGGGCTTTACCCTTAATCACCAGAAACTTTTCGGTTTTAACATGGTGATAGTGTCCGCCACGCGTCACGCCAGGATGAGCCGTAAAAAACGAAAACTGACCAGAGTCGCGGGTTTTAAGCATTTCTACAAAACAACCACGCTGATCTTCATGTTTGGTCAGGCCATAATTAAACTTATCTGGAGGTATATAACTGATATAGGTAGCATACAGCACCCGGGTAAAGCCCTCACCTACTGGTTCGGTTATTAAGCTTTCGCGGCTATCGCGGAATTTATGTAACTGCTCAACCAACTCACCTAGCGTAACCTTGTACACCGGCTCAACGTTGACATAGAGTTTGTCTTCTGGCTTTTTGTACAACATCTCAATAAAAGATGACACCACAGCGCCAATGTGCACCAGAGTTAATTGCGTTGAAGGATCATTTACCTGAATAGGTAAACCACGGCTGATGTTATGACAAAAGGTCGCAACCGCAGAGTTATAATTGGGTTTGCACCACTTGCCGAACACGTTAGGCAAGCGATAGATATAGACTTTATTACCGGTTTGCATGTGCAGGTTCAGCAAATGCATTTCAGCCTGCAGTTTGCTCTTGCCATAGGCATTGGTACGTTCAGCCTGGGTAGAAGAGCTTAACAGCAAAGGAATTTTACGGCCCGACGCTTTGATTGCCTCACAAAGAGTGGCAGTAAGATCAGCATTACCTATGGCAAATTCGTTTTCATCTACCGGGCGGTTAATACCGGCTAAATGAAAAATAAACTCAACTTGCGCTACGAGCTTAGGCAGCTCTTCAATAGCAGACTCTCGGGTAAACTTTAAAATTTCAATATTGGTATTGCGCATCAGGCTGATGCACAAGTTTTTACCCACAAAACCATCAGCTCCTGTTACTAATACTTTCATCTCTTAGTCCTCTGCAGTTGCCTGTTCACCGCGCGCTATTGCCTGCATAAAATCGAGTTTAAGCAGTAACTGCTTCATACCTTCAACATCTAAGCGCTCGGTATTATGCGAGTTGTAATCTTCCAACTGACTGATTTTCTGATCGCCCTGGTCAAAAAACTTACCGTAGTTCAGGTCGCGGTTATCTGGTGGTACCCGGTAGTACTCGCCCATATCAATGGCGCATGCCATTTCTTCGCGGCTTAACAGTGCTTCGTATAGCTTTTCACCATGGCGAGTACCGATCACATTCACTGGGTGGCTTTCAGTTTTCATTAATTGCAACATGGCCTGAGTTAACACTTCTATGGTGGCAGCGGGCGCTTTTTGCACAAAAATATCGCCGTTATCACCATGCTCAAAGGCATATAAAACTAGATCCACTGCGTCTTCAAGCGTCATCATAAAACGCGTCATATTCGGATCGGTAATGGTTATAGGCTTATCGGCGCGAACCAAATCAACAAACAAAGGAATAACAGAACCACGCGACGCCATTACATTGCCATAGCGGGTGCCGCAAATCACGGTTTTTGCTGGGTCTAGGTTACGGGCTTTCGCTACCATCACCTTTTCCATCATGGCTTTTGAAATACCCATAGCATTTATAGGATAAACAGCTTTATCAGTACTTAAACAGACAACTCGTGAAACGCCATTAACAATGGCAGCTTCCAAAACGTTCTCTGTACCAATCACATTGGTCTTTACCGCTTCCATAGGATAAAACTCACAACTGGGTACTTGCTTTAGTGCAGCAGCATGATAAATAAAGTCTACACCACGGGTGGCATTTAGTACGCTGTTATAATCACGCACATCACCAATATAAAACTTAAGCTTAGGATGATTATACTTCTTGCGCATATCATCCTGCTTTTTCTCGTCCCGGCTGAAAATACGAATTTCTGCGATATCGGTATCGAGAAAGCGCTTTAAAACAGCATTACCGAATGAGCCGGTACCGCCAGTGATAAGTAGACATTTGTTATTAAACATAAAAATCCATAAATTTCAGTTAAAATTAAGTTTAACAAGTCGAATTGACTTGGCCATTATTTCTACCGCGGACATGCGTAAAAATATAATAACAATAAAGAAGAAATAATAACCTTGCTCCTGGGGTTGCAGCCAGCAAAAATCCTTTAGTATTTAAAAAGAAAATGGAAAAAGAAAAAAAGAAAAAGTACCAGTGCTTTAGGCCAAAAGTAAAATACAAACGGACAGAACACAATGTAAAAAGCACTACAATCATAAACACGAAAAAAATCCCAGCGTAATTAAGCTGTAAAATATATCCAACATCAGAACTACCACTTTCCAGACCAAATAAAGAAATACCTTTACCAAAAATAAGCTCCCAAATATCTTTTGGAACAATAATAAAGTCATTAAATAATGTTGAAGCAGTTCCACCATCACCTGAGGTAAAAAAACCTATAAGCTCATAGAAAAACATCAAAGGCCAATACAGTAATTCTTCAAGGTTATCAGCAGCTCTCAACATAAAGAAAAACAAAATAAATACACAAATAGCGAAAAAAAATAATGTTTGCAAACGGAACCCTACTGTCGTCATGTAAATAAACATAAAAATCACTGGAAAAAAACCAATCCTAGCATTGAATGCTACTCCAACAAGCAAGATAGCGAATATAACAATATGTAGGTAGCTTTCCTTCAATTTATAGAGTGCAAGAGCAGCAAATAGCCCTAGTAAATAACCATAAGTAAACGTCAAGTTTTCTGATATTCCATAAGCCCTATATCTAAATTCAAAACTTTTATAACGTTCATAGTAATCATCAATTTGAATTGTTTCATAATAACGGTCAAAAGCAGGGAATATTATTAAAAGAAGAGTCAGCAACCCCGCAAAAGCTATTACATAATAAACAAAATCTAGTAAGTCTCTAGATGGATTAAGCTTCGGCTTTATGTGGCGTTCAAATATATAAATAACATAAACAGGGAAAACCAGTGACTGTAAGAACCAAATCAAAAATCTGTCGGAGTAAACAATATCACCAGAAAATAAATCCCTCAAAAAACTAAAAAACACTAGGGAAATCCCTATCGTCATTTCAAACTTGAACTTTTTAAAATATGAAAAAGAATAGTTCACTTTCGAAACAAAGAAAAAAGCAAAGATTATAAAACCCAAGGCAACAAAAAATAACTTATTTACTACTGGAGGCTGGAAAATATAGACATACAAAAATAAGAAGAAAAAAAACCTTGGTAAATAGATATTATCCAAAGAACTAGTTATCTTACTAAAATTAAAAAATTTCAATATCTACACCGTAGTCAGTATATTCATTTAGCAGATGGTCGAGGCAAAAACATCTTGACGATTAACTTAGCAATGGACTTCGTAAAAATTACTTTTGGGTAAAGAACAAACGCATATCGAATTTGCTTGAGTGCGCTAATTTTACTGACCTTTTGAATATCATGAGCCTGAATTAACATCGACATAGCTAAAGCTTTCTTATGCAAAGGGTGATCACTATACTCGCTTAAAATTTCTTTAACACCTTTCCAAATCAAATCAGATTTAGAAGACATATTATCAGAATGCTGTCTATATTTAACAAGCGGTTCTTTCATAGTATAAAATACACCGCCTGCATCTGTAAGTTTTAACCTAATAAATAGGTCTTCTATCATGAAGTTTGGATTGAATCCACCTACAGCTTTCAATTTTTCAGTTAATACAATACAAGTTGGTGTCGGTAAAAATTCAGTTCTAAGAAACGCTTGCTTAAAGCCAGAGAATCGGTTACTTCCAAGCTTATGTTTTATATACTCGCTCTTAGAATCTATCATTTCAACACCAGAATAAATTGCTACCAGATTTGGTTCAATCTTTACCATCTCTAAAAACTTGCTAACCTGTTTCGAAATTCTATCTGGCATCATAATATCGTCTGATGCGAAAATTACGCATAGTTCTCCTTTGCACCAACTCAGCGCTTCATTTATAGTCGCACACAATCCTTTGTTACAACGACTTCTGAATTCAAAGCGTTCAAAACGCTCTTCGCATTGAGAAACAAATTTTTCGATTTCAATAACAGACGAATCTTTAGAACCGTCGTCGATTATTATAAGCTCTATGTCTGGGTAGTCTTGATCTATAATACTTTTAATGCAGTATCCGACATACACACTATGGTTATAGCATGGAACAATAACACTAACTAACGGAACAGAAGAATTTTTATCTATCATTGTAATTTCGTTATTTTGAAGAAATTTAATTTTTAAAAATCTAAGCAAATAATCATGATAATTTAATTACCACTAACTACTGCATTGAAAAAGATATACAACCTTTCAAATTATCATCTTAAGTCTTGCCCCTTAAATACCTAATTTGTTTTGCAGGAACCCCCGCATTGACCGAGAAAGGTTCAACATCCTTTGTAACAACAGAGCCAACTCCTAAAACAGCCCCCCTACCGACTCGGACGCCCTTCATAATCTTTACACTTTCACCTATAAATACGTCATCTTCAATCACAACGGGTGAACACTCATAACTACCATTAGTCCTATCATCAACTTCAATCCCATGAAAATCTGAATCTGTAACAAAAAAGTTAGGCCCTATAAGACATCTTTTACCTATTGAAACAACTGATTTTTCTGAAATTATGACGAAACCATTATTAATCACTGTTTCTTCATCAATAGTAACTTTTGCACCTTTATATCTAGCTTCAATATACCCAACACCGTCTAGCAAACCTGGCGAAGGTCTAACACCTAATTGAGCACTTTTTACTGTTATAGTTCCAGCACCAGTGAAATAAGTAGCCTGTATGATATCAACATCATTTAGATGACTTTTATTATCAGAAAGAATGTACCTGTAAACAAAAACTCTTTTCTTTAAAAAAATACCAACGAATAAGAATCTTAAAAATTGACGAAATCCAATTTTTTTTATTTTTTTTATTTTTTTAAAAAAAAAATTCATATTATTCTTTTTACCTTTAAAGCTATAAACATAAAAACAAAATGAAAAAAATAGTTAACTGAATGACCAATAGATGTAGACTCAATACCAAGCTCATTAGTTGTTAAGAATATAAAAAAATAGAAAAAAGCTGAAAAGACAATCTCAGATATCATAACTAGTACGAAACAGGCTTTCGCAATTAGCACATAGCCAAGTAACCAACTACATATCTTGAAAAAATCACCTATTAACTGCCAAGTAAATAAAACCTCCATACCTTTGAACTCTGCAGTGAATAAAGTATGAATGAAAAAATCCCTGCAAAGATAAATGATCAATGCAGAAACAGCAGCTGCAGGCATAATAAATCTGTAACCATAAAGTATTTCAGCTCTTATTTCAGCTGGTGTTTTCAATTCAGAAAGTCTCGGCAAGTAATACAAACTTAACGTGGTTGTTACTAAAATTAAATACGCACTACTTAGTCGCCACATTGCTTCCCAGTACCCTGCTGCTTCCCAACTAATGTTAATACCAATATGGTTGCGTACTAAAACGTGACTGACAGGAATACAAGCAGCACCCATCAAAGCCATTGCTGTAAATTTCATTAAGTTTTTTGCTGTTTGCTTATTGATTGCACCAAATAAAAATCCTAGCTTGAACCAACTAGCTTTATAACAAAGGGTAAAAGTAACGCAAAAATTTAACGATTGGTATGTCGCTAGAGCTACTAGAGCTCCATATAAGCCAAATTGCATTGACATAAAAGTGGTTGCAATTAAAGCAAATAGACTGCCAGTAATATTTGCAACAACATAACGGTGAATTTCTTTTTTACCATTTAAAATGGCTAAAAGCAGTGTGTTCAACACAAAAAATATTAACGTTACAGCGAACCAAACAAAAACACCACTGTAACTCTCATCTTTTAAAAACAACGCAGCTAAAGACTTGCTAAATATTGCAACAATTATACCTGTAAATACCGCACCTGTTACTGCTATTGTCCCTGCTGTACGCCAAACAGTATGTTGCTTTTCTTCATTGTCGTGAAATTCTGCAGTATATTTCACGACGCCAGTATTAATTGCTCCGCTTGCAAAAGTAGTTATCATTTGTACTGCATTTTGAAACTGGCCTATTGCTGCGTACCCAGCAGGCCCCACATAGATGGCCAGTACTTTATTTATGCCCAATAATGTGAGCATTTTAATAACAACTGCTATTGCATTAAGAAGACTAGTTTTAATTAAAGTCAATTTTAGCCTTTAAAATCATTACAAGCATTTATCACGATTTTAACTTGATCGTCTGACATAACTGGACTAATTGGTAAGCTCAGCACTTCGTTATGAATAGCGACGGTTAGTTCTAGTGTTAACTCCGCCAAATCTTTGTAAGCTTGCTGTTTGTGAGGTGGTATAGGGTAATGTATTACTGTCTGAATCCCTGAATCTAACAAATGTTGCTGTAAAACAGAACGGTTTTTGGTGCGTACTACAAATAAATGGAATACATGACTATCTAGATTAACCAAACTACTCCTTTTGCTTATTGGTAAATGAATTAAAGGATTATGAATTCCATTGGCATAAGCTATAGCGACTTCACGACGACGTTGCATCTCTGCATCTAAATATTTCAGTTTCACTGACAATAATGCCGCTTGTAATTCATCCAAACGACTGTTTACACCCTGATAAAGGTTTTCATATTTTTTATGGCTACCATAGTTACCTAATGCACGTAATGTTTTAGCCAGTTCGTCATCATTAGTAGTAATAGCACCGGCATCACCTAACGCTCCTAAATTTTTGCCCGGATAAAAGCTAAAACCGGAAGCATGTCCCCAGTTACCTGCCTTTTGCCCACTAATTTTAGCGCCATGTGCTTGCGCTGAATCTTCAAGTACTAGTAAGTCAAACTCATGTGCAATGGCCATAATCTCAGGCATATTTGCCAATTGACCATACAAATGCACAGCTAATATTACTTTTGTCTTTGAGGTAATTGCAGATTTTAATTTCTTTGGACACAAATTAAAGCTGTTCTCGTCAGGTTCAACTAAAACTGGTTTTAATCGATTCTCAGTAATAGCCAAAATGCTAGCGATGTAAGTATTAGCAGGAACGATAACCTCATCCCCTTCTTTTAACTTACCTAATTCTTTCCAAGCTCGGAGTACTAAAATAAGAGCGTCTAGGCCGTTCGCAACACCAATACAGTACTTAGTACCACAATAGTCGGCAAAACTCTTTTCAAAAATTTTAACTTCTTCACCCTGGATATACCAACCTGAATCGATTACTCGGCTAGCAGCGGCCAACATTTCTTCACGATATACTGCGTTAACTTGCTTTAAATCTAAAAATGGGATCATTCTATAAACCTGATGATTTTTGCAGGATTTCCAACAACTACAGCTTTGGCTGGAACATCTTTAGTTACAACGGAGCCAGCACCAATCATCGCTGACTCACCTATAGTGACACCCGGAAGTATTGTTGCATTCGCACCGATACTTGCAAAATTTTTAATGGTTATACCGGTAAAGCTTTCTGGGTATTCTTTTGATCTTGGAAATACATCGTTAGTAAAGGTGACATTTGGACCAATAAACACATTATTACCAATGCGAGTTCCATCCCATAACTGTACGCCTGATTTAACGGTAACGTTGTCACCAATAGTCACATCACCTTCAATTAAACAATGGGCACAAATATTACAGTCTTTTCCAATAACAGCACCTTTAAGAATAACAACAAATTGCCAAACTTTAGTACCAACATCTATTTGACATTTGGCAACATCAGCTAGTTGATGAATAAAACTCATTGTTTCGCCTGTTCTAAAAATAACTGATAATCACGGATATAATCTGTTTCGTCGTAGAAATCACTTGCAACCACTAGAAAAACACAATCTTTACTAAAGTCGTGCATTTCATGCCATATTCTAGGTTCTATCCTAAGTGCTTTACTTGGAGAGTCTAAAGTCACCCACTCTTTAACTTTTCCGTTGTCTAGCATCACTTTACAACTACCTACAAGACAAACTGCTAGCTGCTCAAGCTCCTTATGCGCATGAAACCCGCGTGGCAAATCGGGAGAAAGTGAGGTCAGGAAGTAAACTCGCTTTATATTAAATGGTATATTGTTTTGTGCCTCTATTACAGTTAAATAACCACGCTCATCACCGCGTTGATTTAGTTCTATAAATTTAATAAGACTCATAGCTTTCCTTCAGCAACTTCCAGCAAATATTGACCATAACTATTCTTACTCATTAGTTTGCCTGTTACCTCTAACTGTTCTTTACTTAGCCAGCCCCGGTTAAAGGCAATCTCTTCTAAACAAGCAACTTTATACCCTTGGCGTTTCTCAAGGGTTTCAACAAATTGTGCAGCTTCTAATAAGCTCTCATGTGTTCCAGTATCTAACCAAGCAAAACCTCGGCCCAATAACTCTACGTTCAGTTCACCTAATTCTAAATAAGCGTTGTTTACACAGGTAATTTCTAACTCGCCCCTTTTGCTTGGCACAACTTTTTTTGCTATTTCAATTACCCTGTTATCATAAAAATACAAACCGGTAACGGCAAAATGCGATTTGGGCTCAGTAGGTTTCTCTTCAATTGAAATGGCTTTCATATCAATATCAAACTCCACCACACCGAAGCGCTCAGGATCTTTCACTTGATAACCAAAAACCGTAGCTCCGAGGCCCTCTTTCGCTTTTCTGACAGCTTCTTTCAACTTTGGCGTAAAGCCCTGACCATAATAGATGTTATCACCTAACACCAAACAGACATCATCCTTACCAATGAAGTGTTCGCCGATAATAAAAGCTTGAGCAAGGCCGTCCGGGTTTGGTTGTGCTGCATAACTAATGCTAATACCAAACTGGGAGCCATCTTTTAATAAACGTTTAAAAGCTGGCTGATCTTCTTGAGTAGTAATAATTAAAACTTCACGAATACCTGCAAGCATTAACACCGATAAAGGGTAATAAATCATAGGCTTATCATAAACCGGCAATAACTGCTTAGATACTCCCATGGTAATCGGATACAAGCGCGTACCAGATCCACCTGCCAGAATAATTCCCTTCATCTATTAACCTCCTTGCCCTAAACGCTCTAACTGATAACTACCATCAAGCACTGCCTGCCACCACTCTTTATTATCTAAATACCACTGCACTGTTTTACGCAAACCAGATTCAAAGGTTTCTGCTGGCTTCCAGCCTAACTCACGCTCAATTTTGCTGGCGTCTATGGCATAGCGCAGGTCATGGCCGGGGCGATCCGTTACGTGAGTGATGAGTGATGAGTGATGAGTGTTTAGCGGGTAACCGCGCTCGTGCATTGGTGCAAATTCGTCCATAAGCTCACAAATAGCATGTACTACTTCGATATTTTGTTTTTCGTTGTGGCCACCAATGTTGTAGGTTTCACCTACTACACCTTCGGTCACGACTTTGTAAAGCGCACGTGCGTGGTCTTCTACATATAGCCAGTCACGTATTTGGTTACCTTTACCGTATACCGGCAGTGGCTTGCCCGCTAACGCATTTAGAATAATCAACGGTATCAGTTTTTCCGGAAAATGATAGGGTCCGTAGTTATTGGAGCAGTTAGTAACTATTACTGGTAAACCATAAGTGCGCTGCCAAGCACGAACTAAATGGTCTGAACTGGCTTTACTGGCAGAATATGGGCTGCTTGGTGCGTAAGGCGTTGTCTCAGTGAATAAATCATCAGTACCATGCAAATCGCCATATACTTCATCGGTTGAAATATGGTGAAAGCGAAAGGCCGCTTTGCGTTCTTGCGGCAATTCCTTCCAATAGCTGCGTGCCGCTTCTAATAAGGTGTAAGTACCTACAATATTGGTTTCAATAAAGGCCGCTGGCCCATCGATAGAACGGTCTACATGACTCTCTGCAGCTAAGTGCATTACAGCATCGGGCTGATACTTAGCAAATAATGCCTGCATAGTAGCAGCGTTACAAATATCAGCTTGTTCAAATAAGTAACGCTCATTATGAGCATCAGCCGCTACCGAATTCAGATTGCCAGCATAAGTTAGTTTATCAACGTTAACTACGATATCAGTGGTCTGATTAATAATATGACGTACCACTGCAGAGCCTATGAAACCTGCGCCACCTGTCACTAAAATTTTCATAATTTATTGCCTGAACTTTTATTATTGAAATAACGAATCAATACCACTAATACCGACAACATACCGCCCAGCATAACCGCTAGAATACAAATTAAAGCTCTCGCTGGTTTAGCTTCTTTCTCTGCCACAACAGCACGATCAACGGTTTTGAACACATATTCGCTACGTACATTCGCTAGCATTAAGGTTTTGGTTTGCTCTTCTACTAAAGAAAACAACATGGTTCTAGCATCTGCTAGGTTTGTTTGGGCAATCTGCTCGTTTAAGTAGCTGATGCTGCGCTGCGCTTCGGCGAGTTCGCGGTTACGCATATCTTCGTTTATTTCGAGCACTAACTTGTCAGCCCATTCTTTAGCAAGATAAGGCGAATAATGCTGCACGCTGAGTTTTACCATACCGCTGGTTTTATCTTGCGACACGCTTAACAGCTTCATAAATTCAGTGTAGGTTTCTTGAATACTCGGTTTAGGTGAAAAAGGCGCTTTTGCTTCGCGCACCCATTCTTGAGTCTCGTTGTTATAAATATCGCCATCAATTTTTAAAGCGTTACTGCCAAGGCTCCAACCTTCAGCCGCCATTACCGGTACAAATAAATCGTACTTTTCAATAAAGCGGCCAATAAAATCACGGCTTTTTAAAACCTCTATGGCTAAGGTAGTTTTATCACTGGCACCGCCACCCAAGTTAACACCAGCCAGGGCAGCTAAGCCACCTAATTGGCCGGGAATACTTAAGCCCCCCTCTTGGCTTACCGGTGAAAGTAACGCTTCGCTTTTATAAATATTGGGTAAACTTAGCGCGTAAATTACTGCCAATACGGCAAACACAAAAGTAGTGGCAGAAATTATCCACTTACCTTGCCATATAGCACAAAAAAGATCGCGGAGGTCTATTTCGTCGTCGGCAGCGTGGGCGGGTTGAGCATTTTCAGTCATGGTATTCCTTTAGGGTAACAAGCTCGCTGCGCGAGCGGTAACGAGCTGGCAAAGCCAGCGGTCACTTGCTGCCCTTGGCAGCGGTAACGGCTGTTAAGTAGTAACTAGTTCGCTTTGCGAACAGTGACTCGGCCCTTTAGGCCGGTGACTAGCTGGCTATACCAGCGGTTACTGGCTGCTTGCGGCAGCGGTAACGGTTTTAGAGCAGTGACGAGTTCGCTGCGCGAACAATGACTAGGCCTTTTAGGCCGGTAACTAGCTTCCTATGGAAGCGGTCACTAGCCGGTTTTACCGGCGGTAACAGTTGTAGAGCAGTGACGAGTTCGCTGTGTGAACAGTTACTAGGCCTTACAGGCCAGTAACTGGCTTCCTTTGGAAGCGGTAACTAGCTGGCTGCGACAGCGGTGACTTGGCTTTTTGAGCCTGTCACTGTTGCCAAGGGCAACTGGTCACTGGTCACTGGTCACTGGTCACTACTAAACACTACAGCGTTGCAATCGCCGCGATAGCCACTGCACTATTATAAATAATTTGTGTGGCGGTTGCCCAAATGGTGATACCGTCTTTGTACTCGGTATCTAACGGCACCACTATAGTGTCGCCTGGTTCTAAGCGGTTATCGTTAATGGCAAACCAACTGCTGCTGCGGTTCATAACGCTACCATCGGCTTTTATAACATATACGGCGTCTTTGTCAGCACGTTGCTTAAAGCCACCAGCACGGGTTAAGTAATCTTGTACGCTTAAACCGGCAGTAAATACATGGCTTGAGGGGCTATGCACCTCGCCAATAATGCTTATGGCATTGCGCAATTGCGGGATAAATATTTCGTCGCCATCTTCTAGCTCAATGTTTTGACCATTGTTACCGGCTAAGGCTGCGTTCATATCTATCACTAAGCGCCCTACGGCTTGAGTTTCATTCAATTTGGTAGAAAGTGCTTCGGCATCAGCAACAGATGTAGCGCCACTCTCTGAGGTAACCGCCTCGGCCGCCAGTTGCTGTTGCAACCCTAAACGCAAGGCCTCTAATTGCCGTTGTTCGTTTGCGCGAATACTGGCGCGGCTAAATACGGTAGCTTCGGGTTGGGCAATGCTAGTAAAGCCGCCAGCGCGGTTAATCACATCAGCTAAACGCTCGCCGCGCTTAACCGTGTAGGTGCCGGGGAAACGCACTTCGCCCACCAATTTTACCGTGTTGCTGTCGCGCCATTCTGGGATGCGCTTAATTTGCAAGGTATCTAGTGGGTTAAGTGCAGTGCTCGCGGCCTTTGTTAATTCTAAAATTTGATGGTTGGTGGTAAAGTTTGAACTGCCGTCGGTACTACGACGGGTTAATTCGGCACTTACTGCATAGCTAGACTCGCGAAAGCCACCGGCCACTTCTATTAAGTCTGCTGCCGACATATCACGGGTTAAAGGGTATTGCCCCGGAAAGCGCACATCGCCCTCAATATTTACTACCAATTGTGGGGTGGTTTTATCGGCTTGCTGTAATAAGCGAGCCACTAGGTTTTCGATAACGGGTTCACGCGGCTCTGTCATTGAAAACACATACAGCTTGTCTAACGCTTGTAACGGAATGGCCAGACTGTTTGGGTTTGCTAACGACACCACTTGCACGCTGGTTTTAACCGTTTCACTGTTAAAACGTGCTAATAGCGCATAGTTTTTGTCAGCAAATTGGTCTAGGTCAAAACCGGCTTGTAACAGGTTACCCAGTGTCATACCCGCTGTTAATGGGAAATCGCCGCTAAAGCGCGTGAAACCGCGTAAAGACACCACTTTAGGTG